>CALZJV010000622.1 GCA_945787595.1 uncultured Desulfobacterales bacterium | reverse complement strand
CCACATACGGGATGGGGTCTCCGCACGTCCATGCTGATTTTGCCGATATCCGATCCGATCGACTCCGCGATGGCGATGCCCTCCTCCATGGTATGGGTCAGACGATCGTCGTATTCGGATGCGTCCAATGAGAAATTGTACTCCAGAAATAATCCTCTTTCCTCAGCCGCCCGGCGCACGTCTCGCAGATGGTCCCGATCGGTTGCACCCAAATCGGCAGCGGTCAAATGCAGACCGTCGAGTCCCAGCTTCTTGGCCTCGTCCATCAGGCCGAAAATGTCCCAAACCGGCTCCCATTGGAGTTTGAACCCGCCCCAGTTTTGTCCCATGCCGTGCAAGTGGAGACTGTATGTATGTAAACCTAATAGCATAGCGGATTCTCCGTTCCCGTTATTGAAAAATGAATATTGTCGATCGTTGGATTTGTTGGGGTCTGCCTGTTTTATAAAAAGAGACAGGGTGGAGCGTTTCCTTAATTTCAAACACTCGTTTATTTCTTAACATCCTCCAACATGCCCAGCAGGCTGCGGACTGTCGACAAAAAGCCACTCGGTGGCTGTACAGTGATTTTAGGAGAGGTTGGAGTGAAATGGCGCACATTAAAAGTCAGCAGGTGAGAACATCCTTCCTTAATGGCGGCGACAAGAATCGGCAAGTCTTTGGGATCCGCTTGTCCCTTATATGCAGCGAGGTCACCCGGCTGTGGATCACCGACAATACGTAACGAACGGCTCACCAACAACTGAAAATCGGGCAGCTTTTCAGAAATCTTGTCGGCAAGATTTCGCTCAACCTCTTTCACAGCCTGCTCAGAACTGACGCAGTCTATAAGAGTGATTTCACCCATTTGCAACACCACATGACTGGCCCCATGCTCAGTAGGTGCAGCGGCACCGGCAAAGATCACATCAGCATCCACGAAGACCTTAGGCTTATCCCTCGACTTGGCCATATTTCTCCGCAACGTAACGTTTGCGCTGATCACGCAGGGTCGTGAGCATCTCTTCGACGCTAAGCCCTGCCTCCAGTCGAGCACGCTCGATTTCTCGTGCCAGCTCAGGAACCATTGGAACCATGGGCGTCAAAACAAAAATTCCGTCCAAGTCTATCAATCTAAAAGTATCCCCTGACTTGATTTTGTATCGCTCTCGCAATTCGGCTGGCAAAGTGAGCGTGCCTCGTTTACGCACATGAATGGTTGTGTCCATTATAGAACTCCTTCTGAAAATCTGATATTACTGATTTTCTGAAACACTACTTTGTTTTGTTCACTTTGTCAAGCTATTTGGTTTAATCTAGGTTGAGCCAATTGGTTTAGGTCTAAAGGGCAGTGCAACCTTAAATTAATGGCTCATAAGCGTCTTCCCCTTTTTCCCGTGGCCTTCTTTGAATCGTGTCGGTCGTAACGGATTATCTTTGGGATCCAGCTTGCCGGTCACGAGATCACCGATCCGCTTGCCCGCTTGGGGAGAGAGCATCACGCCGGCCCAATAACCGCAGTTAACATAAAACCCTTCGACTTCCGGGACAGGCCCTATCAAGGGCTGGTCATCGGGCGTGTAGACGTAGAATCCGGCCGAGGTATTCATATCGGGTTGTCTTACAGTTTTTTCGACGTCTTCAAAGAACGGTGTCATGCGCTTGACCTTGTCCAGACTTATGGCCGGAAATTCCCAGTCCGTATGGACTTTCTCAGAAGGTTGACTCACCGGCTCATCCGAATCCACCCAGCCGAGTATCACACCCCCGGGTTCGGGCCGCCAGTAACAATTGTTTTCCACATCAACCGTAAAGGGGGCATCCTGGGGAATCGCCACCGAAGTCTTCAAGTAAACCTTTTGCCGCCGAACCGGCTCCAGCGGAAGCTCCAGGTTGACCATCCGCCCAATCTCAGCCGCAAAAGGACCGGCCGCATTGACCACAACACGGGTTTGAAAATTTCCCCGATCCGTTTCCACCCCGCACACCCCTTTCTCATCCGTTTGAATCCCGGTGGTTTTGGTATTGATGAAAAACCTGGCATCACACCCTTTGGCAAATCCTTGGGTAGTCTCATGACATGACAGCCACCCATCCCGTTGTCGAAACGTTGCGGCCAGAACAGAGGGAGAAATAAATGGAAATCGGGCAAGGATCTCATCACGTTCTAGATACTCCGAGTCGGTCACACCATATTGGTGTTGTTGATTCACATTTTCTTTAAGATCGTCGACCGTCTGCGGATTATCGGTGACAAAAAGATATCCTTGCTGTTTGATGGAAATACTGTAGCCGGGTATGCCGATGACGTCATCAAAACGCTCGAACATCTCTATGCTCGGTATCGCCAGTTCGGCCATGGCCGGCTCAGCGAATTGGGCCCGAAAACATTCCGCCGATGCGGGGGTCGTTAACGTCGACAGGCCGTCACGCATCTCAACCAGTACAACATCCAATCCCGCCCTGGCAAGCCAGAAAGCCGTCGCTGTACCCACAATGCCGCCTCCGATCACCACCGCATTGGTTTTGCCGAAATCGTTCTCTGTCGGAGTAAATATTCTTCCCATATCTTAATACCTCCTTCGTAACTGGTTGACTGGTTGATTAAGTTAAATCAGGCAACAAAACAAACTGATCAACCTATCAACTTAATCAACGAATCATCCATCAGCTCTTAGTAGTCCTCTATTTTCGAGCTCTTCAACTACTTCTGTCAGACCGGCACTTATCAAGGTCTCTCTGGTTGGAATACCGTTTTCACTCCACCCCCTGGCAGTGTAGTACCAGGTTAGCAGGTTTTGGATGTCTTCTTTGGAAAGAACATGACCTTGGTTGGGTCCATCTGCAATCGGTTCTTCGTATAATCGTGCCGGCGGAAAATCGAGATGCCGGCCGAAGCCGTTTATCTCCCGCACCGAAAACGCCCGGGTAAGATGCCAGATGCGCTCGGAAATTTTCAGCAGATCTTGCCAGCTTTTCGTCATACCGGTGATCAACGAATACAGCTCGGCGTAATGGTCTTCCTCAAAGCCCAGTTCCATCATTTGAAGCCGGCAGTTTCCAAGGGAATCAAAAAGAGAACGCCTATGCTGGGATGCGATTACATATTCCGCGCTGCGTTCGCTGGCAATCGCCTTGGGCTGCGCTTCATCCCCGCCCCCCGAGGCAATCAGATCATGAACGCTGGTCCAGGCGCCGGCAACGTCGTGGCCCAGAACCCAGGCGCGGTTGTGATGGGCGCCCACATCGGCCGTCAGGTACGCCAGCATCATCGAGGGGGCATTGCGGCATTCATAGCCCGACCACTCCAAGCCCTTGACGTGGATGGCAAATCGCTCCGAGCCGTTGCCCGTCCTTTCCGCGGCAATCTTGACACCTTCGGCCAACAGGTCACCGATCCCTTCCCGTAAGGCAATCTTATTCAAAAGATAAACAACGGCATCCAGATCCGAAAAATCGATCTCTCTGCCGATTTCGTCACGGGTTAATATCCCTTTCTGAAAACATTCAATGGCCCATCCAATGACGACACCGGCGGAGATGGTGTCAATACCTAGTTCATCGCATAAATAATTGGCATAAGCCACTTCCTCAATGGTCTTTAAAACGCAATTCCCACCGAACAGGGCAATGGTCTCATATTCAGGTCCTTCCACATATGCCGATCCTAGCGATGTCTTATGATGCTCGGCATAGGAGGTTTGAAAATTGCGGGTCGGGAATACACCGACTTCATTTGTCCAGTTGGTTATACCGGCGGTGCCCTCCGGTGTCCATCCCTCAAAACCGGGTTTGGCCTTGACTAGCCGGTAGGCTTCTTTGCCTTTTGCATACGCTTTTTTCAGATCGGCAACCGGGATACTTCCGGTGCCTTTTACCGCAATGGCCTTTAGATTTTTGCTTCCCATCACTGCTCCGACACCGGTTCTTCCGGCCTGACGTCCGAAATCATGGGAAATACAGGCGTAGCGCACAAGGTTTTCTCCGGCTGGTCCAATCGTGATAATCTGATAATCCTCCCCCAATTGATCTTTAAAATTTTTCTCCGCCGTCATCGAGCCCTGCCCCCAGTATTCCGCAGCCGGGCAAATCTCAACCGTATCATCATTGATCAATAAATAGCTGGGGCTCTCCGCCTTTCCTGTGATCACCAGAACATCATAGCCGGCATACTTCAATTGCGGTCCAAAATGTCCACCCATATTGCTGTCGGCATAGCCGCCGGTGGCCGGGGATTTGGTAGCAAAATGGGTCTTCCCGCTGGCCGGCAGGAAATGACCGGTAAGGGGGCCGGTAGCGGCAATCAACATGTTCTCCGGATCAAAGGGTTCAATATTCGGTGGGAGCTCATCATACAGCATTTTCGCCACAAAGCCTCTGCCGCCGATGAAGTTTTTCACCAGCGATTCGGCCAGGGGCTCCTTGCGGACGGTGTTGTTACTTAAATCGACGCGTAATATAAAACCTGCATAACCATACATGATTTAGTTTCCTAACCCGGATAAACCGGAAATAACAAATTACAAGCACCAAATTACAAATAAATTCCAAATTCCAATATCCAAATCTCAAATAAGATCAAACTCCATTTGTTTGGTATTTGTGATTTGTTATTTGAAATTATTAATTGCTGAAACCTGAAATCTTCATTTTTATACAACATGTTGCCCAATAAGAACCCGATAAAGGCCTAGTTCTCAAATTTGCTCTTCGACCAACACAATCGCATTTCGCGGGCATGTTTGAGCGCATTCCCCGCAGAGATTGCATTTAACAGGAATATCAGAATTCTTTTGCTCAAACATCACATTATGCGGACATACCTCGACGCATGTGAAACACCCCGTGCACGCATCTGGATC
>CALZJV010000621.1 GCA_945787595.1 uncultured Desulfobacterales bacterium | reverse complement strand
AAACTTTGAATGAATCTGAAACGATCTACCCGGGAACTGAAATGCGAATGATTTACAAATTGGGCTCAGATTAAACTCCGAGAAATCAGGTGTTCTGAACCTAGGTCGTTCGGTATTGGGGTATTGCATCGTAACTCTTGGACTATACACCGCTCAAGGATTTTATCCCCTGGATTTTGCTTACTGCTTCGGCAAAAAGCGGCACAGCAAAAGCCCTGAAGAAAATATCGGTGACCCAAGGAAAAGCAGCGGCCAAAGAAGCTTTGAAGCCAAACATTTCACCAAGCTGGAACTTCCGTTAATGATGGTTCGCTCGGCAGTCAACCGTGGCATTGTACCCGGTTATGTGATGTTTGATAGTTGGTATGCCTGGCCCAAACTGATCAATAGCATCCGCAACATTAAAAAGAACATTCACGTCATTTGCCGGCTTAAAGACAGCAATGTTCAATACGAATACAAAGGGAAAAAATATAAACTTTCGGCACTTTACAAAAAAGTTAAATCTCAGCTAAAAAAAGATAAGAGAACCAGCCTATTATTAAAACGTGTTACGATCAAATTGCCGCAATCTGATCAGACAGCGGTGATCATATTTTCCAGAGGCTATTGCGAACCGAAAATTGACAAAAATTGACAAGCCCAAAGGCAGCAAAAAGAAAAAAGAGCCAAAATGGGTCGCCTTTCTCAGTACCGATATTCATTTGCATGCCTCAACGATTATAAAGAAATATACCAAGCGCTGGCCGATAGAAGTATGCTTTAAAGAGTGCAAACAGCAGCTTGGACTCGGTAAAGATCAAAGCAATGACTTCAATGCGCAAGTATTTGCCACCACCGTATCGTTTTTAAGATACAACCTTCTCAATTACTTAAACAAAGTTGAGAACTATGGCACATTAGGTGAATTATTCGAGCAAATCGCTGATGCCTCAGCGGTGACTACCTATGCCCACCGGCTGTGGGATTTTTTCCGAGGGCTTTTTCTCGTTTCATTTTCAACTATTTTTGATCTTTTCAAAATTAACGAAGATTTTCAGCATTATTTGGATGCGATAAGCGACAGTTTAACCGAACTTGCACCATTTCAGGGGTGCGAAACTTAAGTTAAGAATATTAAATGACAATTCATCCTGAAATATTTAAATATTGAGAACGTCCTCTACCACGTCTATTGTTACCGCGGCCCGACCCCATTCCACATCCGGGCTTATAATTCAATGGCGAGCAGATTGGAACCATCCGTATTCATGGTCCACAGTCCTGGAGAATCTGTAAAAAAACGATACAGTGTGCTGAAAACGATTTTGCTGCCGTCATGTGAAAAAGACGGGTCAATTAATACCGGAGAATTTTTCCAATCGGTAATATTTTTAACTTTCCGTGTTTCTAAATCCATGACAAACAAATTTTCAATAGAGCTTGCTTTCCACACAAAAAGCAACGATCTCCCATCCGGCGCAAACATGGGTTTACGCAGATCAGGAGGATTGCACCAATATGGATCTCTGAGCAAAAAGTAGCTTGACTCACATTTATCCAAAATAGGTTGCACAGGTTCCATATTTTCAGGGTTCTTCAATGGAATTATCCATATGGAAGTTTTCTCGGAGGTGGTGATCCGCGCCAACAGCCTTTTTCCATCGGGGCTCATGCTCAGATCGGCCAATCCGAGGGATTGCATGCGCGTAATTCTCGTTAATCCAGTTCCATCGACATTGACAGAATAAATATCATGCTCTTGCCACGCGGACATGGCCATCGGCATATCCTTGTCATCAGACAGAGCGCGGATAAAATAAATCTTTGATCCGTCGGGTGAAAATATTGGGTTGAAATCCTGCTCCGCCCCTGTTGTTAAACAAACCTTGCCGGAACCATCAGATTTCATAAGACAGATGTCACCTTGCCAGTCATGTTGAAAGGAAGTGAATGCAATTGTCTTTCCATCAGGCGAATAGGCCGGTTCAGCATCATAGTCTCCGGGCTTGCTCAAGACAGTCAAATTTGTCCCATTCACATCGACTTTATATATGCTGCTGGATGTATTGGAATGGAGGGTAAAAACGATTTCTTTTCCGTCAGGGGACAATCTCGGTGACCGTATCTCCTTATTCGTCAAATATAGCTTCTTCGCCTGCAACTCGCGAGCCCCTGCGCTTTCGACTGCCGGAAATCTCATCCAAGCCGTGTCTGATCCGGCTGCTGGAACAAGAAAAATAATGCCGACACCTATCTCCTCCATCTTCACCAACAAATAGTCACCAGACCTGGAAACTCTGATTGTCTGCCAGTTTTTCGTCATTACCAGACCACCGGCAAGTAGTATGGTTGAATTGAAGATCAACCATCCGTCCTCGCATTTGAAATCACCAGCTTTGAGCGAAAGCGTCTTGGAACACAGCATTTCCTTGTCTCTCCAAGCAATGATGGACAATGAATCCTGGTCTTTTTGCTGAAATGAGATATGGGTGGTCCTATACAACAGTGAGTCCCGCAATGCTCGGTCCCTGCTTGACTCCTTTTCGAAAAATAACATTACCAGATGCTGTTCATCCTTATTCGCATCTTCTCCTATATTATTGTACTTGCCAGCAATCTGAGGACATTTGTCGCCAGAAGATGTTCCTGTGGATGCCCAATCTGACGGCAATTTTTGGTATGACACGCAGGACGTGATAAATAAAGCGACGAAAATAAAGATGCTACATGTCCTGAAGCATCCTCTAATGGCAGCGTTTCGTGGCCTGTATGTGCTTAACTTAATGCCATAACGATTCTTAGTAAAAGACATGTATCTAACCTTTCCTCAATCTTGGGAATTTTGGCGTTAGGCATTGGGTTCTGGGATTGACTAGGGACATAGACTTATTAATAAGTCATAACACAGATACAAAATCAGGACACTGCACCTCTGGGAAACCTATGTGACACCCACAGCATAACGCCGACGGTGAGCAGCGGCCTAAATTATTTCCAAGCTTGCACGATCTTTACGTAAAACCGCTATCTTCACGCCGTCTGCTCAACTGTTATGTTATATGATCGATTATTGTCCGAAAGTTATTTTTATTTCATATCGGTCTTTATCAGATGATAAAAATTCTGATGAACTATGCCAAATTTGACAATCATCCTGATATACAATTGGAAGATACGTAAAAGATTGTCCATGGCTACCATCAAGGGTGTCCATCACCCCTCCCAAATAGTCTGTAGAAGATACATTATCGTCGAGAACATTATAATAAACGGATAGTTCTAAACCTACACCACCATTATACCAACACCTCCCCCCCATCGTATCAATTGCAGCTTTCCTTAAACTGACAAAGCGATCATAATGGGGATGCTTTGGATTGCGAATTGATTTCGAAATGTCCTTATATGGCGGTAAACCTTCAACTACAATGTGAATGACATCTCCATCTTTTGGTGCTGGTTTTTTGGGAATGATTCCAGGGTCTGGATATGGTTTAAATATGCTATTCATAAATAAGCGTATAACGCAGAGTTAAGTTGCGGGCAGGGTGCACGGAAGCGATAATGCATAGGAAATTCGAAAAATCCAGGATACTGATTAAAGCAAAGCCGTACGTCCCTGCCGTCAATCTTCAACAACTTGTTCGGCAAATCGTTCTCTGGATTCTCTAACCGCCTCAAGAATATCCTTCGTGGTTGCCTTAGTTTTAATACCTGGGACGTCAAATGGTGATTTTGTACTTTTCCTAAAAATGATTGAAAAGGTTTCTCCGCCTCTCCTCTTAATCACCACCTCTTCAGTTCTTGCGATATTTAGAACATCGGCAAGACGTTGTCTCGCTTCAGAATATGTATATACTTTCATAATATTTTACTCCAAAATTGTAATTCCTATTTCCCTTGCAACCCTTTTCATGCCAATGTCGAGGGTAAGCAGCGGGCTTCGAAGATTTTCAGCGCACTCTAAAAAATATGCATCGTATGCGTATATGTTAAATTTTATCGCGATGCTTAATGCCGATTTTATGTCGGTATGCCTCAAATCAACCGGTATCTTTTGCACAACCTCCCATGCTGAAGCTACTTCCTCTTTCTTCAAAGAGCTTTTTTTCATCATTGCTGTTAATGCATTTCCAACCTCAAACGGCAAAACATCAGGTGCAATTAAATCATGACCTTCAGTAAGTTGAATGATTCCGTCTTTTTCAGGCTCGTTTAAGGCAACGGCTATGAATGTATTTGTGTCAGCGATTATTTTCATGGGTACAATTGTACGTGTTTATTTCTAATTTGTCAAGCCGAACGTTGGGCGTGAGCAGCGGCCCAGATAGATGCCAAGCTTGCACGGACCCCCACGATAAACCGCTATCTACACGCCGTCTGCTTCCGGGTAAAGGCACTGCTTACGCAGCGCCCTCCCCACAGACCCGTACTTGAAGATTTCCCTCATACGGTTCCTCGGTTCCA
>CALZJV010000620.1 GCA_945787595.1 uncultured Desulfobacterales bacterium | reverse complement strand
CCGCCGGCCCCGCAGCAGTAATTGTGCTCTCGGTTGGGGTGCATCTCGATCAGCTCTGTACAAATGGCATTGATCACGTTGCGGGACTTTTGCGCCAGTCCCCCTCCTCGAATAACGTTGCATGGATCATGAAGTGTCACCGGCTCCGCAAATTTTTTAGAAATTTTGATCTTATTTTGCCGAAGTATCTCATCGTAAAAATCAATGGCTTGCACGATGGGTATGGGGGGCATCCGCCACCCCAGCCAGCGGTTGCCCATATCATAAACCGAACGAAAAGCATGGCCGCATTCGCCCATGACAATTCGCTTAACCCTTAGTCTGGCCGCAGTTTCAAAGTGGGCCCGCTTTACGCGGCCCATGATTTCATTATCTCCGGTATACATGGCCATGTCGCTGTTGTCCCAGCCGGGTGTTGCCGGCATGGTCCAATTCACTCCGGCCACATCCATGATGACCGCCGCCTGGTAAAGAAGCTGAGCCTGAAATTTGGGTTCCGGACCGATCACTGAGTACATAATGTCGGCCCCTTCTTTTTCAAGGGGGATCCTCAGGGTGGCTATCTCCGCCTGGGCCTCCTCCTCCTGCCACTGGAGGGTATCAATCCACTCATCATCTTTCACCCACATTTGGTTCAACATCGCGGCATGGCTGTGGGCCGTGTCCTGAATATAGAGAGGGGTTACGCCGAGCAGATGGCAGATGCGACGCACCGTGAGCATCATGTAAGCAATGTCAATTCCGAAAGGACAATACATGGCGCAGCGTTTGCAGGCATTGCACTCTGTGGAAGCAATTTCAGAAGCTCTTTTTATGAATTGGGCACTGACTCTTCCTTTCTTTTTAATCATTTCCCAAATCGTTTGTTTGACTTTGCCGACCGGTGAATAGGCGGGATCATTATCGTGGGAAAGGTAATAATGGCAGGCCTCGGAACAGAGCCCACAGTGGATGCATGTATCCACATAGGCTTTTAAACGAGCACCGCTTTCATTTTTTAAAACCCTGTTGATTACCTTTTCGATTCGATCATCAGTAAGATTTTGGGCACCGATTGCCAGACCCTCGTCCACTGTCTTATTTTCGACTTGTTTTGCAGGTTCAGCCACCATCGGGTTCTCCTAACACGGACGAACCGAAATTGACTATAGAATATCGACTATTGTAGAAGTCACTTCGCTTCGTCATTATTATTGTCGTTTTCTTAAAATCGATCCGCCAGCGGACCTTAAATATTCAATCTTCATTCATCAATATTCAATTGCACACACTACCAATCCTGAGCATGCCTCACGCCGCCAAACTCCGACCCCATATAGGCTCTGGTCAAAGGGGCTGTAATCATATGACTCAAACGCGTAAAGGGAATCGTCACGAGCATGACTTCACCAGCCAGGATATGAATGATGACAAAAATCTTGTATCCGAACCACTGGTGATAGGCCAGAAACCCCGTCACAAAAGGTGCAACGACAATCACCAGTAATACAAAATCAGAGGCTGAAGTGACGTACTGAACTTCTCGATTGGTCAGGCGCCTGACACAGAAAAAGATACCGCCGGCAATGACGATCAGCGTCATTGCGTCAGCCAGGCCATCCGGCAGGGTCCACCAGCTAACGTTCCATGATTCTTCAATCAGAATGACATGGGCCAGCAGAAAAAGCGGCGTCACCAGCAGACAGATGTGAAAGGCAAAGGTCACGATTGTCATTGCCGGATGCCTGCGCATGTTTTCGGTGGCGAAGGGCGTGCTCCATCGCAGGATGGAGCGCAGACCGTATTTCCAGCTCATATATGAATAAATGAATCTTTCCTTCAGGTGGACCAGCACGAGCAGGTTGATGAGCCGGTAAAGGCAGCCGCCGATAAAAATAAAAAAGGCACTCCAGGCCAACGGACCACTGACGAATTGATAAATTTCGAGCATGTTTCCCCCTTTTAACGCAGCATATCCACTACAGACAGGACTTGCCTCGAATAAATGCCGTCCTTCAGGGTTCGTAAAAGAATTTTGTCTCCTGCGGTGCTGAAAACAGGATCCCAGATTTCATCGTACCGGCCAGCCCACACGTGATCATTAAAAGCGATACCGTATTTACCGTCCTGCTCAAATTTAACCGCCACATGATTACTGTCGGGACTGAAGACCGGCTGCCAGACCATATCAAAGTTATTGGTCCAGACAACGCCATCGACGGCAACGATCCAGCGGGAATCATTTTTGGCCACAGCCGCGACTTTTTTATTGTCGGGACTGAAAACCGCATCGGATATCATGTCGTTGAATGTGACCGCCCAGGGATGTCCGTCGACCGCTATCGTCCACTTGCCATATTTGGGCGCAACGATGGCGGCCAATTTACTGCCGTCGCGGCTGAACATCAGATTCCAGACTTGCACAAAACGCCGATCCCAGATGATCCGGCCGTCTTCGGCCAAAGACCATTTGCCGTCTAGCCGGACCGGCGCGGCCACCGAATGGTTGATGGGATGAAATACCGGCTGCCAGATACAATCAAAGGTCTTCTCCCAGGGTTGGCCGTTGACGGCAATGGTGTAATCGTAAAGGTTCAATCTGACTTCGGCTGCCAGCTTTTGACCATCCGGACTGATTGCCATTTTCCAGACGTTGACGAATCTTGTATCCCAGGGGCTTCCGTCAATGGCCGCCGAAAAAGCGCCCGCCTGAAATTTTTGAATTTCGCCTTCGCCGAACTCTCCGACCTGCACCGCTGCAGCCGTCCGGGTGCCATCGGGACTGATGGTGGGGTTGGTCATGTTGGGGAAGGTTTTTTTCCAGGGCAGGTCATTGATGGCCATGCCGTAAGTCATATCCTGCTGGACGGCAACGGCGATATGTTTCCCGTCCGGGCTGAACATCGTATTCCACACATAGCCAAATTTGTTTTCCCAGGGCACGCCGTCCACCGCTACCGTCCATTCGCCTGTCTCCGACACCAGCGCGGTGAGGCGTCCATCCGGAGCAAACCGCAGGTACCAGATTTTATCAAAAACGTTTGCCCAGGGTTGGCCGTTGACACAAACGGTGAACTTCCCCTCCGACAGATTGACGATGGCGGCGATTTTCTCTCCATCCGATCCCACATGGGGCTCTTCGATCCAATTGAATCCGTCTTGCCACCGGGTAATATCCGCAATGTCCCTCTTGCCGATATTCCAATCCCACTCGCTCTTGCTACCCATTGCTTTTTCTCCCTTGTTGTTTCATTCCACCAGTCTGTTGCTGCCAAAGGCTACGTCTGAAATAGATTACTTTTTAATTAATTATCGTTTAAACATGGATTCACCGCCCGCTTCAGGCTTCGCTCTGCGAGCTGCGCCCCGACAGGTCGCTCGAGTCGCTGAGATCGCAGAGTAGCTTTTATTTTAACTTTCTGCTGAGAGGGCAGAAAGTTAAAAACACTCACATTTCGGGCAATAGTATCGCGTCCTATTTTCACTCGGTCACGCATAAATAATTTCTTACGTTTGAATCGGATCGTCCTTTATGTTTGCCGTTTCCTCGACGGCAAACATAAAACAAATATTCTCTGCGTACTTTGCGGCTCTGCGGTGAATAAAAAATTTAATCTCTATAAAAATGTCTAAATAATCATTGCCGGAAAAGTAGTCACCCGATCAGTCGGGGGCGTTGACCATATTCAAATAGTGCGAAAATGTTTTCTGGGCCACGGCCGAAAGCATGATAACCGGTATGGCTTTAAGGCTTTGGTCCGTTTTAAGCTGGCGGTACATCTGAACGCCCCCTTCGCCGGGCATCATCACATCCAGAATGATCAGATCGGGTAAAAAATCTCTGGCCTTGATCAGACCTTCTTTTCCATCCCTGGTCATAACCGGTGTATAGCCACTGGTTTCAAGCAGGGTGGATATGAAGATCCGCATATCCAATTCATCTTCTACAATGAGGACCGTCTTCTTATTCATGTAGAAACCCCATCCCTTTCAGCTGCTATTTATGTCACCGCCGAAAAGAGTCAGGCGACCTTGTCAGGATGATTTACACTGGCCACCGGACAGGCAGAGCGTAAAACGACCTGCTCTACCGTGCTGCCGAGGACGGCTTCCTCCGGATCAATCTCCCGGGTGTGATGCGCCATGACAATCAGATCTCCCATCTTCTCACGCGCGTACTTCAATATCTCGATATAGGGAACACCTTCACGCACCTCGATTTCATAATTGTCATAGCCGTTCATTTTAGCAACATACCGCGCTTCCATTTTTTTACGGGAGCTTTCAATTAATTGCTCGATCTCTTCCTGTCCCAACACCGGGCCGACAGAGGTCAAACTTATATCGCAGGCGTGGAACAGGTGCAGCTTGGCACCGACTTCGTTGGCCAGCTTAGAGGCAAACTTAAAGGCTGAATCGGCTGCCTTGGAAAAATCGGTTCCAAAGACAATGTTGGAAAACAGCTTCCAGCAAGTCGTGCACGGGCGGCTGATGATGACCACCGGGCAGCGGGCGGATTTGGCTACTTTTTGCATCGTGCTGCCGACCACACTCCGATAGCGAGTGGCACCAATGTCCTCCTGCCGTGTGTGGGCCCCCATGATAATCAGATCGACATCTTTTTTGCGCGCCAGTCTCAAAATTTCCCGTGGCGGAATTCCGACGGCGGTTTCAATTTCAACATTTTCGCTGTCTTTCAACAGCTCACCGTATGTATTTTTCATCTCTTCTTTGACCCACTCGATATAATCCGGGTCCGGCTGCGCCAATTCACCGGTTCTAACATCCGTGACAAACGGACTGTATCCCCGGGTGGGGATTCCGAGTACATGGAAAACGGTGAGCTTGGCCTCCCACTTCATTTCCAGATCAAAGGCCACTTTGGCGGCGTTGTCACAGGTGGGTGAAGCGGTTGTGGCAAAAAGGATTTTGGTAAACATAACTCACCTCCTAAGTTGGCATTGTTCAGGGGTAACATGGAAGCTGAGTTCCCAGGTAATTCCGTCAATGAATTCAAAAAGGGTGAATACCGTTTCAAATTCAAAAATGTCTACCCGGTCCCCGAAAACCACGTGCTTAAGTCTTCCAAGCTTCAATGGCAAATCCAGCAGACTGTTTAACTGTAGCGATCTAATCTCCACGGCATCGTTCTTGTATATCCCGTGAATAGAACTGTATATTTCCAGACGCTTATCGGGATGTCCAATCATTTCAACGGTTTTAGCAAATTCAAGATAATCTATAGTTTCTAAGCCACACCCCTGTTCCGGGCAGTTCAGATACTGCTCGAAATACGTGGGAAAAAACGAATTCAGCTTCCCAAGCAGCGCGTATTTGTCGATCATCTCAAAGAAGCTTCTCAACGTGTACCTCTCTTCGAGCCCGATTTGATAGCTGAGATATTTCAGGACATCGGAATCCACAGCGCGCTGCTTGTAGTGAATCTTGCCGTCTCTTTTTAATGATACTGAATACATTGGGGCTTCTCTTTGGTGCTCTATTGGAATTCACCGTTTGATAAATAAAGCGTTGCATTCGATGATCTTTCTTTTTGGTTGAGCATTTACCATGCCAAACACAGGATAAAGAGCGATAATAAAATTAATGATAATAATTTTAATGAGTTAAATTACTTTCAAATCACATTCTTGGATTAGAGATTAAATAATGGATGTTGCAATAGTGCAACGCCAGCTCTACCTATAAAGGTTGAACAAAC
>CALZJV010000619.1 GCA_945787595.1 uncultured Desulfobacterales bacterium | reverse complement strand
AGCGCGAGCGACGCCTATCAAGCTCAATTGGCTCATCTCGCAGCCCGATAGGGCGGACGGCCGCAGGCCAAGCGAGCTTCAGCGAGCGGTCCGCCCTATTCGTGGAGGTGACCAGCGCCGTTGCATTATTGCGCGACCCACCAGACTTTTACGAAAAACCGCGATTTTCTCGGCGTCTGGTCAAGCGTCTTGTTGGGCAACATGCTCAGACCAAGGTTTAATTTTTAGTATTACATTATTCAAAGTACGTTCTGCAACTTCAGTATCGTGTGCTGCTTGAGCTCGCAGCCAGTACCCATTAGACAGACCGAAAAAACGACATAATCGCAAATCTGTATCGGCTGTGACCGAACGTTTTCCAGAGACAATTTCACTGATGCGCTGAGCAGGAACGTCAATTTCCTTGGCCAAACGATACTGGCTAATACCCATAGGTTTGAGAAACTCTTCCAAAAGAATTTCACCAGGGGTGATAGGATTAAGTTGGTTCATAATAAATCCTCCTCAGTGGTAATCAACTATTTCCACATCTTCCGCACCTGC
Source organism: uncultured Desulfobacterales bacterium (assembly GCA_945787595.1). The sequence continues at coordinate 3,288 of CALZJV010000619.1, read as the reverse complement.
ATCCGTCCAACAAAAGCAGACACGCCACTGATTATTAATACGAATGCTGTGTTGGCCGGAACGGTCACCTTTGAGTGCTTCAAGATGATTTCCGGGCGGAACTTTCAAATCTTCAATTCGATTAGCGATTTCAAGCTGTCTGAGCTTACGCCGTGCAACATTTGTGATATTTACAAATCGCTTGACACGCTGGCCTTTTGAGAGTGCTTTTGTGTATTTGCATTTAAAAGATCTTATCATGTGACATAGTAACGCATGACATGATTAACGTCAAGCGTGATTATCGATGCCCAACGTTTCGCTTCACCTGACGGCGGCGAGAACCTGGGGCCTGTTCAAAAATGCATAATTTTTCCCAGCGAAAACTTACGAAAGCCGCACGATACCGCCGGTCAGAGTGTAAGCGGTTGTTGGGCTGGGTTTTCCTTTCATATTTCATCTATATTTTCATAACTTAATGGGTCCCTCCTTCCTCCCCAGTTACAAAAGATGGCCAGAGCTCCACTGGAACACCAAAGTGGGTATCTAGGATTTTTAATACCTTTCGGTATTGTGATATGAAGAATTGTGCATCCTTTGTTCTTGCAAGTTTCTGAACAAGAGGTAACAAGATGTCTCCTACGTTTATTACATCTGACGCTTTTTTGAAATAGGTCTCGCGTAGTCTCTCCAGCCAAGAATGGTCGTCAGACTCTACTTCGTATTTGATATAGTTCAGTATCAATAATAACTTTTCTGGCGTGGATTCATTTCCCAAGTCGGGCAATTGATTCGTAATGAAATTCGCTAACCTTTCATTTCCTATTTTATATAAGTCAATCTGATATTTGTCTTTCATCATAGGGTAAAATACTGCGTGTTCCATACTATCACGTAAAGGCGAAAAGAAAGTGTCCCAACTCGCCTGTCTATCTATATCCGTCCTTTTCTTTTCTGGAGGCAGGCCAAGCAGTAGTAGCCATAGGTGGCCCAGCTCATGAGCAATATCAAGCTGCTCCTTACGGTGTATGTTGTCTATATGTTTTAGGAAAATAATGAATCGATCTAAGAATGGATTAAAACATGCGTTGGTTTCTGCTGGGAAAATCTTACCCTTAATAGTCTTGAATTCTTGCTCATCACCAAACAAAAGCGGACGCGGGTCATTGGCCTCAAGCAGAATATCATTTAGGAGCTTCTGCAAGTTTGGAGTAATTTGTGTCCTAATCTCGTCGATTGTTTTTAACATTGTTCACTCATCATCACAGCATACCCAATGAAAAGTGGGATTAGTAAGATTAATCCGCTCCCAATTTTCCTGTGTCGGTGTTGCTCGCAGCCCGATAGGGCGGACGGCCGCAGGCCAAGCGAGCTTCAGCGAGCGGTCCGCCCTATCGACGGCGGTCAGTGGCAGCCAGGGTAACTCTGACCTATGTTGAACCCCGTGATTACGCTACTTACACTAAAATTTTAAAACCGCTCGGCCCTGGCTGTCCACTGAACTGCTTGGTTACATGGTATTTTGGAACGAATTACAATTCTGACAAAAGTTTTTCAGCTTCTTCGATGTCCGCCTCACACATGTTTTCATTTGCTATTGCTTGTTTAAGATGTTTTTTTACTGTGTCAGTTTCTTTTTCAGTAACCAAATACAATTTCGCCAGCTCTAATGCAGCGCTGCCATCACCATATTCAAGTGCTTTTTCTAACCATGCTTTAGATTTACGGATATCACCCTTAATTCGATAGGTGATGCCAAGATTTACCATACCTGTTTGGTCGCCTGCTTCGATTGCTTTTAATTCCCACTTTTCTGCCTTTTCATAGTCACACTTAACTCCTTCACCACATGTGTACATAGATGCTATTCGCAACATAGAACTTGTATCGCCTTTTTCGGCGGCTTTAAGAAATGTATCAAATGCCGATGAAAATTCACCTTTTTCATACAGTTCATCTGCACGCAAGAAAAGTTTCTCTTTATCCATAATTTTGCACCATGTAACGTTTCAGGATGAGCTGCAGGCCACCTTACTATGAGAGCCCAATAACTTTACGCAAACCGCCTAGCTTTTTCTGTCAGCTCCATCCCGCTGGTTATATGGCAGCGCGAGATTGAGACACGCCATAGCGCCACCTGATTAACAGAACAGCCGAAATTGCTGCGATGGCTGCAATGATAAGCGCAGCAGTGCCGTTGACCCCAACTCTTGTGATAGGTAACGCGATTAATACCAAACTATAGGCACCGCCAAGAAATGCCCAGTGAATCAGCCGCACCAAACGACGACGCTGAATCAACCCCAACATTAGATTTACCACCACCGAACCTATTGCCACAAATGCCGCGATAATCGGAATGAAGTAGTAACGGATTTGGGGTGCCATATTCGGCCACGTTCTCGAGTCGCCTGCATCTATTTGACTAAGGGAAACCTGGACATCGATTGCAGTGACAACGGAAACCCCTACGAGGATAACCGCCACCATTACCAGATAGCCCTTCATTAAATTGACGGAAAGATCAGCTTTCATGCCGTATAACGCCGGCGGTCAGTGGCAGCCAGGATACCCACTAATGTCCTCGAAAATATACGCTGGTGATAAGTGCAGATTTTTGATAAACGGCACGACTCTGGCTGTCCAATGCACTGCCAGGTTATATTGTCTCTAAGCGGCAACGGGTCTAATATCTTCAAAAGCAGCTTCATTTAGCTGGCTGATCTCCCAGTTGTTTTGAAGGTTAAGCCAGAACTGAGGGCTTCCTCTCAAGGCTTTTGAAAGCTTCATTGCCATTTCGGCACTAATGCCTCTTTTGCCCCGACATATTTCATTAATAGTTTTGGGTAATACTCCTATATGTTTTGCAAGGCCTGATTGAGTGAGCCCTATCTCCTCCAATTCATCCTGCAGCACATCGCCAGGATGTACAGGCGTAAAATGCAAATTATTCATTTCATGTCTCCCTATTTTTTAATGATAGTCGACAATTTCGACATCCAATGCATTTTCATTTTGCCATCTAAAACAAATACGGAACTGATCATTTATTCTAATGCTGTATTGACCTTTTCTATCACCTTTCAATTTTTCGAAACGATTTCCTCGGATTTCCTGTAAATCTTGCATAGAAGTCACGGCACCTAAACGAGCTAGTTTGATTTGTGCTTTGCGGTGCAATTCTTTTGGCAGAATTTTCAAAGCATCCTTTGAAGACCTACCATAATTAATGTCTTCAGTACCTTTGTTTTTAAAACTTCTTATGGCCATAATTGAAACCCGAAATTGATAATTGCCTACTATACCGGA
>CALZJV010000618.1 GCA_945787595.1 uncultured Desulfobacterales bacterium | reverse complement strand
GATTTAATAAGATGGCAATCGGCATATTATATCTCTTTAATAAATGGAATATAAATTTCGATGTATTTTTTTAACAACAGACCACAAACAACAAACGACGGACATCCTATACGAGCATTATAGCTCGATTAGGATTAAAGCGAGTACCCTGACTGATACAACCTATCGAATGGTTTGATTTCTGTCAATTCTGTTATGGACAGACGCGATATCTTCCGCTATAAGACTATCCTGTACAAACAGCGGGTGTATGTAAAAATAGACCCGCTAAAGTAGGACTAAATACCGTGGCAGAGACGAAAAAAGGGTGGTGGTAACTGATATGAAGAAATTTATCTTTTTTATAAGTCTCATTTTAACGGTCGGCTTGCTGGCGAGCTGTGCATCGAAGTCGACGTATCATAAAGAGAAAATGCCCGATGCCAAGGGCTTCAACGCCCATTTTCCAGACATGGATACTGATGAAAATGATATGATCGACTGGACGGAATTCAAAGACCATCTCCCACAGGCCGATCCGGGAGTATTCAAGGCGATCGATCTGAATGGCGATGGAAATATCGATCACGACGAATGGCATCAATTTAAAGAAGCCCATGGATTAAAGCACAAAGAATGATATGAAATACTTACCGATTGAATCCGACCTGTTCATTCAAAACCGCAAGCGATTCGTTGAACAGCTTAAACCGAATTCTATTGCGGTGTTCAACTCAAACGATATCATGCCCACCAGTGCGGACGGCATCCACGCCTTTATTCAGCAGACTCAAACGATATCATGCCCACCAGTGCGGACGGCATCCACGCCTTTATTCAGCAGACCGATTTGTTATATTTGAGCGGCATTGATCAAGAGGAGAGCACGTTGGTAATCTGCCCGGATGCCAGGGAAGAAAAACAGCGGGAAATTTTGTTTCTGAAGGAAACCAACGAGCAGATTGCCTTATGGGAGGGCCAAAAATACACCAAGGAGGAAGCCGGGGAAGTTTCCGGCATAAAAACGGTTTATTGGAATAACGAATTTAACAATATTTTCAAACCCCTGGTGTATCAATCCGAGAGAATCTATCTGAACACCAATGAACATCTGCGGGCGGATGCCAGTGTGGAAACCAGAGACAGACGCTTCCTTGATTGGTGTCGTGAGGCCTTCCCATTGCATCGTTACCGGCGACTGGCGCCCATCATGCAGGATCTGCGCATCGTTAAATCGCCGCCGGAGGTGAATCTGATCAAAAAGGCCGGCAACATCACCGCTAAAACATTTCGTCGCCTGTTGGGCTTTATCAAGCCCGGGGTTTGGGAATTCGAGATCGAGGCCGAGATTTGTCACGAGTTTTTGCGAAACCGTTCGAGAGGACCTGCCTTTGAGACGATTATTGCTTCAGGAGTTGATTCCTGCACCCTGCACTATGTCAAAAACGATAAACAGTGCCGGGAAGGCGATCTGGTATTGATTGACTTCGGCGCCGAGTACGCCAACTATGCGGCGGACGTGACGCGCACGGTTCCGGTAAGCGGACGATTTTCCAAACGGCAAAAAGAGGTCTATAATGCGGTTTTAAATGTCCATAAAGCAGCTATCGGGATGCTGACACCCGGAAAAACCCTTGATGAATATACCCGGGAGGTAAGCAAAGTAATGGAAACCGAATTGATTAGCCTGGGGCTGCTGGATGCCGGGGAAGTAAAAAAACAATCCGAGGACAAGCCGCTTTACAAGAAGTATTTCCCCCATGGCACCTCCCATCACCTGGGTCTGGATGTCCACGATTTTGGTGACAAGTACCGGAGTTTTGGACCCGGGATGGTGCTTACCTGTGAACCCGGTATTTATATTCGGGACGAGGCCATCGGTATCAGGATTGAAAACGACATCTTAATCACCGAGGATGAACCGGTGGATCTGACGGCAGATATTCCGCGAGAGGCCGAGGAGATCGAAGATTTGATGAATCAGTAAACAGGTTCAGTGGTTTAGGGTTCAACGTTCCAGGTTGAAAAAAAACCAGACAGCATGAAACTCGCAAGGAGAGGGGCGTCAAAAGATCCAATGAACGCAATTTAACCCGAAGGGCTATTGTTATTCACTTTCTGGTCTCTCGCAGAAAGTGAAAAGGCAAATCAACTCTGCGTCCTGTGACTCGAGCGCAGCGGGCGGTGAAACTATGTGAACGATAAGCAGCCTATTCATGTAAGCTTTCGATAAGAAGTCAAATGTGTCTATATAACAAGGAACTTAATAGTAAGTTATAACAATATAGAGGCGAATTGATGGGAAAGCATCTGGTCATTGTGGGTGCCGGTCACGCACATTTAACCGTTTTAAAAAACCTGAAGGAATTCAAAAATTCCGGTCACGATGTCACCGTTGTCAGCGCAAGCCCGCTTCACTATTATTCCGGGATGGGGCCCGGAATGCTGTCAGGGATTTACAGGCCTGAGGAAATCCGGTTTAACGTAAAGAAGTTGTCCGAAGACCGGGGTGCTGCTTTTGTTGAAGACAAGGTCGTCAGGGTGCAGCCGCATGAAAGGAAAATCGACCTGCAGTCCGGCAATGAGATTCCCTACGATGTAATATCATTGAACACCGGAAGTTTTGTGCCCGTGGCGAAATCGATGCTCACCGATGAAACAGTCTTTACCGTCAAGCCCATCGAAAATCTTCTAAAGGCAAATCGGAAAGTCGTCGAAATTTTAAAAACCCGCGAATTGAAGGCGACCGTCGTCGGAGGAGGTCCCACCGGCGTTGAGATTGCCGGCAACCTCAACCGTTTGGTCAGAAATGAATCGGGTAGGTGTCGGATTACGCTTGTCGCCGGAACGCGACTGCTTCCTCAATTTAAAGGCAGTGTGCGGCAGCGCGCCCTGAATTCATTGGGCGGGCGAAATGTGCAGGTGATGGAAGGCGTCAGACTGGATTCTATCAAGGACGGTTCTGTGGCGCTCTCCGATGGCGCTGTTGTGGACAGCGACATCATTTTTATGGCGATCGGCGTCAAGCCGTCTGCGCTGTTTGAGAACTCCGGACTTCCCACCGGCGAGGACGGCGGCATGCTGGTCAATCAATATCTGCAGTCCGTCTCTCATCCGGAAATTTTTGGGGGCGGTGACTGTATCAGCTTTGAACCGCAGCCCCTGGCTAAAGTCGGCGTGTATGCCGTCCGCCAAAATCCTATCCTGCTGCACAACCTTCTGAGCGCCTTAAACGGTCATGAGCTGCGACCGTTTGTACCCCAGAAATCAATTTTGCTTGCCCTGAATCTGGGGGACGGTACGGCCATCGTTGACTGGCATGCCATAGTGTGGGGCGGCAAACTCGGATTTGCCCTGAAGAACTATATTGACCGGAAGTTTATGAGAGCCTTCCAGGTGTCGGGGGAGCTTGGTTGAGTTGTAATCGCTTAATTAGGGTTGTGGCGTCATAGGAATTAGGTATCGGTTGTCAGCAATTAAAAAATTTCAAATAACAAAACACAAATACCAAATGGTTCGACAAGCCGTTCGACAGGCTCACGGTCCTGAGCAGAGTCGAAGGACTCACCACCACCCTGAGCCAAGTCGAAGGGCAAATCACAATGACCGAAATTCAAAATCCCAAACAATTGGCTTTTGATCTTATTTGTTATTTGGTGCTTGTGATTTGTTATTTGCTGTTTATTCGGGTTGGGTATTATCGACTAATTGGCAGTTAATCACTCAACCAATCAATCTGCTCCGCGCCAGCTTATCCGCTCTGCGAGTGGTCTCCGGCAACCGATAACGGTGGCAACATCTTAAGACGATTCTAATGCTGTCCTCCAAATTTATCCGATGTCCGATCGACGCAAATAACGGCTTGACTTTACTTCGCGTTCGAACGACGGCGCCAATGGTTTCGTCACCTTCCTTCAGATAGGAATAGCTGCCCTTTGCGATAAGCGGCTCTTCATAGCGACCCGACAATCTGGTTTTGGCACAGCCGATGGAAGGCTTGTCCAGGAGCAGACCGATATGACTGGCGAGGCCGCAGCGTCGCGGATGGGCAATGCCCTGCCCATCAAAAATCAGCAGGTCCGGAGCCGCGGTCAATTGATCCAGAGCAGCCAGAATTGCGGGGCCTTCACGAAACGTCAGCAATCCCGGTATGTAGGGAAAACTTATATTTCTGACGGCGGTTGCATGATCCACGGTTGCCAGATCGGAAAGGCTGATGACAACCACGGCCGCGGTCGCCCGACCCTGATGGTAATGCGTATCCACTCCGGCAACGGTTGCAATCTCATGAATATCGATGCCGGACCTGCGAATTACTTTGTCTGCCAGATGCTTTTGCAGGGCGATAGCACCTTTGGGTGTCAGATCCCAGGGATGGGGGTTGGTGAGCGGTTTTAAGTTCATGGTGCAAAAGAGCCATTCAGAAAGTTAATTCCGAAATTTGTGTCTTGTGGCAATTAATAATCCGAGGCAACCTAGGGCTCGCATCTCAATTATTTACTATTTTATTCTAGATATATTTCTGGTTCTTTTCGATGATAATAGTTGCTATTCGCCGGCAATGTCCTCTGCTGTATACGTTCCCCACTTGCCGATGGTAACAACACCATCTTCCTGCAAACCTTCGGCGAT
>CALZJV010000617.1:2510-7937 GCA_945787595.1 uncultured Desulfobacterales bacterium | reverse complement strand
AAGGAGTACCATGCAGGATCATAATTTTGTAAGAATGGGTGACGGAGAGCGGGTTTTAATGCCATCCGATCAGATCAAAGAAGATCTCCTGGCAGGAACTCAGGATGCGGCCGAGCGGGCTGAAATCCCGCAATTAGCTCCCGATGAGCTTGAACAACTCTTAGATATTTTTACTGATTCGTCCCGCATCGTCAGTGTCTCGCCCGGTGAAGAAGTGATTGTGACCGACGATGCCGTTTGCACGCTGTTTTATCTGGATCAGGATAACAGCGGGCAGGGGATTCCCATGAGTCGGGTGCAATCCGTGCTGGCCTACGAACGGGCCTGCGCGGCCGATACCATATCCATTGGACATACGGATTACAGCTACAAACAGGTAAAGCCCATTATCAATTTTGAAAAGCAGGAATATCATAGCGCCTCATTAATGACGACGGCCCCCTTCTTTTATGGCTCTCAACCGAATATGGGGCTTTATTTTCAACCGGATGGGCCTTATCCGAATCCCGCTGACCTCCTGCCTATGGGGAGGATCAGGGAAGCGCAGGAGGCTCAGGAGGAGGCCGCTGAACACCTCAGGAAGGATATGGTTTTCATATCTAGAAATCTGTATGAAGTCGGATGCGAAGGGATCAATTTCGATACTTCCGCTTCAGCGGGAGATGCTGATTTCTATGCCACCTTGCAAGCCGTTTCGCAGTTAAAAAAGGACTTTCCCGACATGGCGATTGAGGTCGGCATGTCCGGTGAATTTGTCCTGGGAATGCATGGCGAGATTCAATTTGAAGGTAAACAACTGGCCGGCATGTATCCCCATGAACAGGTAAAGGTGGTGGAAGCCGCCGGGGCAGATATTTTCGGACCGGCCATCAATGTCAATTCCAGTGAATCCATACCGTGGAATCTGGCGCGGGCCGTGACGTTTGTCAAGGCCACTGCTGAGGTTTCCCGTATTCCGGTTCATCCCAATGTCGGCATGGGAGTCTGCGGTGTTCCCGTGTTTGAAGTTCCCCCTATTGATGCCGTGACCAGGGCCGCAAAATCTCTGGTGCAAATCGGCAAGGCGGATGGCTTGTAGGTTGGCACAGGCGACATATTCGGTATGCCCGTAGCACATATTATGGCAGCAGGTATGGGGGGCATCCGGACCGCCGGAGATCTGGTGGCCTGGATGCAAATGACCCGTAAAATGAAGATCGCCGAAGCCAAAAAGTATGTAGCCGATAAACTTAGAATCGATATCATCGATCTAGCCAATGAAGAAGTGATGCGTCAGATCAGAGAAGACCTGGATATCGGCATTATTACAGCAGTGGCCGGCAGTGCCAAAGGTATCGCTGCCAAGTGGAAGATTGCCGAATTGCTGGACATAGAGATCAATTCGGTCAACCTTTTCAGAACTAAAATAGAATAGATGACAGAAATCAGAAGTCAGAGGACAGATGTCAGAAGTCAGAGGACAGAGGTCAGAAGACAGATGTCAGAGGTCAGAGGACAGATGTCAGAGGACAGAAGTCAGAGGACAGAAATTGGAATTCGGAATGCGGAAGAAAGAAATCTGAATTCGGAAAATATCAATCAACACTACAGATATCGTTGATTGGTTGATTAGTTGATTGGTTAAGTGGTTGTAAATATGGATTTATCCCATATTTGCAAAATAATTGGACACTTCATGTTTTAAAAATCGTAACATTCTAAAATTATGACTATAATTTACCTAATAAACCATTCAACCAGTAAACTATTCAACGAGGTCTGAAATAGTCAATATTCAACCATTTTAAGCCAGTAACCAGAAACAGGAGAACCCTTATGCCACTGGAAACCACCAGCGGAGCACGCATCAGCCCGATTGCGATTAAACCGGAAATGAAGATAAAAACCTTGGCTGATGAAGATGTCGAAAAGATCCATCAGGCCACATTGACAGTACTGGAACAAACCGGTGTGAAATTTCCTTGCGAAAAGGCCCGCCATATTTTAGCAGAAGGCGGCGCCGACGTTGACTTTAAAACAGAGATCGTAAAATTCCAGCCGGATTTCTTGATGAAAGCCCTTGCCAAAGCCCCGGCCGAATTTGTCATGGGATCGCGGGGAAGTCAGGAATTGGATGTGAATCTCGATGGCAGCCAAATATATTGCGGAACTGCAGGCACCGGTACGGCGACAGTGGATTTAGAGACCCGTGAGCGCAGGCCCTCTGTGAAAGATGATATTGCGATGATGGCCCTCATTTCTGATTACTTACCCTCCATAAGCTTTTACTGGCCCATGGTGGCCGCCCGGGATTGCCCGCCGGAGACCATTGCGCTGCATGAATTGGAGGCCGCTTTCAGCTATACCGAAAAGCATGTTCACATCGTTAGCTGTGTGGATAAAAAATCCGCCCAATATGCGGTTGAAATGGCCGGGGTGATTGCCGGAAGCAAGGAAAGAATTAAGGCCAGACCGCCGCTGTCACTGATTGCCAGTCCCATATCTCCGCTAAATCACGACACAGGCGTTCTTGAAGCGGCTCTGATATTTGCCGGTGCCGGATTGCCGGTCGGGTTTGCGGCGATGCCGGTGTTAGGTACAACGGCACCGGCGTCCATTGCCGGGGCCTTGGTCCAGGGAAATGCTGAAATTTTGAGTTCCATCTGCTTGCTGCAACTTGCATACCCGGGCTCGCCTGCATTCTATCCATTGTTTAGCGCCATGATGAATCCATTTACCGGCGGCATATCCGTATCAAGTGAAACCAAATATCTATTTTATGCGGCCACTGTTCAACTGGGGCATTATTACCATCTGCCCGTAATGACCGGCTACGGCGGCAGCGACGCACAGAACCCTAAAGGATGGAACGTTGGAAAAGACGATGCCATCGATGCCTTTTTTAGTTGTGCCACAGGCCCGGATATGGCCCCAGGCATTGGTTTACTGGAAGGGTATACTCTGCTTTACCCGGAAAAGCTATTATTGGATGATGAAATATATCAATCCCTCAAATTTATGACCGGAGGATTTCACATAAGTGATGAAACGCTGGCACTCAATGAAATTATGCAAGTCGGACCGAGCGGCCATTTCATAGACAGGGATTATACCCTTAAAAATATTCGGAAACTTTGGAATCCGGGAATTTCACATCAATGGTCGGCAGAAAAACAGGATTTTTTTGATCCTCAGGAAGCAGCCATAGAGAAAACCAAGTGGATACTAAAAAATCACAAGCCCCAACCCCTTGAGGAAAAGCAAGTTGTAGAACTCGGCAAGATCGTACGGACTGCTGAAAAGGTACTTCTTGATTAATATCTCATTTTATGTCTTAGTAAATTAATTCACAGAAAGGAGGTTAGAAATAAGAGGATAATTTTTGATTGAGGTTCAAATGGATAGCCGTTCATGGTTTTAAAGGTTCGGGGCTCGGGGTTAAGAAGTTCAAGGTTTACAGACAACTCTGAGCCTGTGAACACCTTTGAAAGAAATGTAACCCTGAACGCTGAACCCAATAACTTTGAACGCTTATGGAAAAGGAGGTTGTCGAAAATGAAAAAGCATAATTTCGTATTGGGCAGTTTAATTTTGTTTACCGGTATCTTCTTTACACTTGGCATTCTAACAAACGCTCTGGCTGCAAGCAAATACAAGGACTACCCGGTCCCCAAGGAGTGTATGGACCAGGTCAAGAAAGAGGGCAGTGTTTTGCACATTTACGATTGGGCAGAGTGGTGGCCGGAGGACTTGTTTAAGAATTTTACCAAAGAATTCGGGGTAAAGATCACACGGGATCATTATGCCGACACGGAAGAGATGGTCACAAAAATTAAGCTAAACCCTAAAACACCCTATGATCTGGTGCTTGGTTCAGGGCCAAGTGATGCGGTGCGATTGAATGGCATGAAACTGCTTCAAAAATTAAACCATGCCTGGCTGCCCAATGTAGATGCCTATTTAATGGATAAATATAAAAAGTTTGATTTTGATCCCGGAAACCATTTCCAAATTATCGATTCCATCTTTCTGACCACCTATACCTACAATTCTAAATTCATTGATCCCAAGGATCCGATGATCGGTTCATGGAAGATGTTGTTCGACGGCGCCTCCAAATACAAGGGCAAGTTCACCATGATCGACAACCAAACTGAGGCCATCGGCACCGCGCTCAAATATCTCGGGTATTCCTTCACGTCTGACAATGAAGACGAGCTGATGAAGGCCCGGGATGTCCTCATGAAGCAAAAACCCTATGTAATGGCCTATGATTCCTGGCCCCGGAGGCTTTTGGTCGAGGAGGAGGCCTGGATGTCCCATTTGTGGGTCGGAGACGGTTGGCTGCTTTCCAAGGATGTACCGACCATGCAAGGGGTCTTGCCGAAAGAGGGAACATATATAGCTGGCAATACCGACTTTATTCCCATCGGTGCCAAACATCCGGCAGCGGCGCATCTGTTTTTGAACTATCTCTTCAGGACAGATGTAAACGCCTTGTTGGTTGGCTATATCGGATATCCGCCGGCGCACAAGCATGTCATGGAGCTCATGTCCGATGAGATGAAAGCCTGGCCGGGTTTTATAATCAAAGAGGATTATCTACAGAAGTGTGACTGGTTTCATCCGAGAATGATTACCGGCAAAGGTCAGGAACTCCGCACACAAATCTGGGAAGAACTGAAGAAATAGCGTTTTAATGTCATAATGGGGGCGATTGCGGACTTTTTCCTGAATCGTCCCTTATCTTTTACTCCTCTTGTCATGTAGAGGAAAAATCGAGTTGCTCGTTTCGTGATATGAGTTACAGATGAATACTCCGAATTCGACCTCTTCCGTCAGTAACGCGGAACGCGTAACTCAAACCACGTAACCCTTGTAACCATTGACCAGTAGCCAATTGCCAGTGGCCAGAAAGATGGAGGTCTGCATGCATCAGCCTGCCGTTGCAATAAGCCCGCAATCCAGCAGTCAGGAGAGGCGCAAGCTTTTTCTGGAAGTAATGACCTATTTAAGCCCCATCATCATTATCGTGGTTGTTTTTGTCTTTGCACCCCTGACGATCATTTTATTCTACAGTTTTTTAAAGTCCGGCCTGTACGGCGAAATCATCTATGCTTTCTCATTGGATAATTTTCGAGCCATTCTGGGCGGCGGATACGGAAAGGTTTTCCTTCAATCCATATACCTGGCTTTTCAGACCAATTTTTTTTGTATCTTCATCGGCTATCCCATCGCCTATTATATTGCCACCTACGGTGGAAGATGGAAAACGCTGCTTCTTTTTCTGGTCATTGTCCCTTCCTGGGCTTCCTATCTTATCCGGCTTTATGCTCTGAAAACCATCATCGGTAGCAAGGGTCTGGTAAATAGCGTCCTGTTGAGCCTGGATATTATCTCAGCTCCGCTTGAAATCCTTTACACGCCTTTTGCCGTGATGATGGGGCT
>CALZJV010000617.1:0-2479 GCA_945787595.1 uncultured Desulfobacterales bacterium | reverse complement strand
ATTCCGACGGTGGGCGAGTGGCTGGTACCGCAATTGTTCGGCGGATCCAAGGTCATGATGGCCGGAAGTTTGGTGGCCCTAAAATTCACCTCCGTGGGCAATATTCCTGAAGGCTCGAGTCTTGCCATTATGCTGGCAGCAACCTTGATTTTGATTCTTTACCTGACCATCAAATGGGGAGGACGAGAAGCGATTGAGAGAATGCTATGAAGCAGAAAAAAAATCTCGCCGCTAAAATATTGGGCGGGCTCAGTTTTCTGATCTACTTTTTTCTGTGGGCGCCGGTTATCGTGATCATTGTTTTCTCGTTCAGTGGTAACAAGTACGGTACTAGCTGGGACGGCTTTACTTTAAAATGGTATGCCGAGCTTTTCAGCAATGTTGCCGTTAAAGATGCGCTCATCAGAAGCCTTGTGGTTGCAAGTATTACCGTGATCGTATCCACCATCATCGGCACCATAACGGGTTACGGTTTATACAAGCTCCATTTTCGAGGCAAGCAGTTTTTGCGGACATCGATTTTATTACCGATTGTGTTTCCCTCCGTCGTGACGGGTGCCGCACTATTGGTGTTTTTTACCCGCTTTTTTCAAATCCCACTTGGTTATCCGAGCATCATTATCGCGCATATCGTGTTTTCCTCACCCTTGGCGGTGTTCGTCATTCTTGGAAGGATGCAGCGTTTTGACTGGTCCTGGGAGGAAGCCGCCATGGATCTGGGCGCCACCCGTTTCCGCACCTTTTTGCGGGTAACCGGTCCGATGTTGCTGCCGGCAATTGCCGCCTCTGCGATGTTGATCTTTCCATGGTCCTTTGATGATTTTGTGATTACCTACTTTGTGGCCGGTATCGGCAGTACGACATTGCCGATTTACGTCTTTTCTCAGCTCCGATTCGGCGCGACGCCCGTAATCAATACCATCGGCACACTTTTCGTGGTCTTAACGATGGCGGCTTTGGCTCTCATGTATTTTGTACAGAAAAAAAATGAAAGTATTTAAGGGGGAAACAAATCGCAGATTGAAGAAAGGTAAAAATGACTGACTCGAATAATGATAACGAAGACAAACAGGGTACCATCTGCCTTGACATCAAGGGTGTCGTCAAGCTATTTCCCGGGGTTACCGCTGTCGACAATGTCAGCGTGCAAATAACGGAGGGAGAAATCTTCTCATTGCTGGGTCCCAGCGGCTGTGGGAAATCCACCCTGCTGCGACTTGTGGCCGGTTTGGAAAACCTGGATCAGGGTAGTATCTGCATCGCCGGGGAGCTCGTGAACGATCTGCCACCATACAAAAGGGATTGCAGTACCGTATTTCAAAACCACGCACTTTTCCCCCATATGTCGGTAGCTGACAACATCGGATTTGGTCTGGTGGAAAGGAAAATGCCAAAAAGTGAGATCAAGAAAAAAGTAGTTGACAAAGTCGATCTCGTCAATCTGGCCGGACTGGAAACCCGCTATCCGGACCAATTAAGCGGCGGTCAAAAGCAGCGCGTCGCCCTGGCCCGTTCCCTGGTCCTTGAGCCCACTGTCCTGCTTCTGGATGAACCCCTGGCGGCCCTGGATCGCAAATTGAGAAAAGAGATGCAGGTCGAATTAAAGCGAATCCAACGGGAAGTCGGAACCACATTTTTAAACGTCACCCATGACCAAAAAGAAGCGCTTAGCCTTTCCGATCGAATTGGGGTGATGAGAAACGGCAAGCTTTTGCAAGTCGGGACCCCTAATCAAATTTATGAAACTCCCCGCACAAAATTTATTGCGAAATTCATGGGGGCCACAAATATTTTTCTTGGGCGGGTTGTTTCGGAAATTGACGATAAAATAGAGTTGGAGATTGAAAACGGATCAAAAGTGTTTGCACCGTTGCCGGATAATATCGATCCCCATTCAGTTATCGGTTTTTCGGTTCATCCCGAGTTGATAGATATCGTTATCGATAAAGAAAAGAAATTGCGAACAGATCCTCAAAAAGAAACGGTTTTTTCCGGCAGGATCAAAGAAATGATTTACCAGGGAGACTATTCTGAATTGACGATTTCATTGGATCATCTCGATTTGAATCTAAGTACATTTATTACGAGGGGATCTGAATATGATACCCAGGATATTCGCGAAAATCAGGATGTCGTCGTATTCTGGGATTCCAATGATAACAATATTCTTTTGGAGGACTGACCGCATGCAACGTGATCCTCGCTACGACATACTATTTGAACCGGTACAGATAGGCCCGGTGACAGCAAAGAATCGATTCTACCAGGTGCCCCATTGTACCGGCATGGGCTACATGATGCCAAAAACCCTGGCGGCCATGCGAGAAGTTAAAGCCGAGGGCGGTTGGGCCGTGGTTTGTACGGAGTACTGCTCGATACACCCGACATCGGATGACAGCCCTTATCCATACGCGACCCTTTGGGATGACGAAGACGTCAAGGCACAGGCACTGATGGCGGAAAAGGTTCATCGTCACGG
>CALZJV010000616.1 GCA_945787595.1 uncultured Desulfobacterales bacterium | reverse complement strand
GGAAGGATAGGTAACCAGGTCGGCGTAAGGATATATGTCTTCCAGGGTGTAGATTTTCCTTCCGTCCTCAGTGAGCCCCCTTTGCTCATTGATGATATCTGAAACAAAGACTGTGTCGACCTTCATCAGTCTGGAATATTCTATCAACCGCTGCTCATAGTCATGACCTTCATCCCCGGATGCATGCGAAATGATCAATTTCGCTTTTCTTCTCAGCCGGTGCACCATCTCGATCGCGTGCTCAATTCCTTTGCGCTGTACCACGCGGGTCGGTTGAAGAATGAAAAGTTCATCATTCTCGATCCCAAGCGCCCGGCGCACATCCGAAGTATACTCGTCAGGCGGCGGCGGCGGATTTTCAAAATCCATGACGTTTGGAGCGATTCGGGCGGAAACTCCCGTCCGCAGACTCAGTTGCGCATCGGCCACCGAGTTGATGACCACATGATGGATGGACGGCAATACGGGCGGAAAGGCCATGTTCAGATAATCCTGCACGGCGTTTACCATAAAACGGTCACGCTCCCAATAAAAATCATGATGATGTGCGATGGTTTGAATGTTTGTTTCAGCAATAAATTCGGTGAGGGCGATTCCCAGAGGAATATTCAGCGGGATGGTAAGGGCATTTTCAGGAATAATAATATGGATATTAAATTTTTCGACAAATTCGTATAAATGATCTTTCAATTTGATGGCCAGTTGATAAATCTTCTTGGAAATCGCACGATCCCTTCCTGTACTATCGAAAGATTCCAAGTAAACATCTTTGATATCGGGATGGGTAAAATGGGCCTCTGGGACCAGGTGGCAACGCTCCGCCGGACGATCCAGTTCGCCGGCAAAATAAAAGCAGGTGAATCCTTCCTTTTCAAAAATGTCAGCCCATTTTTCGATTTCCAGTGATACGCCGTCTGTTCCGGCGATTCGGGTGGAGATAAAGGCAACGTTCTTGAAATCCGTAATCGACTTGAAATCCTGCATTTTCAGCTCCTTCAGTGACTGCAATTTGAAATTTATCGTTCTATATGTGTTGCCAGGGCCTGAGCTTATGGGGCAAGGAGTGTTGGAGACCGTTACCTGCAGCGTGTTTTGGTTTAGAAATGGGGTATCCTCCTCCACTTCCGCGCAGCCCGAATCCCGCAACTCGCACCTGATTTCTGCAGTATTCCATCCTGTTAGCCTTGGCCCGCGCTGCCCAACACCTTCTCATTTTTAAGCTTGACCATTTTAATGAGTTCTTCCCGGGCCGGGCCGAGATATTTGCGGGGATCAAATTCAGCCGGATTCTCGGCGAAAATTTTTCGAATTACTGCCGTCATCGCCAGACGGCCGTCGCTGTCGATGTTGATTTTGCAAACCGCAGAGCCGGCAGCCTTTCTGAGCTGCTCCTCGGGAATGCCGACGGCATCATCCATTTTGCCGCCAAAGTTGTTTATCATGCGGACATACTCCGGGACCACGGTTGACGCGCCATGCAGTACAATGGGAAAACCCGGGACTCTTCTTGCAACTTCTTCAAGAATATCAAAGCGCAGGGACGGCACTTTTTCCCCAGGTTTGACTTTAAACTTATAGGCCCCGTGTGACGTGCCGATGGAAATGGCAAGACTATCCACGCCGGTTCTGGCGACAAATTCTTCGACTTCCTCCGGTTTGGTGTAATGGGAAACCTCATGGGACACTTCATCTTCAACTCCGGCAAGCACACCCAGTTCCCCTTCTACGGTGACCTCCCTTTCATGGGCGTAACCAACCACCCGTTTGGTTAATTCGGCATTTTCATCAAACGGATGGTGTGAACCGTCCAGCATAACAGAAGAAAATCCGCTGTCAATGCAGGACTTGGCAAGCTCAAAACTGTCTCCGTGATCCAGGTGCAGCGCGATGGGTATGCCGGCACCTGAATCTTTAGCCATCTGAACAGCGCCCATAGCCATATATCTCAATAGGGTCGGATTGGCATATTTACGGGCGCTGCCGGACACCTGCAGAATAACCGGCGACCTGGATTCAACACAGCCCAGGATGATGCCTTGAAGCTGTTCCATGTTGTTGAAATTATAGGCCGGGACCGCATATTTGCCATCCATGGCCTTCTGAAACATCTCTTTCGTATTGACCAACCCCAGATCCGTGTAATGGGTTGTTGGGTTCATAATTTTCTCCTTACTTTGTTTTTTGAGAGATTTGCAATCTGTAATCTTAGCTAGTGCCCGTCCATATATCGGTTAAAATTAGTTTGGGCACTTTATGGTGTTTCCAATCCAGAAATGCGGATTTTTGTCCAAGATCAAGGAAATCAAGCGTTTGTGCGGAGACGTAGCTGGCTACGTCGCACAAACAATCGCGCCGATTGACGCTGAGATTGGGCAAAAAGACCATTTATGGATGGAAACTAGCTATCCTCCCGAAGCGTTTCGAATTTTACCCAAAAAACAATATTGATTAATATAAGAATTAGTTGGCGGGTTTCAATGTTTTTATACATTCCACAGTTTGCTCGGCAATTTCCAGTTCTTCTTCGGTTGGAATGACGAGAAGCCGGACGGCCCCTGTTGTGCTTTGAATCTCATGTATTTCTTTGGTTTTTCGGTTATTTTTCTTTTCATCCACCTCAATGCCGAGTTGAGAAAGGCCCCCGCAGCAATACGAGCGGATGTCAGCAGCGTTTTCTCCGATACCGCCGGTAAACACCAGTGCATCGATCCGACCCATGGCGGCATAGTAGGCGCCGATGTATTTTTTAATTCGATAGCAGTACATATCGATGGCCAGCCTGGCCGCTTTATTCCCTTTTGCGGCAAGCTGCCCGATTTCACGCATGTCATTGAGCCCGCTAATCCCTTTAAGGCCGCTTTGCTTGTTCAGCATTGATTCAATCTCTTGCGGCGAGTAGCCGCCCTGACGGCCAAGGTAGAATATAATGGCCGGATCAATATCACCCGAACGGGTGCCCATGATCAGGCCTTCCAGCGGTGTCATGCCCATGGAGGTGTCGACACTTTTACCGCTTTTTATTGCGGTGACGCTGGCGCCGTTTCCCAGATGAAGCGTAATCAAATTCAGGGAGGTCAGGGACCGCTTCAAACGTATGGCGGCCTGTTTGGCAACATAAAAATGAGAAGTACCGTGAAAACCATAGCGACGCACGCCATGATCGGCATACAAAGATTGAGGCAGTGCGTAGCGAAACGCGTACGGGGGAATGGTATGATGAAAGGCCGTATCAAAAACGGCGACTTGAGGTACATTCCGGGCAGACGCCAGGGCAACTTCAATTCCGAGAAGGTTCGACGGGTTGTGCAGGGGTGCCAGAGGGATCAACCGGCGGATGGTTTCAATCACTTCCGGATTGATGATCGCCGGTTCGCGAAATTTTTCACCGCCGTGAACCACGCGGTGGCCGATGCCGAATAATTCCCCCGGGTCACCGACAGCACCGGTCTTATTTAAAACACTGCCGATCAGTTGAAAGCCCGCCTGATGATTCTCAACCGGCTGGGTTCTGCTGGTTTCTGCCATATCGCCCTGCGCACTGCGGGACCGATGGGTCAAACGGCTACTGATCTCTCCGATCTGCTCCAGCAGACCGGTGGCCAATACACTTTTATCCACCATGTCGAAGAGCCGATATTTGATGGAAGAACTTCCAGAATTTATTACCAGGACTTTCATTCTAGATCTCTTGGTTTTAATATAACGGATAACAGAGGACGGATAACAGATGACAGATGACAGAGAAAAGAATACAGATTTGGGGTTTCAGGTGTCAGCCCAGCCGCCGGCCAAAAAAACGGCCGGTCTGATCGAAGAAGAAAACTTAACGGCATAAATATATAATTTTCTGACAGGATCAA
>CALZJV010000615.1 GCA_945787595.1 uncultured Desulfobacterales bacterium | reverse complement strand
AATGCAGCAGCCATGAGTAGTGGAGTACTCGAAACTATTAAAAACAACCCTGGATTGAAATTGATCGCACAGCGCTCACATCTAGACTGGTCTCCCGATTTGGCAAGGGAGACGACGGAAACGCTTCTGGTAAAAATCAACAATAAGATTGACGCCTTTATTTGCAATAACAGCGGCCTGGCCAGCGGGGTCATTGCCGCCCTGGCTATTGAAGGACTTGCTAACACAGAGAAAGTGTTCGTCGCCGGGTCTGATGCCGACCTGCGAAATATCCAATATATTGTTCAGGGAAAACAAACGGTTGATATCTGGAAAAAGATCAAACCACTCGCTTACAAGGCGGCGGAAATCGCTATATTGCTGGCTAAGGAACCGGACAAAGCAGTAGCAGATGTTGTTGAAGGCTTTAAAATGATCAATAATGGATTTATGGATGTGCCGACTATTATTACACCAGTAGTACTTGTCACAAAGGAAAATATTGATAGTACGGTTATCGCAGGAGGATTTTTTACGAAAGAACAGGTATACGGTAAATAGAGAAAAATAAAAGGAGAAAGTGATTTGTACTTTCTCCTGAAAATGATTCTATAGTTTTCTTTTTTTATTAGGTTTTAAAACATTTCAAGCCCGTAATAGGCTGCCCCTGTAAGTGCGGTTTTAGCAAAGAGAATTACATTCACCGGCATATGTAAAAGGAGTCTAGACATACGGCCTTTGCGCAAAAAATTTTCTATAAAATGACCTTTTTTATGAGCTGGAAGAATGCGAGGTAGAATCCCTCCGCCCAAATACACACCACCGGTTACCATTACTTTTAAAGCCATATTACCTGCTTCAGGAGAATATGTTCCTAATGCTGTTTTGGTTCCTCCAATATCACCAGCAAGTATCATTACAAACCTCTCTGTCCATCAATTACATTATCTTTCTTCAATCCTTCTTTTTTTTGAAACCATCTTTCGATTCTATCAATATCAATTTCCTGAATATCTGTGACGACGATATCCGCTCCATTAAGCTTTAACTCTCTCTCATTTCCTTCCCGTGCAATTCCTAAAACCAGACCGAAATTCCCTTTAGCGCCGGCTTGCACGCCGGAAACCGCATCTTCGACAACAACAGTTCTATCATTCGTCCCACCGAGATTATCACATGCCGTCGTAAAAATATCAGGCTCAGGTTTCCCATGTAAGTTCAATTCTGCCGATACAACGCCATCTACCCTGGTTTCAAAGAGATCCAGCAATCCCGTTGCTTCTAACACTGCGGCACAATTTTTGCTAGATGAGGCGACGCCTATTCGTATCCCTGCATTTTTCAATGCGTGAATGAATGCAACAGTGGATGCATAGACTTCAGCCCCATTTTCTTTTAAAATTTGATTAAATGCCCGATTTTTCATATTACCTAACCCACAAACGGTTTCTTTTTCGGGAGGGTCGTTGGGATCGCCAAACGGAATATCAATCCCACGGGATTCTAAAAACGATGCGACGCCTTTATATCGCGGTTTTCCGTCAACATAAGACAGATAATCATTTGTACGGGTAAATTCCTCAAACGGTTCCTGGTATTTTTTTTCTCGTTCTTTTAAGTAATCATCAATCGCTTTTTTCCAGGCAGCACTGTGCACCAGGGCGGTTTTCGTAACAACTCCGTCCAAATCAAAAATAACGACATCAAAGTTATACATTCTTATGAGCCCTCTCCTCTGAAAGTAATAGGCTAAACCACTACCGACTATAAGTCGCGATCACTCTAAAGAGATGTTAACATTAAAATCCCTTTTGTGAGCATCAACATATTATGATTTTTTCGACCAATGAACCGCCACAATATATAGTGTAACGCCTCCTGAAGGTGAAATGAAGGATATGTTGTATATCATAATAAATTAATAAGGATCAAAATTTCAAGTCAGATATCTATGACAGATTTCTAAGCAGCTGAAATTTTAGTCATATCCAGAACATATTACAAAATTAGCTGAGTTTGTGCTATTGGCAAGTAAATCACGGGTTTTGAATCAACCAAATTTTAATCTGATATAGTGGATATCACTGGTTTCCTCAGGCTCAGGTAACCTCAATCAAAACCTCAAATCACTCTCTGATAGTGGACCTATAAAATAATTTTTCTTGACATTTATAACGATTTTACGAATATTAAATTGCCATTATTGAGAGACGCCTCAAGTTCTAATTTACCTTTCACACTACTGTAGACATCTATTTCCATTCAAAACATTCAAGATGTATGTTTTATCGTCACCAGGTTCAATAAGTACGATACTTTTTTACTTTTAAGGATGCAACAAAGATTGCCCCACTATCATTCGGCAATTCGATTCACATGTTTTGTCGGAAAGTTGTTCTGACAATTCCGGAAAGTTTTTGGCAGAAACCCGGTTTATAATTAATTTAATGAACTTTCAGACCACAGGAGGTAAACATGTCAGGTAAACGGATTTTTATCAGTGATATTCATCTGGGGGATGACGCTCGCTACCGGGATCCCGTACCCGATCGACGCGCTCGATTTTTTCCTTCCGAGCACCGTGATCGCCTGTTAAACTTCCTCGACAAACAGATCATTACTGAAAAGGATAATGTCAAGGACCTTGTACTTTTGGGCGATGTGTTCGATACCTGGGTATGCCCGTTCGATGACCTTCCACCAACCTATGATTCTATTTTTAGCAGCCAAGAAAACCAACCGATTCTGGATAGTTTGCGCCAAATTGCCGCTTCGAATATCAATCTGTGCTACGTCAACGGCAATCACGACTATGATCTGACAGACGCCCAGCTTCAGGCGTCGATTCCGGGGATCATCACGAAACCTGAATGCTACGATGATGCAGAATTGGGCCTATATGCGGAGCATGGACACCGCTTCACGCTTTTCAACCAGAGTTACCCGGACGTGGCCAACGGCCTGCCGATCGGCTATCCGATTACCCGGCTGGCGGAGCATTTGGGGGGGTACGTAAGAGGCTTTAAGGATTTAATCGGATACCTGGACGAAGCTTTTGATTTGGTGACCGGACGCGCGAATATCTTCGAGGCAATCATTGAAGGGTTGGCTGAGCGCGCCAATGCTCAGCAAATTATTATGTCCGAGCAGGAAACGATTTCTATCGATCAGGCCAAATCCTTACATAAAAACATGGCGTACCATGACCAGCCGTTCAAAGTTGGGAGGAAGCTCGCAAACGAGGCGGATTTGGAAAAATTCGGCGACCGGTTGAGCGAACAACACGGCTACAAGGTCGTTGTGTTCGGTCACACCCATGCCGCCAAAATTGATAAAGATTCCCTGTTCGTCAAAGACCGCGTTTATGTGAATTCCGGCAATTGGTGTGGAAAGGAAGCACATTGCGTCGTTGTTGAACCGGATGACAACGGAAAGACTGCGGCTTCACTGCTAGCCATAGATGCAGCCGGAGAGATCGTGGCGGATGAGAGTCGCCAGATACAAGTATAGCGTGGGGCGAGAAACCGGCATGTCGTAAACCCTCCTACTAAAAATACATTGCACGGGAAAATAGGTAAAGGCGGGAAGAAGATTTCGTGCCGGACTTCAAACGGACGTATTGTTCTGAGGAAATTGAAATGATACTTGATCAGGTGAAAATAAACAGACTGGAAACGTTCTTTGAAAAAATCAAGGATGACACATATCCTGAGCCAATTTCGGAGCCACATTTATCTATAACTAAAAAAATGATGGATTATTTTTTCAATAAGTATTCTCTATCGCAGGTCAGTAAAATAATAGACGTAGGATGCGGTCAAGGGGCAGCACTAGAATTATTTTCAGAAAAAGGGTTTCGTCCAATCGGAGTAACTTTAAATGATGAAGATGTGTTGATATGCAAACAAAAGGGGTTTGAAATATATAAAATGGATCAATCCTTTTTAGATTTACCCGATCAAGAGTTTGATTTCATATGGTGCAGGCACTGCCTGGAACATAGTATTTTCCCCTATTTTACTCTTTGCGAGTTTTTTCGATTGCTCAAACCAAGGGGTTATTTATATGTCGAGGTTCCAGCCCCAGATACCAGTTGTCATCATGAGAGAAATCAAAACCATTATAGCGTCTTGGGGAAGAGTATGTGGATCGAGTTGATTAAACGATCTGGCTTTTCCGTATTAGATGCAATTGATCTTTCATTTGAAGTTCCTGCAGGTCCTGATATATACTGGGTTTTTATTCAGCAGAGACAATAACGAGGACTCAGAAGCGTGAACCTTTAATGCAGAATTATTAATTTCCATCTTAACAATCGAAATTTCCGACCACAACCATACCGGGAGATTATATCATGAAAATCAGTGAATTTCAGGCTTTGCTTAAACCCGTGACCGATCTTGTCTCAGGAATGACGATAGACTCTAAGCTGGCCGAAGAACTAAACCGTCGCTTCCCGCCTGGAGGTGAAACGTTCGATAAGATTGAGAAAGCTTGCCACGAAGCGATCGAGGATGGATGGATGTGTGCAAACGGCGATGCAGGGCGGCGTTGGGGTCGTGTTATTGAACCTTGTGAAGAGACAGGAGGACTAAGCGTCGACGTAGTGGACTTGACCGATTTAGTGGGATCGCACCATAGCCATCCTGGCGGCGAGGTCTGCATGGTTATGCCGATCACTCCGGAAGCCCAATTTGATGGTACGTCTCGCGGCTGGTGCGTATTTGAACCGGGAACGGGACACTACCCGACCGTAAAGAATGGGGAAGCCCTGATCCTGTATATGTTGCCGGACGGTAAAATTGATTATACAGAAGCAAGGTAGCATATGAAATAATTTAATCATCAGCATTGAGGGCGACGGCAGAAAGCCGCCGCTCCTGATGCTGGTTAGACATCCAATCTCAAGGGGATACGACAATGAGAAATGTCATTCGTCAAACTG
>CALZJV010000614.1 GCA_945787595.1 uncultured Desulfobacterales bacterium | reverse complement strand
GAAGGCGCCATGCCCACCTGCCGTGCCACTTCCACGTTGGGAATCCGGGCTTTTTCCTGCAATATTTTCAGTATTTCCAAGCTAATATCATCAATCATTCTCTAATAATCCAATTTTTCCGAAAATTATTCTTATATAATAGTTTTGTCAAGAATAAAATTCTAAATACGTTTAGCCGGAAACGGCGGGCTTATCGGCTAAGTCCATCGATTCGTAAATTCGATCCAATCTCTCTTGTTATGCACGTTGTCCTGATGAAATCGATGAAGGAATCATACCTAATGAAATGATCACCCCGAAGAAGGTACTTAAGCGATTTCCATTCTTAGCGAAACCGGCAGGTAAGAAGTAGTGACGTATTATCTGAATGAAGATATTAGCCCCAAGGTAGCCGAAATTTAAGAAAACGTGGTAAAGATGCCGTAAGCGCCTATGAAAACGGTATATTTAGTGAATTCGATGTAGAACAACTCTCCTTTGGCGCCTCTGAAAGAGGGGCTCTGGTGAGCAGAACCTGGGATTGCCACAGCGGATTGTGATCTCCCCCGAACCATTGTCCAGGTCCTCCAAGAACGGGAAAAATTCACGCTGTAAAACTGGTTTTCAAATCAATTCGACAGCGCGAATTCCAGCCGATGGCTAAACAAGCCATTCAAGGTCATTTTCCTTGAGGGAGGATATTTGCGGCATTAAAATTTATAGCTTACCTGAACACCGATGATATTTGCACCGCCTTCATAGTCACCATTGAGAGCGCCGCGAAACCTATCTTCGCCGGTGGCGGTTTTTTCGATTTCGGCATCCCCAAATTGGGTAATATATGTGTAAGCCAGATCGATTCCCAGTCCGTTTAAAAATTGATAGCTTGCACCCAAGGAAAACCACAGGCGATCATCATCCGGAATCCGGGGGCCTCGCGTACTTCTGCCGTCAACCGGGGTTTGATCAAGGGCAATACCCCCACGAAAGGTCCATTGCGTCGTGGGGATATAGATCGCTCCAACGGAATAGCGGAAGCTGTCATCCCAGTCAAATGTGGTGACAAGATCCGCTGCGCCGGAGTCGAGTTCGACCCTCAATTCATCCAAAACGCTCCAGTCCGTCCAGGTAAAGTCCGCCAGAATGGCCCAATTGTCGGTCAGCTGGTGATAGCCGCTCACTGACAGAGAGGCGGGAAGGTCAACATCCGCCTCGATGTCCGTGTCGACCAATCCCTGGGCGACGGCAATCGGGGCCGCCGCGGCGGGGGTTGAAAAATCGGCGTCACCATCCAGATCATAAGAAATCTTGGAGCGGTAGGCCACCCCAATGCGGGTTTTTTCCGTGGGCTCAAAGAGCAGGCCCAGGTTGAAACCAAACCCCCAGTCATCAGCTTCAAGCTTTATTCTCCCGTCCGCCCCTTGGGGAAGGATCGGCAGGCCGACGCCCAAGGCGGCGTTGATGGTGCCGTAATCGATGGCATTGGTAAGTTCGGCGTCCAGATATTGGGCGCTAACACCGCCGCCAATAGACAACATCCGGTGGATTTTATAGGCAATGCTCGGATTGATGTCGATGGTCAGAATTTCGGACTTGATTCCGTGGTAGCGCCCCACCCAGTCGTTATCGTACTTGGTTTCCAGGCCAAAGGGAGACACGACGCCCAGACCGATTTTGAGGTCGTCCGAAAGACTGTGGGCATAAAAAAAGTTGGGCACGACGGCCGCCTCGCCGGCATCTCCGCCGTCACCGCCGGTCAAGGGCGCTCCGAGGACGGTGGTGGACCCGTCGTCGTCAAACTCAAAAGAGGGGATGATAATGTTTGCGGCAGCCTGCACCTGGTGGCCGCTCAAGCGCGTCATTCCGGCGGGGTTGAAAAAAATCGTGCTGGCATCCTCGGCCACGGCCGCGGCCCCCGCAAAGGCGTTGCCGAGACCTTTGACGCTTTTTTCGGTGATGGCGAAACCGGACGCCAAAGCGGCGTCGGCTGAAAATACCATGAAAACCATTGCCACAAGTGTCAAGCCAAACATCTTCAAAAATCTGCTTTTCATTTGGATGCCTCCTTTCCTCTTACCTTCGGTTTGGTTGAGTTGATCATATTCCGGCTCGTGCATTTGTTGCATCGTTGGGTTTATTGGTTTTTCCAATCATGGGGACTAAATCGTCCCGTGCGGAACCGAGAAGATAAGCTATTGTTTTTTAAGGCGTATCAAGCGAGAATGGCTAATTGTGTAACGGCTTCAGCTGCAGCCCAATATATTGCGGCTTCCATTAAACGGAAGATATATACATCCGGATAGCGAAAGTTGGTATTCGTGTCAACATTGATTTTTGCTTTGGGGTTAAAATTTTAGGTCGATTCGAACATCGCTCTCCGGATTGCCCGGGGCTTGATTTTTTTTAAGGTAAGGTTTCCATATCAATTAATTTCTGAGTTGATCATCAGTGCCTGCTTTTTTTCCGTAAGAAAAATACTGTTTTTGTATATTTTAAACATGACCGATGTCCAACGAATTACCATAAAGGAATGATTTTAAACATTTGCTATCCTACTTAACTGGATGTTATAGATATCTGAATTTACGATAGCACCGTCAGGCAGGGAGCATATTATGGCAAGTTTTAAGGAATTTCCAACGGATAATGCAATATTTCAGAAATTTTTAGAAAGGAGGCGAAAATGACGATTAAGCTCGACGAAGTCGATAAAGTGGAAATTCTGACCCTCCAGGACATCTATGTCGATATAGCGGCCATGGACAACACGGATATCGTCCACCGGGCAATGCCGATAAAAGATCAGGAAATTAAAAACAGCATTCTGGACAAACATGGATTTTCGGCAATGGTTACCGTTACCGCCAACGATCAATAGTGAATAACATCTTTAAATCCGAATCACATTCAGGAACCGGTGGATCGATGCAGCCGGAAAGTGCCATCAGCCCGAAAAGCAGAAATTATATTATTATTGCCTCATTGTTGGCTCTTTTTCTCGGTGCCCTGGATGCGCTGGTCATGTCGGCCGCTATGCCCACCATTGTCGCCGATCTGGGCGGGCTTCACCTTTACAGCTGGGTGTATTCCGCCTACCTTCTCGCCCGAGCGGTGTCCCTGCCGGTGTTCGGCAAGCTGGCCGATATTTTCAGATCCCGCCTGCTGTACATTATTTCCATCTGTATTTTTTTACTGGGCTCTATTCTTGCAGGACTGGCCCAGAGTATGATGCAGCTGATTTTGGCGCGCGTGCTTCAAGGCATTGGCGCCGGAGGAAACTTTGCCCTGGTTTACATCGTTTTGGCCGATGTTTCCACACCCGAGAACCGTGGGAAAACGCTGTCCCTGGGGAGCTTCATCTGGGGACTGGCCAGCTTACTGGGACCGACGTTTGGTGGTTTTGTTGTGACTTATTTTTCCTGGCGTTGGATATTTTTTATCAATGTGCCCCTGGGTGTGTTTTCCCTGTTGGGTATCGCCGTTTATCTGGTTGAGGTCCGTGACAAAAAAAAAGAGGTTGCCATCGACTATTGGGGTGCCTTAACCCTTTCCACAACCATCCTGGGATTGCTGACCGTTTTTCTGTTGGCTGGACGCTCCTACGATTGGGTATCTTATCAAATAATAGGATTGTCAATGATTACCATTGTAGGGGGAATTGCCTTTTTTTATGTCGAGAAAAGGGCTCGCGAACCGATTCTTTCTCTGGATTTTTTCGGGAGCAGGGCATTTAGTATCGGCAATGGTTCGGCGTTTCTGGCGAGTTTTACGATTTTTTCCTTGTTTGCCTACAGCCCGCTGTTTATACAGGGGGCTTTGGGGAAAACGCCGTTGCAGATGAGTGTGGCGATGCTGTCGTTGAGCCTGGGATGGTCTGTCGGCGCCTTGGTATGCGGACAGATTATCAATCG
>CALZJV010000613.1 GCA_945787595.1 uncultured Desulfobacterales bacterium | reverse complement strand
ACAACCATCTTGTCATCCTGGAGCTTTTTAACATGCTGGAAAATCTCACTATCCGAGGCATCCGGCTTGGCGATCTTCATCATCAACGCGATTCGAGCGGCAGAAATTTCTTTTAATTGAAGTAGTAGTTCCTTTTCACGGTTTTTGTATGAAGGGATAAAAATCAGGGTTTCGATCACGATGACGCTTATAAAAACCCAAAATGCAATGCGTCGAGACAGCAGGGATGCCGGAAAACGAAACAGATCTTTTAATGACATTACCTCTTCTCCTGAGTCCTTCGGTGAACTCCCAATCAAGGCTAAAAATTTAAAAATATTTTCTGTAATTATTTTAGGTTAAGTGAGAGTAGGTCTGATTGACGGCTTTGTCAAATTCAATCCCAATAGTTGTATTCGGAGGATCCGGCTTGGCGATTCGGATTTAAAAAGGCCCGATGAGCATTAGTTTTTTTTGTCGTAAGAATTTGCAATTCAGCTTGAACATATCGGCCGTCTATTTGGCAACAGTAAGTCGACTAAGACGAAAGATTCATTACATAAAATCCGTTTTTAAAATCCTGACGTTCAATGATCTCTTCCTTGACAATAAAATAATTTCGTGGCCTAGTCAGGAATAAACAGATCAAGAAGCCTGCCAAACCGCCATTCACTAATTTTTTTAATGGAGACTCACCGATGCTTAAAAAACTGACCGATAAAATTTTTGGAAAAGACACATCCAAATCCTCGTCAGACGGCTTTTTCTTAAATGTGCGCTGCAATGAGTGTCAGGAGCAATTTCACCTTTTTATTAATAAATCCTGGGAACTGATGCAAAATTTCGAAAAGAACGGTGGTGTAACCTATTCTTTGCAAAAAGAAATTTTCGGGGTTAGCTGTAAAAATCGAATCCAGGTGAAAATGCAGTTCGACAGCGGGAAAAATCTGAAATCCAGGCAAATCGAAAATGGTGAGTTTATTGAGGATTGATGGGGATTTTTTCCAGTCAATCGATTTCTCAAGATATGATGGCCTCAGGATGAAATTGGCATGACGCGCTTTTATTAGGTTTTTGACAGGCTCTGAAATTTATAATATGTATCAGGAGAAACATCCCTTGCAATCTAACAGAAACCCGATTTTAGGATTGTAAAAAACTTAGCCCCTCGGTGAGCCGTTTTCAAAAAAAAACACGATTCAGGGCAAAACATGCAGGAAATACGTTTTCACGGACGTGGTGGACAGGGAACGGTCGTAGCCTCAATATTGTTGGCCAAAGCCTTTTTCAGCGCCGGTTGTTGGGTTCAGTCTTTTCCCGTCTTTGGCGTGGAAAGACGAGGGGCTCCGGTGGAAGCCTATTTGCGCCTGGCTAAGGAAAAAATCCTGATTCGCAGCAACGTGTATACCCCGGATCACGTTGTGGTACAGGATATCAAATTGCTGGAATCAGTGGATGTCACCGCGGGGCTTAAACCGGGGGGTTGGATCCTGGTTAACGCCTCGGCCCAACCCGAAAGTCTGGAAGTCTTCTCCGGTTTTCACCTGGCCTGGGTGGATGCCACCGGCATTGCCGTCCAAAACCGTCTGGGCACGCGCACTCATCCCATTATCAATACGGCCATGATCGGCGCATTCAGCCGCATGTTGGAGATGCCACCCCTGGAAATGATTTCAGATGCCATTAAAGAAGACATTGCCGTCAAACCGGAGCAGAATATCAGGGCCGTAATTGATGCCTATGAGAGTGTGCAGCTTCTTGGAATGATTAAACTACAGACACCATGAAGACCTAGCGAGAAAAAGTTGAAGTGGATGTAGTGACGCCGAATCAAGTAATAGATCATAAACGCATTTGACCTCAATCGGATACTTCCTATGATCATCTAAATTCTGAATACCGACCTCCGTCATTTTCTGTGATCTGAATTCTGATCATAAAGGAATCAGCAATGAATGATTCATCTTTTAACCAAATACCATTGTTCGTCCCGCACTCCAGTACTTCAACCAATGTGAACAAAACCGGCTCCTGGCGCTTTTTTTATCCCAAATTTGACGAAAAAACCGCACCGTGCAGTGCGGCATGCCCGGTGGGTCAGGATATCGCCCGCATCGAAATGCTGATGTCACGTGGGTTGTTGAAAGATGCCTGGCAGACGATCTTAAATGAAAACCCCTTTCCGGCAATCTGCGGGCGGGTGTGTTTTCACCCCTGCGAAAGTGCCTGCAACCGTGCAAATATGGATGAACCTATTGCGATTCACAACCTGGAACGATTTCTTGGCGATACTGCTATCTCAAACGGAAAAACCGCTGACTACCATATGAAACCTGCCAACGGCAAAAAGGTGGCAATTGCCGGAGCAGGCCCGGCCGGACTGGCTGCCGCCTATTTTCTGACACGCCTGGGTTATGGCTGTGATGTGTTTGAAGCCCGATCCGAACCCGGCGGCTTGCTGCGCCGGGGTATCCCGATCTATCGCCTGCCTCGGGATGTTCTCAATAGTGAAATAAGCCGACTTAAAGATCTAGGCGTGACCATCTACTGTGAAACGCCGGTTACTGAGAGCCTGTTGAAAAAAATTCGCTGTGAATATAACGCTCTTTTTATTGGCTGCGGGTACGAGCGATCCGTCACCCTTAAAATTCAAGGTGGCGATCTCGTGCGGGACGGATTGGATTTTCTTCGCAATCTTAATCCGGCAGAAAAAGCGTCTTTTCGTGGGACCGTAGCGATTATCGGTGGTGGCAACACCGCCATTGATGTCGCACGTTCCCTCGTTCGTCTGGGAGCCTCGCCGGTGATTGTATATCGCCGCCGCCGGGAAGATATGCCGGCCTTTAAGCCGGAAGTAACAATGGCGGTAAAAGAAGGGGTGAAAATTATGGAACTTGTCGCCCCCATCTGCATTCAGGAGAAGCCTGCCGGTGTATCTTCTTGTCTACCGGATTACTGCCTCACCTTACAGCAAATGAAAGTCGACAAAAAGAAAATCGGCGGCCGGTCAAGCGTCATGCCGGACGGTAAAAAAACGGAAAAAATAAACGTTCAGGGCATTTTTGCCGCCGTCGGCGCCAAAGCCGAATCCATCTGGCAGCTTCAAAGAGCAGAGGGATCTAAAATACTTGATTTGAGCCACTGCCGGCTAATCGAGCAGGAAATACCAATCCTTTTTGGCGGAGATCTTGCAAGCCCGACTAAAAGTGTGGCCGATGCTATCGCATCCGGCAAACAGGCGGCCATGGTCCTGGATACCCATTTTGAAAAAGGTCTTGATGCCGTTGACAAACGTTTGGCCGCCTGCCGGGTAGGCGCCGGACCGGCACTGTCCGTAGACACCTACCTGGTCCAGGATCGCAAATATCGCAACACTCATATTGTCGGCTATGATGAAATTGTCAGTGACTATTTCCAGACTGCCCCCAGGGCGACCCCGCCCTCCAAGAATGCCGATCCGAGCATTCGGTCCTTTGAGGAAATTAGCGCCACATATGAAAAAAATGCCGCTAAAAAGGAAGCTTCACGCTGTTTTAATTGCGGCATCTGCAATGCCTGTGATTTTTGCCGGCTTTACTGCCCAGAAATGGCCGTATCTGTAGAAAATGCCAGTCGCAAAATCAACCTGGATTACTGCAAGGGATGCGGGGTGTGCGCCACGGAATGCCCTCGCAATGCCATGGCGCTGGAGGAGGAAATCATATGAAAAGGGTATTAGAAGGCAGTCATGCGGTATCTGAAGCCGTACGCCTGGCGAGAGTCCAGGTGATCGCCGCCACTTTAGATGCACGTTTCATCAATGTGGAAAGCGAGCATTCGGCCATGGCGGCCGTTATCGGTGCTGCCAGCGGCGGCGTCCGGGCCTTTACGGCATCTTCTTCTCATGGATTAGCCTACATGCATGAGCTGCTTCACTGGGCTTCGGCAGCCAGGCTGCCGATTGTCATGGCCGAAGTCAACCGGGCTCTCGGACCGGGATGGAACATCTGGACGGACCAAACCGACAGCCTGGCTCAGCGAGACACCGGCTGGATTCAGCTTTACTGTGAAGAAGGTCAGGAGGTTTTCGACACCACCCTGCAGGCCTTTCGCCTGGCCGAAACGCTAAACCTGCCGGTCATGGTGATCATGGACGCTTTCTATCTTTCCCATACCTTTGAACCCATCGATCTTCCGGACCAGCAGCTGGTGGATCGCTTTCTGCCACCCCCGTCCCCCCGTTTTAAGATGGATACAGCGGATCCCTGCGCCCTCAATCAACTGGTCACTCCCGCCGCCTACATGGAAATGCGCTACAACACCCAGGTGGCCATGGAAGAAGCCCTGGATTGCTTGGGAAAGATAGAAGAACAATTTGCAGGTAATTTTAATAGAACCTATGGCCCGGTTGAAGCCATCCAGTGCCGGGATGCCGACATCATCATGGTCACCAGCGGAACGGTGACGGGCACCTGCCGTCAGGTGCTGGCCCATCTCAGATCACGGGGTGAAAAAGTCGGTCTGTTCAAAATTAAGTTGTTTCGACCGTTTCCCGCCAATCTTATTTGCCAGCACTTAGGGGCGGCTAAAAAAATCGCAGTCATTGACAGAAATGTCTCTTTTGGCGCCGGCGGAATTTTTTCACAGGAAATCCGTGCCGCCCTGTGCAACCTTGATACGCATCCTCGGGTTTTCGGATACGTGGCCGGTTTAGGCGGCCGCGATATAACACCGGATACCCTGATTGAAATCTACAATGAAACCAAAAAAAATTCGACCCCCGATCAGGAAAGTGTCTGGATCGGGCTGAATCAGGAGATTGTTGAATCATGGTACAATTAAACCTCAAACCTAACGATCTGATGAATCCCGGTCATCTGGGTTGTCCCGGTTGCGGTGCGACCATTGCCATGAAATTTGCCCTCCAGGCGTTGGGTGAAAAAACAATGGTGGTCATCCCTGCCTGCTGCTGGGGTGTCATTGCCGGACCCTATCCTCAGAGCGCCCTGAAGGTTCCCATATTGCACACGGCTTTTGCCACTGCCGGAGCGGCTGCCAGCGGATTGCGGGCGGCCCTGGATATGCGCGGCGACACTGATACTACGGTTCTGTCCTGGGCGGGCGACGGCGGGACTTTTGATATCGGCTTTCAGTCTTTGAGCGGAGCCGTGGAACGTAATGAAGATTGTATTTTTGTCTGCTATGACAATGAAGGCTATATGAATACCGGCGTTCAGCGTTCCTCCGCCACGCCCTACGGTACTCGAACGACCACCACGCCCGCTGAAAAATGGAAAAAAACAGGCAAAAAGAATATTGTCGAGGCGTTAGCCGCCCACCGCATCCCCTATGCCGCCACCGCCAGCATCGGCTATCCCGAAGATATGATCCGGAAGTTTGAAAAAGCCGCAAAATTGAAAGGCGGCTCCAGATTCATCCACATCCTGGCAACGTGCCCCTCGGGTTGGCGAATCGGATCCGAAATGTCGGTTAAAATCGCCCGGCTTGCAGTCCAGGCCAACGCATTTCCCTTGTACGAGGTAGAGGATGGCGTTGACTACACCCTGAATTTCAGAGGCGATCGTAAGGTGAAAGAATACCTGGCCGATCAGGGCAGGTTTAACCATCTGACAGACGCGGACATCAAGCAAATACAGAAAATGGTTGATGCCGAATGGAATCTGCTGTTAAGGAAAGCCGGGATGATATCTCCTTGAAAATTTCCCCATTGAAATAAAAATTTTCTGTGTTAGTATTAGAAGAACAATTAACCACTACAAAAAAATATGGATTCAACCTGATAGCGAACCTGATCCGGTTCATACGGTGTAGAATTTTAGAAATAAAGGGATGGACTCTATGGAGTCTTTTTTTTTACCTCAACCTTGAAAGGATTCACAACCATGAAGTATACAAACACAAAGAGACTCTGGCAGTTCGCTGCCGTTTTCGCTTTGATCCTGGTTTTTCTCCCGGCCATGGCACAGGAAAAACAGTCTTCGGAAAAAAATGCCGCCTTGGTAAATGGA
>CALZJV010000612.1 GCA_945787595.1 uncultured Desulfobacterales bacterium | reverse complement strand
ATTACAGTTCCACCCGGACAGCAGCATAAAACGTTGACAACTGTTCAATCCATTTGCGAAGAGTTGGTGGCAAAAGGCTTTGACCGCAGCACAACCGTAATTGCACTGGGTGGCTCCGTCATCAGCGGACTGGCCGGCTTTGTCGCTGCAACCTACATGCGCGGCATCGATATTGTGCAATGTCCCACCAGTCTTTTGGCGATGGCCGATACAAGCATCGGCGGCAAGGCCGGAATTAATCTGCCCCAGGGAAAAAATTTAATCGGTTCCTTCAAACAGCCCAAAGCCGTCATCGCCGATGTGGCCACCCTGCAAAGCCTATCTCCGCGGGAGTTTGCCTCCGGTATGGCGGAAGTCATCAAGCAAAGCCTGATCGGCGATACGGATTTGTTTAACAAGATAGAAAACGGCACCTGGATACGCAAAGCCGGTGAACTCCAGCCACCGCTGGCAGAGCTTCAGACCCTGGTGGCACAGGCCATCCAGGTCAAAATCAACATTATTCAGGAGGATCCTTTTGATCGCGGCCGCCGGGCCGTTCTCAACCTGGGGCACACTTTCGCGCATGCCATCGAAATTGTCACCGACCACGCCGTGCGCCACGGTGAAGCGGTAGCGATGGGGCTTGTGGCAGCTGCCAATTTATCGGCCCGCCTGGGTTACTGTTCTGCCGAGCTGCAAAATCGAATTGAAACTGCGCTTGAATCCACAGCGCTTCCGACACGCATCCCCGGCGATGTGAATCCGCAGCGCCTGCTTAAAGTCATGGCCAGCGACAAGAAAAAGAAAGCCGGCCGCTTGCGGTTTGTCATGCTGCGCGATATCGGGGATGTTTTCGTGACGGATAAGGTAGATCGGGAGGCTGTGATTGAAACCCTGAAAGAATTGACGACGGCTTAATGTCGTTAAATTTCAACCAGCATTTTCATCCTCTCGGGAGAAGTAAATTCGCGTAAAGCGTTATCGAGCTCGTTTAGTGATAGCTTTCCGGTGTTTAGCAGCTTGGTTTTAATCTTACCGCTTTTCAGAATATCCATTGATTCCGGAAATTCGTTTGTGTAGATCAATGACCCCATGATCTGCAGTTCTTTGCGTACGATTAAATCAGTTGGCACTGGATGGTCTTTTCCTGGCAGTCCGAGAACAACAATCTCGCCAAGAGGTGCTGCCAGCCGAATGACCTGATCGAGAGCTCCGGGCGCACCGCTGGTTTCATAAATTACATCGAAGGCGCCAAAAAAGGATTCCATCTCAAGTCTGCTTTCTACAATATCGCAGGCGGTGACTTCAGCGCCTGTGGACGCGGCCAACTGCAGGGTCAGCAAACCCATGATGCCAGCACCGAATATCAATGTTCTCTCACCGTCCTGCGGAGCCCGTATTTTTATCGCATGGACGATGATGGCCACTGGCTCCGTGAAAACAGCCACTTCGTCTTCGAGGTCATCGGGAACCGGCCAGACATAGTCTGCTGGCACCACAGCCAATTCTGCAAACACCCCGTTCGTATCCACGCCGAGCCGGACTTTGGATGGGCAGATATTTTTATGCCCGGTCCGGCACAATGGGCAATTGCCGCATGAAAAATTCGGTTGAATGGTGACCCGTTGCCCGACAATCAGATCGGATACTTCGTCACCGATCTCTTCAATCCGCCCGATTGCTTCATGGCCCGGAATAACTGGCATGGGTACGCCGAATCTTCCGTGATACAGGGTATGGTCCGATCCGCAAATCCCGGTCAACGAAACCCGTATGAGCACTTCTCCGGGTCCGGGCGCAGGTGCTTGGATATCAGTTACGATTAATTTGCGGGGTTCAATCAGCAGGGCCGCTTTCATAGTGCCTCCATGAAAATTTATTAGGGGTTGCTGTTAACCAAAGCCCTCGTCGCGACATCGCGCCAATTCCCTATCAATGGACACGGGTGCGGTAAGGCCGAGTAAATCCATAGGCTGGTAGGTTACCTTCAACCCATGTAGCTCCCCCAGCAACTCATGCAGGTTCTTTGCCCGGCTGCGACCGAGATTGTTACCCAGTAAGCCTAATTTTATCGTGGGCGGCATTGTAACCTCCTAGAAACCAAACAAGCGTGGCAGGCCGATGACGGTCACCGGGAAAAAAGAAATAACGATCAACACAAAAAGCTCCACGAAAAACAATGGGATGATCTGGCGGGTCAGAGCTCCCAGGCCCACATTGGCGACGGAATCCGCCACGAAGAGACACAGGCCCATCGGTGGGGTGATCAGTCCTATCATCAGGTTGAAGACGACCAGAATACCGAAATGGGTGGGGTCAACCCCCATGCTTATAGCGATGGGATGTAATATCGGCACCAAAACCAGCATCGCGGCGATACCTTCTAAAAAAAGCCCAGCAAAAAGGAATAGGACCATCGAGGAAACCAGGAACATCCATTTTGCGGTCATAAACTCCAGGGCAAAATCGGTGATCATGTTGGGGATGCGATTGTAGGTCAACAGCCAGTTGGCAGCGGAAACAGCGGACATGACGATCATGATGACGGCACTGGCCCGCATGGAGCGGGCAAAGATCCTGGGCAAGTCGGTCCATTTGATTTCCCGGAGCAGGAACAAGCCGACAATCAGGGCATAGGCCACCGCAAAACTGGCAGCCTCGGTCGGAGTGACCACACCAAACAGGATGCTGCCCACCACAAAGACCGGCATCAGCAGCGGGATTATGCCCTGGAAGAGAATTTTTCGTTTGGATCCGGCGGACTTGTCCGGTTCAGCTATTTGGTACTTACCGGCAAATATCATTACATAGACTGACAGAAAAATGGCCAGCAGGATCCCGGGAATGACACCGCCCAGGAACATGCCCGGTACGGAAACACCGGTCACGATCAGGGCGTAGATGATCACCGGAATACTCGGTGGAATTATGGGTCCGATAACCGAGGAAGCGGCGGTAATCGCAGCCGAAAAATCACGCGGGTACCCCCTCTTTTCCATCTCAGGAATGAAGACCCGTCCAATGGCGGAGGTGTCTGCAACCGCGGAGCCGGACAGCCCTGCAAAAATAACCGAGGCCCAGATATTGACCATGGCCAGACCTGCACGCAACCGGCCGACGAAAACGTTGGTGAAGGCAATGATCCGACTGGTGATGCCCGATTCATTCATCAGCTCACCGGCCAGAATGAACAGGGGAATGGCCAGCAGTGGATAGGACCGTATCCCGCCGAACATTTGGGTGGCAACGATACGAATGTGGTAGGGAAACTCGCCGACCGCCATAAAATATATCAGGGCGGCAACAATGGAGAAGGCCACCGGCACACCGATCATTAAGCAAATAAATAGGACTGCATAGACCATGGTATCACCCACCGACGGATTCGAGCGCTGGCTTTTCAGTTAAACGTTGGAGGAGTTTCAGCAGGGCCGCAATGGCCAGCATGACACCGCCCAATACCATTGCTGCCTGATAGGGATACTGATGTCCGATCCATATCATGCTGTCCCAACCGGTCATGGCCCTGAGATCTTTGGCCAGGTTGATAATTCCGGAAGCCTCCACGCGGCCCCGTTTAATGACAAACATCCAGCCGGAGTAAGTGAGCAACACCCCGTTTACCACCATGATCAGGTCGACCAGCATATAAAGCTTTCGGGTCCAGAATTCCGACAGAAAGCCGACCAGCATGGTGAAGCGTATGTGTCGATCCTGTATATACGCCCAGGCAATCCCGAACATGACACCGTATATGGCGATGAAAATCGGCAGCTCCTCTCCCCACTCAAACGATTTGCCGATGGCGTAGCGGCGCATGGAGTTAGTGAAAACGATCAAAAATAGCACAGCCATGGACAGCGATGCGCCGCCGGCGGCAAATTGCGAAAAAAGGCGCGTTGTTCGTTGAAGGATGCGCTGCATGGATGCCAGCTCCTTTTTTTTCAGTGAAACAGGAGATGCGATTCACTGGGCTGATATACGTGGAGGACGACCGGAAAGCAAATCTCCCTTCCGGTCGTCGCAACTTATCGCTGGTTATTTGGATGCTTCCATGATCGCAGCATCAAGTTTTTTAATCCATCCGGCATCGGCACCGAGTTCCCCAGCCAGCCACTTCTTAACGGCCGGCTGCGCCAGTTTCTTGAACTGGGCCAGGTCCGCCGCAGTCGGAGCATACACTTGCATACCCTCAGCCGCAACCTTGGTCACTCCTTCAGCCGTATTAAACTGCTGGATAGCACGCCCCATGACGCCGGCAATGCGTGCTGCTTTTTTAACGACCGCCTGGTCTTTTGCCGGCAGCGATTGGAAAAATTCATCATTAATCACAATAAAGTCGGCTGCGTAAACATGACCGTCTAACACCAGATACTTCTGCAATTTATGAAGTTTGTTGTTGTAAATGACGCCGACAGGATTCTCCTGGCCATCGACCACGCCCGTCGCCAGGGCATTGGGAAGCTCGGACCAGGCAATCGGCGTCGGCTCGCCTCCCAGGCCTTTGACCATTTCCACATATAGCGGGATCGGCTGAACCCGGAACTTGAGGCCTTTCATATCAGCGGGTGTCTTGATTTCCCGTACGTTGTTGGTGAAGTTGCGGAAACCCGTTTCTCCATAGGCCAGGGTTCGCAGTCCGGTCTTCTTGAGGCAATGTTCTGCCAGCTCCATTCCGAACGGGCCATCCAGGACGTCCCAGGCAATGGTGGGCGATGCGAATGTGTAAGGGATGTTCAGCACATCCGCTGCCTTGCACACGGTTGACATCGCACCGGATACGATGGTCATCTGCGTGGTCCCTTCCTGAACCTGCTGGACCAGGCTGTTTTCGTCACCCAGGGCCTTGGCCGGAAACAGCTCAACCGAAATATCGGATTCCCCTTCGACGATGTTCTTGAAGATGGTACCGGCCGCCCCTTTTTTGGAACTCTGCCATGATGCAGGATCAACATGACCGAGTTTGATCGTCGGTCCCGCCATGGCCGTTGCCGAAAAAATAGCGATTGTCAAAACAGTACTTAACACCACGATTGAACGAAACATGTTCGCCTCCTTTTGTTACGGGTTATAATATTCTACGCTATGGGCCTATAAACAAATTCGTAATACCCCATCCTGTCGATCCTGTCAGAAAAATAGACTTGCATGTCGTTAAGTTTCTTTTTTGATCAGACTGGCCGTTTTTTTGGCCAGAGGCGGCGCTTATATGTGAATCACTCTACAGGCAGCAAAGCGGATCGCAAGCTGTATCAACCAAACTGTTGGGCACCGGATGGCGTTTTGAAGTCGCTTCTAACCGACATATCCCAACAACTGGGAAAGTTTGCGTGCAGCGCCCAGTAGGCCGTCTAGCATCTTCTGGCGTTGATCTTCAGTGAATCGCTGTGTTGGACCGGCAATGGCAAGTGTAGCGCATACGTTGTTCTCATTATCAAATACAGGCGCGGCCATGCCGGCAACCTCTGTGAAAATTTCACCGTTGCTGGATGCATAGCCTCGCTCACGAATTGCCGCAAACTCCTTTTCCAGGCGACTGCGCTCGACGATGGTTGTCGGCGTCAGCCGTTGTAATACTTTTTCACCCAATACCTGATCGCGAAATTCTCTGGAAGTATAGGCAAGCAGCGCTTTGCCACCGGCTCCGGCGTACAGTTCAAAACTATCGCCTTCCTCAACGTGATAGCCTAGCGGATAGGTACCTTTTTCCCTGACGAGACAGATCCGTTTGGTTCCCTGAATGACAAAAAGTTTGGCCGATTCCCCTGTGATGGAGGCCAACTCCCGCAGAATGGGCCGCGCTACAGAAATCAGTGAGTTGGAACGTTCATATACCTTTCCAAGCATCATGAGTTTGGGGCCCAACCTGTACAAGGAGCCCTCCTGACGAAGGAGAAATCCGTGCGCCATTAACGTCCCGCATAAGCGCAAGATACGGCTTTTATACAGACCGGTTTTTTCGCTGAGCTGTTTGAGGGACAACTCCGGTACTCTGTCCGAAAAACACTCAAGAATGCCCAGAGCCTTATCAACGCTTTCAATCTGTTTTGCAGACTCTTTGGGTGGATTTTTAACTTCCAGCATCGCACACGACTCCACGTTCTATAACACTGTTGCATGAAATACTCGGAGACTCATTTTACTCATACAATACCGTCATTGCCTGTCGGAGCGCTCCAATGGGGATTTGCCCCGGTGCGGAGGCTTCTTTGCCGATGGCGAAGGTAAGGTCCGATCCGAACAGCCCGCCGGCCAGCCGCGTGACTCCTCCCTCGGGTCCCATCGACATCGTGATGATGGGTATTTCAAGATGTTCCGTTCTGGCTTTCAAGGTGGCGTTCAACAAAACGAGCACGTCTTTATAATTTTTCGGCATAACGGCCACCTTGGCGATGTCGGCCCCCATCGCCTGGGCTTGCACCAGTTTGTCGAAGATAAACGCTTCATCGGGGGTTTGGTCGAAATTGTGATATGAAAAGATCAGCCGCGTTCCATAGCGTCCGGCAGCATCTTTAATGTTTTCAATGAAAGCCGTCTCATTGCACATTTCGACATCGGCAAGGTCTAAAAGTCCGGATCCGATGGTTGCTTGCATCAGTTTCAATCTTATGTCCGCACTGATTTGTTTAAAGCCGCCTTCCGCATCAATCCTGCAGGTAAATATTAACGGGATATTTCCGATTTTCTCCCGCAGCGCCTTCAGTACCCCGAGACTGTCATCGACATCTTCGACATTTTCGTAGCCATCGATGCGCCACTCCACCAGATCAGGGTCGAACTGTATCAATTCCGCGGCCTGACGCAACACCTCCGATTTTTCCTTGG
The DNA here is from genome assembly GCA_945787595.1 of uncultured Desulfobacterales bacterium. Next base: position 508 of record CALZJV010000612.1, on the reverse strand, counting down.
CCACCAGCGGCAGACAGATCACGGGATCCGGTCCACCAATGACCTTATCCCTTACCGTAACTTTGGTTTCGCTTTGAAGTCTCATCTCATCCTCCATTCAGTCACAGTTCTGTTGATAATGTAAAACCCGTTGCAAGCATTTTTCCCGCTCGCCGCTATCAAAAATCTATGCACCTATTTTACCTGCAGCCGGGAAAATAGAATTTCCTTCATAACATCAACCGGCGCCTTGCGGCCGGTCCACAATTCAAACTGGGCTACGCCCTGGTAGAGCAGCATATAGGTGCCGCTAACCGTCTTGCATCCGGCTTGTTGCGCCTCCCTCAGAAGCCGGGTTTCTGACGGCGCGTATACGATGTCCATGACGGCCGGGACATTTTCCAAAACCACTCTGGGCACCGGTGTTGCGTCAACATTCGGCGTCATACCGACGGAAGTGGCATTCACCAGCGCATCAACTTTCAAATCCTTTATCTCTGCAAGAGGATAGCATTCGCAATTCAGGTCC
>CALZJV010000611.1 GCA_945787595.1 uncultured Desulfobacterales bacterium | reverse complement strand
GGCCTGCAGAGCCTAAAATATCAATCCCTTTGCAATAAAAGAATATATTGTCTACGTATTGTCTGTGTATTTCCTCAATGAATTACCTCATGTTTGACCCTCTGCGATAATTTTTAATTAACGCTTGATAGTGTCTGCGCCAGTCTGCGTGTGTCTGCCTGCCCTGTTAAATTATTCCACTTCAGAGCCTGCCAGGTCAATTTACTGCCAATCATAGCGTTGCATATTTAATGCTGGCTAAAGTGCATTTAACCGGGGCGGTTAATTTAGTTCCCCTACGAAAATTTTAAATCTACGATTAAAACGGTGAATACCCAATTTTGAGAATTTGCGAAAATAACTTTCGAAATTGTTCGAAATTTAACTGATTGTTAAAGCTATTTTTCTGCAAAGAAACCGCAAAAATCATATCTTTCAGGCATTCCCGCTGGTCTAGCATTTGATGGCATAATTAATGCATTTATTGAATAGCATTGGAATATCAAGGATAGGTTCGAGGAAGAGAAATATGACCAAAAAAAATTATTATTCCTTTAATGCTTAATTAATCCGGCCGTTGGGAAAATTCTCGAAAGATGTATTGGACGTATTCGTGGTTTGTGATACCGGAATAAGCAAAATCTAAGAATGGATATTTTTGACAAAATTAAAAACATGAAAATCCTGCTCGTTGACGATGATGAGTGGATTAGAGATTCGCTGAGCTTCTTTTTTGAAGCCGAGGGATGCAATCTGCTGACATTTGAAAGCGCTGAAGAGGGAATGAAAGCACTCAAGCAGCAAGCTTATGACATTGTAATCTCAGACTACAAATTACCCGGTATGGATGGTTTGGAGTTTCTTAGAAGGGTTAAAGAAAAGCAGCCGAATGCATTTGAGATTCTTATCACGGCTTACGCGAATTGTGAGATTTTAAAAGAAGCAAAAATGATGGGTGTTAAGGATATTATTCCAAAACCCTTTACATCGGAAGATGTTGAAACGTCTCTGGCCCGAATTATCGAAAACAGTGCATAAAAACGGTTGAGCAAAACATTTATATCGTATTTATCAGGGATTGAAGACTGATGCAACTTTAGGGTTAACGTTGAATGCAAACCAAAAGCTAAAGGAGGTGTGAAATGGATAAATATGATCGACGCCATTTTCCCCGACAAAATGCGGAAGCCACCATTAAGGTTTTACTGATCCCGGATGACTTAGAAGGCCGTAAAGACAGCTGCGAATTAATCCCGGCTAAAATGGTTAATCAAAGTGACAACGGCCTTTATATTGAGATTGATCGTGACCTTCAACCCTCATCGAATGTCAGGATCAAGATGGTCACCCCGGAAGGGTATCCTCCAGAGGAAGCATACCGTCTGTGCGATGGCCGGGTTACAAGGTGTGAAAAAGTAGCTGATCCAACGCCCCGTTTTGAGGTTGGTATCAAAATTTTGCGAAAGGTCATCCAGGCCCAAGTTCTAACTTCACGCTTTAAATAGACCAGCATAAATTCAATGAATTAATTAACTTGCTAGACCACTACCAGAGGTAGTGATTTAGCAAGTTAATTAATATCATTCCTTCCATCTTAACCGCCAGATTTTAACCTTTTTAGGGTCTATTTCCCGCAGCTTGCTGCCATGGAATCGACAAAATCAATTGGATGATACACCGCGACTTGCCGCGGGGCAGTTCATTTTCGCAAAATTACGAAAATAAAAGTTGAAATTTTTCTAAATTTTGATGCTATGAAAGTAAAAATTCTATTCAATGTGCTCTAATATGTTGAATTTATTTATAAATAAAAACCCATCAAATTGGCATGACTTGTGCTCTTATCAAGTTAACAAGGCGAAGATTTTGTTATGTAGTTATAATAAAAAGGGGGATCAAAGCATGTTAGTAAAAAATTGGATGAGCAAAAATGTTATCACAGTCGATGCAAACGATTCGATGCAGGATGCGATGAAGCATTTAAAGGAGCATGACATCCGTATGCTGCCAGTGATGAAAAAAGGAAAGCTCATTGGAATCGTGACGGATCGTGATCTGAAAAAAGCCTCGGCATCCGACGCCACCACATTGGAAGTCCATGAACTTTTGTATCTCCTGACAAGGATCAAAGTAAAAGACATCATGACCAGAGATGTGATCACGGTGCCTCCGGATTACACTGTGGAAGAAACCGCCCAGGTGCTTCAGAAAAATAAAATATCCGGTGCACCTGTTGTCGATGCCGACGGGCAGCTTGTTGGTACCATAACCCAAACCGATTTGTTCAGAGTTCTCATTTCGCTGACAGGGGTAGGCAACGGGGGAATTCAGTTTGGTATTCAGGTGGAAGACAGACCGGGATCAATTAAGGAAGTTGCCGATGTCATCCGCTTTTATGGGGGGCGTATGGTCAGCATCTTGACTTCCTATGCCGATGTACCGGAAGGCTATCGCAAGGTGTACATTCGCATGCACAGCATTGAACGTTCCAAACTTCAAAAGCTGATTCAGGATCTGAGCACAAAAGCCACTTTGCATTACATGGTGGATCGCCGTGAAAATAATAGAGAGATATTTGCAGAGAAAATTGACTAATGACCATCCAAGAAAGGGATTTAACAATGAAAAAAGCGAAAAAGAAGAAAATCCTGGTGCCTGTGGACGGTTCGGATCGCGGTTTGAACACGGTTAGATATGTTGCAAGAAGTGAAGCATTTCTCAATGTGGATATCGTTTTATTCCACGTCTTCAGCTCAGTACCAGAAGGATATTGGGACCTGGAAAAAGATCCCAGAAGTACTTCAACCGTCAGGCAGGTCAAGTCATGGGAAGTTCAACAACGAAAGCGCATCGAACAATTTATGGAGCAAGCCAGACAATTCCTGCTGAAAGCAGGTTTCTCGTCAGAATCCATAATCACAAAAATTCAAAATAGAAAAAAGGGAATTGCTAGGGACATTATTCGCGAGGCCCGCAACGGTTACGTTGCAGTGGTGACCCGACGACGCGGACTGACAGGATTGAGGGGAATAGTTCTTGGAAGTGTGGCCGCCAAATTGATAGAGAAACTTACCTTTATACCGCTTATATTGGTTGGGAAACGGACGCAGAATAAAAAAATCCTATTGGCCTTTGACGGATCAGAGAATGCCGCGAGGATCGTAGGTTTTGTCGGCTCTTTATTGGGGGGATTAGATTATGAGGTCAGTTTGTTTCACGTAATCCGGAGCAATGGGGACGGACTACCGGAACATCAACAAATATTATCCCCGAAAGAGTATTCTAAATTCGTTCGCAAAGAGATGGCATCATTATTAACTGCAGCCCAAACTGCATTGATTAAGGCGGGTTTTAAAGCCAATAAGGTTTCAACCCAAATTACCGCGAAAGCGATATCCCGCGCTGGAGCAATCGCCGACAAGGCCAAACAAGAGAATATCGGAACCATCGTCATGGGATTTTTCATCGGTCGTGTAACAAACAAAGTCATCCATATGGCCAGGGATAGGACGGTTTGGGTGATACGGTAGGCGAGCGTGTTGCGAGTTAATTGAGCCGCATCGGATGCTGGAAAGTTGGAGCGAACGAGGTAGAAGGTCGAGGATTTAAGGCATAGGGCTCAAGGCGCAGGGCATAAGGCGCGAAGCATAGTGTTGAAGGTAGAGGGCATAAGGTAAAGCGTATGGGATTGATTGATATTTTCCGACTTCCAATTTCTGTCATCTGACCTCTGTTTTCTGTCCTCTGATAGTAGTTGTGGAGATACAAAGTCTGTAAGGAGGTAAAAGTGAACATTAATGTAATCGTAATAGGAGGTGGCCCGGCCGGTATCATAACAGCACTGACCGCTAAAAGTGTTTATCCTGAAAAATCGGTATGTGTCATAAAGGAAATTGGGGATGGGGTAATCCCTTGCGCTATTCCATATATGATGCATACCCTCTCAGATCCAAAGCAGAATGCAATGGGAAATCTGCCGTTGGAAAAGGCAGGGGTTGAAATCATTGTGGGCAAGGCAGTTTCTTTTAAACCCAAAGCACATTCGGTAACATTGGAATCCGGTCAGGTTTTAAACTATGAGCGACTTGTTTTGGCAACCGGAACGGAACCGATTCTGCCGCCAATCCCAGGGATTGAGAAAGAAGGCGTCTTCACTATTCGCAAGAGCATGTCGGCCATGACCGAGCTCCGAAAGACAGTGCACACGGCCAAGCGTGTGGCAATAATTGGCGGCGGTTTTATTGGCGCTGAATTTGCAGATGAACTATCGCATGGGTTCAAAACCGACGTCCATTTGATTGAAATTATGCCAAAGATGCTGGTTACCGCGTTTGACGATGAAATCTGTGATGAAGTGGCCACAGTGCTGGGCTCTAAAGGTATCCATACCCATTGCGGAAATCGAGTTGCATCAATTGATGGCAAAAGCCAGGTTGAGTCTGTAACCTTGGAAAACAGGAGAAAGATTAAGGCTGATATGGTGTTGGTGAGCATTGGCGCGAAACCGGCAAACGATTTAGCTCAGAAGGCCGGCCTGCGACTAGTTGAGAATGGGTCCATCTGGGTTGATGAGTATATGCGAACGGACGCTGAGGATGTATTTGCAGTCGGTGACTGCGCTGTTAAGCGGGATTTCTTTACACGCAAAGCCGCCCCGGTATGGCTGGCCTCCACCGCAACAGCCGAAGCCCGTAATGCAGGAACGAATATTTACGGTATTCGTGTGCTGCATCAAATTCAAGGGACCATCGCCGCTTTTTCCACAAAAATAGGCGGTGTTTCCTTTGCCAGCGCCGGGATGACTTGCCGTGCTTGTCAAAAAGAAGGATTTCGATATGTGACGGCCACTGCCGTTGCTCCTGATCGCCATCCGGGCATGCTTCCCGGAGCCAGTGAACTAAAAGTCAAGCTGGTCTTCGCAGACAGATCGGGTATTATTCTCGGCGGTCAGGTATCCGGTGGGCCTTCGGCAGGTGAGCTTATTAACATGATCGCACTCGCGATTCAAAGGAAAGTAACTGTTAGAGAGCTTGACATGCTGCAAATTGCCACCCATCCGTTGCTGACATCCGCCCCCACAGTGCATCCGCTGATAAATGCGGCTCATCAGGCTCTGGCAAAATTGCGCACCATAGTTATTGAACCACCCCAACTAAAAAAGGTCGCTTGATTATAACTATGGGTGGGTGTCTTTTGTCTCTTACTGAAGTTAAATATGTTTAAAATATAAAGGGACGAGTCGAGAACCCGGATTCGACTCGCCTATTTTATCAAGGAGGTAATGCTATGAATATTTTATTAATACTATCCATTGTCGTAATTTGGCTATTTTCGATTTTTTCTTTTGCAAAATGGCGCTATCGTTCCAAAGCACAGAATGGGAGCATCGCGTTCAGCGTGTTACATGATAGCGTCACAAATTCGTTTGTCATGGGGACAGCGGTAATTTTATTGGTGCTAATTCTCTATCTAATATAAATTTGGGGTATGGCCCTATCGTGGGCCATTAAATCTCTCATTCCGTTTATCATGGAACTCACAGAGTCCACAGAGAAAAAATCTCTGTGAGCTCTGTCCCGCCTATGGCGGCGGGATGAGAGAAAAAAGTCGATCAAACGCTAGAGGTAATCATGACTGCCAAATATTTAAACAAAATCTTGAATCAATGGCTCACGGGCTCAAAAACTTCGAAAAAGGTTTTTTCTCCGATGAGAGAATCTATTTTGCCCTGAATATCCCTTCTTTCTTTGCTGTGCAGCCATTTATCCCAGTACTCAACCGTCTCCCATTCGCCTCTGACGAGGTATTCTCCCTGATTATCAAGGCTTCTTAATATATCGCGAGAAATATGACCCGGTTGTTCTTTTGCACGGGTGCTTAATTCCGCAAGAAGCGAAATCAGTTTTTCGGTCTCCTCAATTTGGAATTTCCGTATACTCATAACGTAAACAGACATTTTGTCCTCCTTTCATGCTGTTTTGCTGAACACGCACGTCACCGCTGGTATTTTTTATCAGCAATTAGCATGCCATAACTGAGTAAAAATATAATTCCTACAATATCAATATGTTACTTTTATATTAACCATTATGACAGTCGCCAAAACAAAAAATTTAGAAGAATATAGAATTTTCTTTTGTAGAATTTCGAAATTTTTCTAAATCGGCCATTCCGGCTGAATCATTTTCAATTGACTGTCCCAAATCTCATTCTGCGACATTAGGTATCACAGCCTTTCTTTAAACTGAGGTGATCTCAATAAAAAGCCAGAATCTATATAACTTTATACATAACTATAAATTATTATTAGCAATATTTTAATCGTTGACCGACTTGAATATTTCTTATATATTGCAATCATCATTTTAATTAAAAATTTTTATAGATAAATTATAAGTACAAGACAACGCAACACCCGTCTTGGGGAGGATGGGTAACATGCAGTATGTCTTAAATAAAATTGCCGAGTCGCCTGTTATTGGTTGCTTGGCTTTTTTATTGGGGGAAAGGAGGATCGTATGCAAAACAATGAGTTGAAATATTTCCAATTATTTAGAGATGTTTGTAAAGTAATTAATTCCAGCTTGGATCTCAAAGAAGTATTAATGCTGATTACTGAAAATATTGTAAAATTTCTCAATGTTAAAGCTTGTACAATTTTTCTCTTGGATAAGAACCTGAATAAATTAGATGTCAGCGCAAGTCATGGTCTGAGCGAGGCCTATTTAAGAAAGGGTCCTTTGGATGCCGATAAAAGCATAGCAGAAACATTAAGCGGACAAATAGTTCTAATCCTTGACATGTCGAATGATACAAGAGTCCAGTACCCAGAAGAAGCCAAAAGGGAGGGCATTGCCTCTGTACTATCGGTACCAATAACAGTAAAGGGCCAAATAATAGGCGTGCTTAGAATATACACTTCAGAGCAGCGAAATTTTTCAAATGATGAATACGAGCTGATTTCTGGATTGGCGGATATGGGAGGTATCGCTATCGATAATGCAAGGATGTATGATCATCTTAAGGCTGAACATGAGAATTTGATTGGTGAGACGCATCGATGGTTCGAGTATGGCAAGGTATAAAGCGAAAGCTACTTTTCATGCCAAAAAAAAGTCTCATAGTGGATAATGAATCGGGTGTCGTGGCGCCCATCCAGTTTCTGATGGAGCAACAGAGCTACCTTGTCATGGTAGCGCAAAGGGGCGAAGATGCCTTGGATCTGATTTACCAAAGTTAGGAAATACTCGATTAACCTAATCTTAAAATCCATCATAAATAATCAAAGGAGAATAATCATGGAAAAACAAGTCATCAATTATGAGACCATGCTAAGGGTTGCCAAGTCAATCTCACATTCAAAGGACCCCGAAGAA
>CALZJV010000610.1 GCA_945787595.1 uncultured Desulfobacterales bacterium | reverse complement strand
GGCCTTTTGCCATTTCCCCCGAGGTTGCGACCAGAATCTACTGGGCATTCTCGGGGATTTTCTCCTCTCCTTGGATACCATCGATTTTGTGGTGCTCTGGGCCCAAAATGGCGACAGCATCAACTTCTCTTTGCGCAGTGAAGCGGCCCAATGGCCTGCCGATGCCATCGCCCGCCGAATTTTGCATGGCATCGGCTTCGGCGGCGGACATGCCGAAATGGCCGGCGGTGTGATCACCGACGTCTCGAAATTTGACAAAGATGCGCTTTTCGAAAAGATGCTCACAGCATTGCAGATAACACAGCAACAAGTTTAGCAACAGCAGCAAACCACCTCCAAGCAAGATTCTATTATAAGTGGTTTTGGAGGATAAAACGATGAGAGCAAAAACCCAAAGAGAATCAACTTTTTTATGCAATCTCCTAACCGGAAATTGATGAAATGAATATGGAAAAAATTGCATTAAAAATCGTTCTATGGATCGGTTTGTTCCTGATTTTAAGTTCCTGTGCGACAACGGCTGAATTTGAAAGCTGGGACACTGGCCACTATGGGAATCCAAAAACCTTGCGGGGAATTCTGAAAAAGCCGAAGGGCGACGGACCCTTTCCCGCCGTTGTACTACTCCATGGCAGCGGCGGGATAAAAGCCAGGCGTGACGCTGATTGGTCGCAAAGGCTTGTAAGCTGGGGTTATGTAACATTGCAGGTAGACAGTTTTGGACCAAGAGGTGAGTCAACTAAAACTATTCTCGGTAATTCGCGCAGGGTTTCTCCTGACATACGTGCCGGAGATGCTCATGCTGCCAGGCGTTACCTATCCGAACTCCCGTTTGTTGATAGCAACAGGATTGCTGTGATGGGTTGGTCACATGGAGGATTACCGGCCATTGTTTCGGTCCACAGTTCCTATGGAGAGGATTCATTTAAAGCGACAATCGCCTTCTATCCCTATTGCGCTTACTCAATGAACGACTTGACGGCTCCGCTTTTAATTTTGATCGGCAAATCCGACGATTGGTGTCCTGCCTCAAATTGCTCTTATATGATGCCGGCCGGCCGAACCGAACATGAAGTCATTCTGAAGATATACCCTGGAGTTTACCATGACTTTGACTGGAAGGGAAAAGATTCTGTCGTTAAAGGCCATCGGGTGCTGTATGACGCGGTGGCTGCGGATGATGCGGTAGTGCAGGTTAGGAATTTTTTAGCAAAGCACCTGAAGTAAAGGTTCGAATACCAGCTAGGGTATGGTAATGCTGGTTTCGCTTGCCATGTCTTTTTGCACCGGGAAATAAGCGGCCTTAAATTTGAAAGCCAAACCAATACCCCAACCGAGGGCAGGCCACTGAAACCACCACGGTCCCGGAGTCAAGAAATTAATAAGCAACAACGCGCCGATGACGATTAGATAACTCCAGAGGTGGCGGTGAAAGTGGGCCTTACGGCGCAACAGCCGTTTATTTCGAGCGCTTTCTCTTTGGAATTCTTCTTTTTCCTCCTCAATTGCGGCCTCAAGCGTCTGAGGATCTATTCCGAATTCTCCAGCCGTTTCCATCAACTCCTGATGACTAATTGAATCCTCTTTGTTCAGTTTCAGGGCCCGCCGGATAATTCGATCGACTTCATCTTTGCTGAATTTTTTGGATGAAAATTCGTTCATTTAAAATCCCCTACATTTTTGCGGTTTTGTTCATTAATAATATCCGGAAATTCAAGTAACCGCATCTGAAAAGTTTGATATCCACACATATCCATACCGCAATGGTTCTTGAATTCTTATCTGAAATCGATCAATTTGGTAACTTCGGCGGCCGGGGGGATTGAACCCTGAACCGTTGAACAATTGCCAACTTTTCATGGATTAGACCGGCTATATAAAGTCTTCACCCGGACGCCGACCCCTCTCTGTCAAGTTGTCGGCAATATCAATGCCTCCGACGTCATAAAACTCAACACGAAATCGAACTTTACCGGTTATTGATACATGGTGATATCTTTCCGGGAAAATGATAATGGGATTTTCCGGATCGGCATCAAGAACATTATCCTCCTCATCTTCCCAGACAAATTGCAAAGAACCTTCTTCAACCACTAGGTAGCCGAACTTACCTCTGGGTGCGAGATGTTTTTTCAATATACCTGGAACCACAGTTTTTTCTGTCATGCTCGGTGTGGATCCCGCTTTTACGGCTCCTTCCGGAAGCGTTGCATTCTGATAATTCATTATTCCTCTCCTCTACAAATATGCCAAACACAATTACCAAACCACCAGATTATTTTAAATTAATACCCTTTGACGCATCGTCTCCCGGATATCCCGGCGGCCGTCGATGATGCCGTGAATGATAACGATTTTACCGAAAATCTGATAAATGATCCGGTAATTCTTAATGACTATTTGACGGCAAGACAAGTTTGCAAGGTCTTCAAGCTCTGAAGGAACGTGGCCGCGTGCAGGATTTTGAGACAGACTGGCACAGACATCTGAAATATTTTTATATAATCGTCTAGCCATCTCAGGCTTTCCAGCCGTTTTAATGAAACGATAAATTTTTAAAAGATCCTGTCTGGCTCCTGTAGTGAACTCCACCGCAAATCTCATTTCGTAAAATCCTTAGTGATCACATCATTGAGCTCTTTTAGCACTTGATCGGCGGGGATGGTCTTGCCTTCCTCATAGTCCTTCTGCCCTTCCGCAACCATTTTGAGCATGGCCAGTGCCTCTTGAACTCGCTCGTACTCTGTAATGTCCTGAATAACCGCTTTCGCTTCGCCATTTTGGGTAATAATCATAGTGCTGTGCTGCTCGTTTAATTCACGTATGACTTCGGCGGCATGGGACTTAAAATAACTGATCGGCTTGATGGCTTGACTGAGTTTCATAAATCTGTCCTTTCATGAACTGAATTTGGACTCAAATATAGTCTTTTTTGAGTTTCATGTCAATCAATCTGCCGAGTAACTTTTTGTTGATAGTCCGCAGCCGGACAGACTGGTACAAGGTTAAAAAAAATCAATCCTATGTAACCGATACTCCGTAATTCAGTCTGTACAAGATGACACCTAAAAATGACGCCGGAGGAAATCAATGCACAGGCCAAAAAATATAAAGGATAAACTTCAAAGTTCGATGAAACCCCAGCCGAACCTCAAACCATTAAATTTTTGCGTACCAGGCATTCTATCGAAATGTGGTGCGGGAACAACTTGGACCGGACACAGGCACTGTACATTTGCTGATAAATCGGAATTTTCAAATAAGTGCATGCACTATATTGAAGCCATAGATGGACATTGTGATTGTGTAAGTGCCCAAAAAGATGCTGAAATAATCGTGGAAGATTAACCAAATGAAAAAAAGGAGGGGTCTTCATTCTTGACATAGCGTAAAGAATGAAGACTTGACACTGATTTTCCCTGTCGCCTATCCATATTGGAAGGTGACAGGGATTTTGAAATGTGTTGACTGGTCCAGCTGTAATTACGCTTTAATCGGCAGACCGGCTTTATCTTTGAAAGATCCAATTATTATCATGATGACATCAATCAAAGCCCAAATCCCTAATCCACCTAATGTTACTAGCTGCAATATTCCAGTACCAATTTTCCCAACGAAGAAACGATGAACACCGAGCCCGCCTAAAAAAATGGCAAGCAAGAGTGTGGGTACAAAACCTTTTTCACTTTTTTGAACAGCAGTTTCGGTCATAATTAACTCTCCTTATAATATTTATAAATTTTACAACCAAACCAATCAACAACAATGACATCTATACTGCGGGAAGTTGAATAATAATTCAGCTCCTTGAAGCTTAGGGTTCACGAATAAATAAGTTCACAATTTTAGGCGTTGAGGCGCCTGTCTGGCAAGGCGCGAAAACGCAGGAATATCTGGATATTCCGAGCTTTCGCAACGC
>CALZJV010000609.1 GCA_945787595.1 uncultured Desulfobacterales bacterium | reverse complement strand
TGAAATCATTCAAGCCTGTTTCCACCTGATTGATAACCCCAAGGCCACCATCGAGGATGTTTGTCAGATCATAGAGGGTCCCGATTTTCCGACCGGAGCTGAAATAATTACCTCCAGAGAGGAAATTATAAATATTTACCGGTCGGGCCAGGGTATGATTCGCATGAGGGCAACATATGAATACGAAAACGGGGATATTATTATCACTTCGCTTCCCTACCAGGTTTCGCCTGCCAAGGTGATCGAGCAGGTAGCCCTTCAAATGAGAGAAAAAAAATTCTCCATGATCTCCGACATACGTGACTTGTCGGACCAGGACGACCCGACACGTCTTATGATCATGCCGCGCTCCAACCGCGTGGACAAAGATGCCCTCATCAGTCATCTGTTTGCTACCACCGATCTCGAAAAAAGTGTTAAAGTGAACATGACCGTCATCGGGCTGAACCGCAAGCCGCAAACACTTGGACTGTTGCAGATACTAAAACAATGGCTTAAATTTCGCAGGCAAACGGTGATCCGCCGGCTGGAATTTCGTCTAAACAAAATCAAAGAACGTCTGCACATACTCGACGGGCTTCTAGTCGCTTACCTTAACCTCGACGAGGTTATCCGGATTATTCGTGAAAATGACGAGCCCAAGCCGATTTTAATGCAAAAATTTGACCTGACCGATGTCCAGGCTGAGGCGGTTTTACAGATTCGGCTACGCCAGTTGGCGAAGCTCGAAGAAATCAAAATTAAAAGCGAGAAACAGGAGCTGGATAAAGAAAAAGACTGGATCGAAAAAATATTGGCGTCAAACCAGCGCCTGAAAACGCTGATGAAAACCGAGCTCAAAGAAGATGCGCAAAAATACGGCGACGAGCGCAGAACCCAGATTGTCGAACGCCGGGAAGCCCAGGCGATTAAGGAAGTCGAGCTTACGGCGGTCGAACCGGTTACCGTGGTGCTCTCCGCCGGTGGATGGGTGCGTGCAGCCAAGGGACACGAAGTGGATCCCATCCATCTCAACTATAAATCAGGGGATGAATTTTTAAGTGCCGCCCGCGGCAAAACCATTCAGCCGGCAATATTTTTTGATACCGGGGGAAGGTCTTACTCGTTGCCGGCCCACACTTTGGCGTCGGCACGGGGACAAGGCGAACCGTTGACAGGCAAGCTGACACCTTCTAACGGGGCCAGATTTCTATCGGTTGTCATGGGTTTGCCGGATCAGAAGGTGCTGCTCGCCAGTGATGCGGGCTATGGCTTCATTACGGACATTGCCAATATGGTGACCAAAAACACCAAGGGCAAAGCCATGCTCACTGTTCCCAAGGAGTGCGAGCCGCTGCCGCCCGTATATGTCGCTAATAACGAAACCGACTATGTGGCTGCAATTACGACGCAAGGGTACATGCTGGTTGTCCCAGTCAAGGCCCTGCCGGAGCTTCCCAGGGGAAAAGGCAACAAGATCATTCAAATCCCGCCGGCAAAGCTGAAAAAACGCGAAGAGTACCTAAAATTGTTGGAAATAATACCTGAAGGTGCCACGATTAAAATACACGCCGGCAAACAATCCGTCCGTTTCACGCCCGGAAATATTTCTGATTTCATCGGTGAGCGCGGGCGTCGAGGTAAAAAACTGCCGAGGGGTTACCGCAATGCCGATCAGATTGAAATCATTCAGCCGGATAGTAACGGTGATTCATAATATAACCTAGGTCGAGCAATTCAAAGTTCACGCCCGCCCTGGTGCGACAACCGTTATCAAGGAGATCAACCCTCTGCTATTAAAAACATATGCCGTGGATACAACTTCTTGAAATCAGGTCTGGGCCAGGGATTCCCCGTATAAGTGCCCAAACTGGTCTCAACCACAGTATAAAGAATCAATCGGGCTGAATTCCATCGCCGGATCAATTTTAATCAACATATCTAAAGATGACTGAGCGAAGCGACAACCATAAATATTCAATTTTCAATCTTCGATCTTCAATCTTCAATTCTCCGCCGGCTGGTCCGGTCTGGTTTACCACCTTCCGGGAATTCCTACATTGCCCTTCGCAGGGCTGAAAAAAGCCGCTCGATATCTTCTTCGGTCGTATATAAATGTGGGGCAATTCGAATAGACTCTCCTCTGACACTTACGAATATTTTTTCCTGTGCCAGCAAATTCGGCAGATCCTTACGGAAACCCCCGGGTTTTGAGACACCGATCAGATGGGGTGCCCGGGCGTACTTTGGCGCAACGACAAAACCGACTTCCTTTGCACGGTCGGCGATGGTATCGGTTTTAGCCTGTAACGTTTCGGCAATATTTTCAATTCCCCAGTCCAGTATTTGTCGCAATGCGACTGCCGCAATTGGAGAAAGAATGAAGTTGCTGCTCTCACCCATATCAAATCGTCTGGCGCCTTTCTGATAACTATCCCGGTAGTCAACAAGACGGGAAAAATCCTCGGAATCCGCCCGGTTCATCCAGTTTTCTTCAAGAGCGTTGCCCTTATGCCACTTGGCATCCAGGTAACAAAATCCAAAGCTATAAGGCCCCAGAAGCCATTTGTGCGCTCCGGCCACGAGAAAATCCGGCTGCACCCGTTTTATGGAAAAAGGCAACGCGCCAAGCGATTGGATACCGTCTAGCACCAGAGCGGCACCTTTAGACCGGCATCGTTCCCCAATTTTTTCGAGATCAATGAGGGTGCCGTCCGTCCAATGGCAATTGGAAACCGCGACGACGGCGGTGTCGCCTTCGATGCTGTCAATCAAGGCGGGCGTCCAATCATTATCAGCCGGACGCGGGATGGTTTTGATGACGGCATTTTTTTGGAATGCCACCTTACGCCAGCTATATACATTCGAAGGAAATTGGTCATGCAGCACCACGATAGATTGGCCTTTTTCTATCGGTAAATTTTTTGCGGCCAGCGCAATACCATAGGATACGGCCGGAATGATGGCGACACAGCCGGAGTCACAGCCGACTATCTCCGAAAACAGACTGCGCACTTTCTCGACCGAACTGAAAAAATCTGTCGATGAAATTGTCCATGGATTTTGCTTGGCTTGAATTGCATCCCGGCCTGCATTGGCCGCAGCATGGAGTAAAGGGGCAGTGTAGGCGATGTTCAAATAGGCGACATCATCCGGCAGATCAAACAGATGGCGCTGGTTGGGTATCATGATTTTCTCCTTTTTCGCTGTATATTCGGATTTCGCTTTTCGAATTTCGGATTTCCGGTTTATCCGGGTAAGGAATCTTGCCATGCATTAAATAGATCCGATCCGTTTTAATGAAGCCGGTCAATAGGCAGAGGGCCTCTATCTTATTGCTAAACACTATTTGTTCGGGGAGAAACGCTGCATTTCCGAAAATCATCAGCGGTTATCAGGTAAGACGGATGATTTAATCCCGTGGGTTTATAAAACTCATCGTGAGTATATCTGAACCCCAGCTTGACCAGCAAATGACGCGAAACCTCATTTTTCGGGTTATGACCGGCAAAAAGCCCTGACGCCTTGAGGGTATCGAATGCATACGTCATCACAGCACGTGCCGCCTCAAAGGCATAACCTTGTCCCCAGTGGCTGTATCGGATATGAAACCCTATCTCTAAAATATTCTTAGATTCATCGTATGGCCTCAGCCCGCAGCATCCCAGATGATGGTCATTCATTAAAAGAAAAATTGGCCAATATTGAATACCGTGCAATTTTTCTGCAGCGATTTCCTGCAAAAGCCTTTCGTTTACCTGGGCTGCAGATAGTTTGCCGCGAGCATCAAAAAATTGGGTAACATTAAAATCACCCCAGAGGTCAATTGCCAGGTGTAAATCTTCTTCTTTCCAGCGGCTGAATCCGATTCGCGCTGTTCTTAAAAAATATTTTGATGAGATAGACACTGTACATCACCGGCGGCGATTGGCAGCCTGCCTTTAAGC
>CALZJV010000608.1 GCA_945787595.1 uncultured Desulfobacterales bacterium | reverse complement strand
CGCTTTTAATTTCCTGCAATCGGTCGGCAATGGTTTCAATCGGTAAATCCGACATGATACCGAAAATCGGCAGCGGCAACTCGGCCAGGATCTTGCCGTATTGACAAACCACGGCACCGCCCTGATGCACTTGGATACGGTTGACGGCGGCTGCCATATCCTCATCGTTGCTGCCGGCAACAATGATATCGGAGGTATCCCAGGCTGCACTGCAGGCCATGGCGCCGGATGCCAAACCGAAACCCTTGATTAAACCGACCTGCATTTTGCCGGGATTATGGGTACGGTCGATGGCGGCGATCTTGATGATACCCTGATCGACGTCCGGTCTGATCTGTCCGTCGGTTACAGGCCACTGCATTTCCAACTCAGCGGTGACCAGGTCGGTTACCATATTGATGATTCTTAACTTGACTTGCGAAACATTGGGATCGGTGCTGATAATAAAATCCGACGATTTCATATCCCGCGGTAATTTTACACTATTCAGGCTCTGTTTTGAAAAGGTGTGCCGGCGGGGGGCAGTCAAGAGTTTGCCGTTTTTGGCGACGACTTCACCGTTGCTGATAACCACCTGTGCCTCGATGGTTTGGACGTCCGGGATCATTACCAGGTCGGCAAAACGGCCGGGGGCGATGCCGCCGATCAGGCCATCCAGCGAAAAGTGCTCGGCAACATTCAAGGTGGCCATTTGAATGGCCGCAACGGGATCAAAACCATAGTCGATGGCCTTGCGAAGCACAAATTCCATGTAACCCTTTTCAATGAGGTCTCGGGGTTCGACACCATCGGTCGAAAGAATGAGCCGTCGCAGATCGATGCCGCTGTCCTTGATTTGGGCAATTTCTGCCAAATCCCGTCGAATGCTGCCCTCGCGGACCATGATATGAAGCCCCATCCTCAACCGTTCCAGAACCTGTGCGGCATTGATCGGCTCGTGACAGGAAGAAATTCCAGCGGCAACATAGGCGGCCAGTTTTTTGTCGCCGGCTCCGGCCGAATGTCCTTCCAGGGTTTTCCCGGCAACAAGGGTTTGCTCGAAGCGCGGCAATAACTGTCCAGGTTCCTGCAGCACCGCCTGCCAGTAACTCTCGCCCAGTCCGAGGACATCATCCCTGGCCAACAGTTTTGCCAGGGTCTGCGGCGGCATCTCACGGGCTGTTCGACTGATGGAGACCATCGCCGGGGCGGTTGCCAGGAGTTTTATCGGCTGGTTCTTCAAGGATTCCAGAAAATCGATAACTCCCTCGTACCCGCAGACAGGGTAGGGTTCTATGGTTTCGGTGACAACCGTGGTGGTGCCTCCGGAGATGGCGTATCTCAAAAATTCGGCCGCCGTGAACATCCAGGCGATATGGGTATGGCCGTCGATCAGACCCGGGATAACGGTTTGGCCGCCGGCATCGATGATCTCGGTCTGCGGACCGATGGTGTCTTTGGCGTTTTCGCCAACGTAGGCAATCCATTTGCCTTTGATGCCGATGCCGAAGTCGGGCAGGATTTCAGCGGTATAGACATTGACCACCTTCGCATTGACGATGGCCAGATCCGCTTTTTCCTGGCCTAAAGCCACTTTCATCAACTGATGTATTTCTTCGGCAGATTTGGGTTTGAGAATGCCGGTTGCTGTCATTTTGATATATCCCCCTTATTTAATAGCTATGTATACCAAAAAAAGAGAAATTGAATGGATTCGATTTTAAATAAACAAATTTAAGACAGGATTTACAGGATCTTTTGGATATTTAAATTTATTTCTTTCCAGATGAAAGAAATAAAAGTCAATCCGCCTCGCGGAAAAGGTATTGTGTTGATGGCCTGTCACCATGGCTACCAGATATCGCAGAAAACTATACCACCTAATCTATGGATTTGAGATGGCTCACACCTGACACCCGACACCTGAACACTGCTGGCAAACGTAATCACCCATATCACCCCTCCGGGGTGGACCAAAGCCGGGCCCTCTGGACCCGGATCTTTACCCTGTAAATCCTGTCCAAAAATAAATTTAAAGGGAATCCATTCATTTCACTTTCATTCCATAAACTACAAACAATCAACTATCAACCTCTTCAACTTAATCAACACACAAACACCTCCGCCGGTACTTTGCTGATGAGACGCGCACCGGTCTCCGTCACTAGAAAGACACTTTCGATTCCCGCGCAAAACTCGTTTTTATATACAAGTTTGGGCTCTAGGGCAATAACCATCCCGGGTTCCAGGCGGTCTTTTCTGTTTCTGGCAATAATATGGGGTTCCACTATTTCCAGACCAATGCCGTGACCGATAAAAGACACCTTGTGTCCCGGTGCTCCCAGATAGGATTCCGCATAACCGTGTTTTTCGGCGAGTCGCACCGAGAGGTCGAAAAGTTCGCCAACGGTTATGCCCGGTTTGGCTTTTTCAAAAATCGTATTGTGTATTTCAATGGCGACATGGCAGGCTTTCATTGCTTTATCCGGCATGGAATCGATGGCAAACATGCGGGTTTCATCCAGATGATATCCGTTTAATACGGATCCTAAATCCACCATAATCGGCTCGTTGGCACAAAGCTTTTTGTGTCCGGCACCGACCGGAAATGCTGCCGATGTGCCTTCGCCGCTGGCCGGGGAGTCGAGCAATCCCGCCAGGCCGCCGCTTTTACCACTGAGTACGTGCCAGGGATAGCCTTCGGTCTGGTAATGTCTCACCCGGATGCGGGCGCCGTGACCCAGTCGGCGGGCATAGGTTTCGAACAGGCCGGCAAATTCCATTTCGCTGAGTCCCGGGCGAATCGTGGCGCGCATATATTCAAAGGTTTTGGCGGTCATTTCAGCCGTTTCTTCCAATTGCTCAATTTCCCAGTCGGATTTGATCCTTCTGACCGTCAGGATATGGGGAGATCCGTCGACGCATTTTTTTACGTTAAACAGGCTTTGGTAGAATTTGAAATCGTTGACCGGCAAAACATCCAGTTCGTATCCCAGCACCCCCGGCATGCGGCCGAAACGGTCGACAATCAGTTGCGGGATCTCCTTGATCGACCCTATCTTTACAATATCGGTTACGGAAGACTCTTTTGCGGCTCTGGGAAAATATTGTTTGATAAACAGGATCGGTTGGCCCTCCGCCGGGAGATACATATACCCGTTTTGGGCGGTCCCCGAAAAATAAAACAAGTCCACCCGCTGCACGATGAAAAGACCATCGATCTCACCTTGCCGGAGCTCCTGCTGGATCTTCAGCCTGCGCGATTTGATTTCGGAGGCCGGCACTTTATAGGGGTTTGTAAGCTCCATTTTTGCAGCTAATTCGGTTTAAGGTTTTCTAATGGGACACGGATAAAGACGGTCTTCAGAGGAAAAAAATACTCTTACCATTTTCGCAAAGAATTTGAAAAGGGAAAAATTTCGTAAGCGTTGACCATAGATCTTAATGCCGTATCCATAAGCTCTCCCGATTGCCCTGGTGAGGGAAGTTTTCGAGAATCGGATACAACAACGGGAAATATAGGAGTTTGAAAAAGCCTGGATCCGCAAGCTCAAAGAAATCCCAGATGATATCGCAGACTCGAAAACATAACTGGAATCCGAGCAGTGGGGGGATGAATGAATCGGGCTGATATCCGGATGATTGATCTAGGTGGTAAGACTTATACCAGACCTGTTCTTGTTCTCACAGGGATAAAACAAGCCTCAATCCGTCATCGATGCGTCTCATGATGCCGGCCGGCAGAATTGCGATACGTTTGGACAGATAGTATCTATCGATTGTGATTATTTGCGACACGTTGGTAACGCTGTCTTTTGGAAGCCCTGTCATTTTTTTCGGAAGCATGACGTTACCGGGGGAATCTGCTAATTTTATATTGGTAGTTAAAACCACGGCAATGATGGTGTTGATCCGGCTTTTATTGAAATCATCCGATTGGATGACAACCAGGGGTCTTTTATAACCGGGTCCCGAACCGGCCGGCTCCTGAAGCTCCGCCCACCAAATTTCACCCCGCTGGATCACCACGCTTCCTTTGGCAAAGATCTGAGTTGGATCACATTGATCACCGGGTCTATCTCAGACTTTTCTTTAGCATAAATCTGATCTAATGCCTTGGTGACGGCCTCATTTTTGTGGGCATTGATATAATTCGAAACGGCTTTGGAATAAAGCTCACTTCGAGACATACTGAGTCTTTTGGCAAGCTGATCCGCGGAATGATAAATTTCGTCCGGTATTGAAATCGCAGTTTTCATACGCTATTAGTATAACAATGGTTATACCTCTGTCAACTATAATTCTTTGCGCTTCTTAAAAATATATAACGACTGTCCTTGACTTGCAGTTGATAGCGCGTTAATTGAATCGGGACCTTTCGGAATGCGGCCTCCGGCCCGTAGGGGCTATAGGGGCCTACGCCCCGGAGGGAATGGGGAAGTCGGAATTGGGGAGTCGGAATGGGGAATGCGGAAATAACTGACAGCGGACAGCGCAATGCCCACCGAAGGGCAGCCCAATGCGGCTGCCGTTGGGCGTCACGGTGACCGCCCCTACTGGTAATGAAGCAACAGTTCAGTAGAAAATTAAAATAGGGATATATCCAAATTTTAAAACCACTTGACGAATCAACTACTCAACCAATCAACCACGGGTAACGATATCTGTGGTAAAGGCAACTGTTGATGCAAAACCTGAAAAACCGATGGAGAAGCGAGGGCGGATACCGCGAGGTTCTTGTCGTTGCAATCCCTTTGATTCTGAGCACAGCTACCTGGTCGGTGCAGCACTTTGTGGACCGCATGTTTTTGACGTGGTACTCGCCCGAGGCCATTGCCGCAGCGATGCCGGCCGGCATGCTTAACTTTTCGATGGTCAGTATTTTCATGGGCACGGCCGGGTATGTCACGACCTTTGTGGCCCAGTATTATGGTGCCCGCCGTTTTGACCGTATTGGACCTGCGCTCTGGCAAGGTGTCTATATCTCGTTGTTTGGAGGGATTTTGATACTGTGCGCCATTCCCTTTGCCGGACCTGTTTTCCGCCTGGTTGGCCACAGCCCGCTGGTGCAGCAAAACGAGGTGGCCTACTTTCAGATCCTGTGCATGGGCGGCGGCGCCTATGCGGCATCTTATGCCCTGTCCGGATTTTTCAGCGGCAGAGGCAAGACCTGGCCCGTGCTGTGGGTCAACGCGGCGACCACTCTGGTGAATCTGATCCTGGATTACGCCCTTATTTTCGGCCGCTGGGGCTTTCCCGAGCTGGGTATCAGAGGGGCAGGCATTGCCACGGTCGTGGCGGGCGTGTTTTCTGTGCTGTTGTTTTTTTTCCTGTTGAGCTTTGGGGCGAATAACAAAACCTTTCATACCATCAAAGGCTGGCGGCTGGAAAAAGAGCTCCTGGTGCGGCTGTTGCGATATGGATTTCCCTCCGGTGTGCAATTTTTTCTGGAGATGGCCGGCTTTACTGCATTTGTTCTGCTGGTCGGCCGTCTGGGAATCGCCAGCCTGGCAGCGACGAATATCGCCTTTAACATCAACACCCTTGCTTTTATGCCCATGATCGGAAGCGGCATTGCCGTGTCCGTGCTCGTAGGCCAGTATCTGGGGGCGGACAAACCTGGCCATGCCCAGTCTGCTGTCTACTCCGGCTTTCACCTGACCCTGGTTTACATGCTCAGTATCGCCGCAGCGTATGTGCTGGTGCCCGATATCTTTGTGGCGCCATTTGCTCTGCGGGCAGATCCCGGTGGGTTTTCCGAGATTTACGGTTACAGTATTGTTCTGCTGCGTTTCGTAGCGGTTTACTCCGTATTTGATACCATGAACATCATATT
>CALZJV010000607.1 GCA_945787595.1 uncultured Desulfobacterales bacterium | reverse complement strand
TCTTGACTATGGCCTGCTGGCCGCGGCCGGTATGCTCACGATTGTACCAGGAATGCTGGTAATCTGGTTTGCACGCAATCATATGGCCAAGGGCTTCGCTTTAGGAAGGGTGTGAAGAGTATTGAAGATTGAAGACTGAAGATTTAAGATTTAAGGAATTCTATCATTTTATAGGTTGATCATTTCTGTAAGGTTTCAACTTATCGTCCGCGGATATGAACAGAGAAGATTTAACAGAAAGGACAAAGAAGTTTGCACATCGCTGCGTGAAGCTGGCGAAGGCTCTACAGGAAACCGCTTTAGGTAAGCATATACGAGGACAGGTTATTAGATGTTCGACATCCGTTGCGGCTAACTATCGCGCGACATGCCTTTCGCAATCAAAGGCAAGTTTTACAGCAAAGTTAAGTATCGTATTGGAAGAAGCCGGAGAGCTGACCAAAATATTCGCATCTTCAAGAAAAACGGCGAGTACAAAAATAGGATAGACAGGATACATTAAATCTTCAATCTTCAGTCTTCAATCTTCAATCATGAGGGGTTAACCATGACTTTGACTCTGGAATGGATGGAATGGACACTGCCAACGGCGATTTTCTTCAGCGCAATTTTCCTGATCCTGGTTGCCATGACAATTTGGCAGACCGTATCGCCTTCCATCGAACGCCGCGGTTTCCTACCGATTCCGACGACACCGGGTGATCGGCTCTTTATCGGGTTGTTAGGCAGTGCTTACATTTTTCTCGCATGGCTCGGATTGACCAATTTTACCCTTTGGATCATGCTTGCCATTGCCGCGTGCTGGATGATTGTTGTGATGCGGTGGGGGTGATAATAATTGAACATTTTCGATTGAATATTGAATATTTAAGGAATTCTTTCTATTTAAAAAGGACGGAGCGAAGTGACTTCCACAAATATTCAATTTTCAATATTCAGTAGTCAATGTAGTTAAGACAGCGCCTATGTTGTTCGGTGTTCTTGGCCTTCACACCAACGATTCAGGCTGAAGAAAAATCACAACCATATGAAGGCCTAAAACCAAAGGAGGGAGGTATATGAAAAAAATGATTTTCACCAAGCGGACCCGGATGATGCTCGTAGGGATGGTGGTTGCGGCCGCATTTTTGGCATTATTCGCAATCCCGGCGAGCGCGAACATGGAGGCGGCCAAGAAGTGGGTGGACGAGGAATTTCAGCCATCGACGTTGACCAAAGAGGAACAGATGAAAGAAATGGAGTGGTTCATCAATGCGGCCAAGCCCTTCAAGGGTATGGAAATCAAAGTCGTGTCCGAGACCATCCCGACCCACGAATACGAATCGAAAGTGCTGACCAAGGCGTTCGAAGAAATTACGGGAATCAAAGTCTCCCATGACCTGATTCAGGAAGGTGATGTGATCGAAAAACTGCAGACACAGTGGGCGTCCGGCAAGAACGTCTATGACGCCTATATTAACGATTCCGATCTGATCGGCACTCACATGCGTTATGGGTTTGTGGTTCCCCTGGACGACTTTATGAAGGGTGAAGGCAAGGACGTGACCCTGCCCACACTCGATGTCGACGATTTCATGGGCAAATCCTTCACCACCGGCCCGGACGGTAAGCTCTACCAGCTTCCGGACCAGCAGTTTGCCAACCTTTATTGGTTCCGTTACGATTGGTTCAAACGTCCGGATTTCAAAAAGAAATTCAAGGAAATCTACGGCTACGAGCTGGGCGTCCCGGTCAACTGGTCGGCCTACGAGGATATCGCCCAGTTCTTCAGTGAGCATATCCAGGAAATCGATGGTAAAGCCATTTACGGTCACAACGACTACGGCAAGAAGGCCCCGGACCTGGGCTGGCGTTTTACCGATGCCTGGCTGTCCATGGCCGGTGCCGGTGACAAGGGAATCCCCAATGGCAAACCGGTTGATGAATGGGGCATCCGGGTTGATGGCTGCCGCCCGGTAGGGGCGAGCGTGGCTCGCGGCGGCGCCGCCAACGGGCCGGCCGCCAAGTATTCGCTCAGCAAGTACATGGAATGGCTCCGCAAATACGCGCCTCCGGGTGCTCTCGGGATGGATTTCTACACCTACCTGCCGGTCCTGGCCAAGGGTCACGTAGCCCAGCAGATCTTCTGGTACACGGCATTCGTCTCGGCCATGGTCGAGCCGGGTCCGACGGTCAACGCGGACGGCACGCCGAAATGGCGTATGGCCCCGTCACCCCACGGACCCTACTGGGAAGAAGGGATGAAGCTGGGCTACCAGGACTGCGGGTCCTGGACGCTGATGAAAAGCACGCCCCTCGAGCGGCGCAAGGCCGCATGGCTCTTCGCACAGTTCTGCGTGGCCAAGACCACGTCGCTTAAGAAAACCCACGTAGGCCTGACGCCCATTCGCGATAGCGATATCAGACACGAGTCATTTACAGAGCGGGCACCCAAGCTCGGCGGACTTGTAGAATTCTACCGCAGCCCGGCGCGAGTCGCCTGGACACCCACCGGCACCAACGTACCCGATTATCCAAAGCTGGCACAGCTGTGGTGGCAAAATGTGGGCGAGGCGGTTTCAGGTGAAGTGACTGTAAGTACGGCGATGAACAATCTCGCCAAAGAACAAGACCGTGTTCTGCAGCGTATAGAGCGTTCAGGCACACAGGGCGAATGCGGGCCGAAGCTAAACCCCGAGAAAGACGAGTCCTACTGGCTGAACCAGCCAGGCTCGCCCAAGGCCAAGGTCAATGAGAAGCCGCAAGGTGAGACGGTCGATTATGATGGTCTCCTTAAGGCCTGGCGCGAGGGGCGCGTGAAATAAAAATGGGATAATATGCAGACACCCCTCCCGGAGCACAAAAATGGGTGTCGATCTTCAGAGGGGTTGAAGCCGATGCTTTAACCCCTCTTTTTTTACATCAGATTACAAATAGATGTTTCCGGAGCGCAATACTATGATTATTGACTCGCTATCATTGATTTCATACAATCCCGGGAAATTTAGCGTTTCTTAATCCCAATACCGTTTAGGAATTTTTTCGCAGCGCAATCATAAATCCAGACCTCGTTGAATAGTTTACTGGTTGAATGGTTGACTAGGTAAATTATAGTCATAATTTTAGAATGTTACGATTGTTGTTTAAAGATTTTGGGGACAGAGATTTGCACAGATAACCGCAGATTAGTACAAACCGCCTGGCGGCGGAACCATGTCCAGACATACGTAGCAACCTGCTTGCTATGTGTCCTTTCTGGCCGAAGGCGAAATAAACTTTCTTTTTAATCCGTGGTCATCCGTGTTCATCTGCCTGCCCAATGAAATCTTTTTTGCCCTTATTTCATCGGGGTGTCCGAATGGTCCTTTCTTTTGAAACATGACGTGTCCAATTATTTTGCAAATATGGGATAAATCCATATTTACAACCACTTAACCAATCAACTAATCAACCAATCAACGATATCTGTAATCACGAGAGGAGATGAAAATATGGCCAAATACGTAGGTGCCTTAGATCAGGGCACGACCAGCAATCGCTTCATCATTTTCGATCACAGCGGCCGGATCATCGGTGTGGATCAGAAAGAACATGAACAGATTTTTCCGAAGCCGGGCTGGGTGGAGCATGATCCCCTTGAAATCTGGCGCAACACCCAGGATGTTATCCGCACCGCTCTGGCAAAGGCGAATCTTACCGGATCGGATCTGGCCGCCATCGGCATCACCAATCAGCGCGAAACCACCGTGATCTGGGATAAGAATACCGGCAAACCGGTTGCAAACGCCATTGTCTGGACCGCTTTCGCGATAAAACCGGACTGCCGATTGCTACCTATTTTTCGGGTCCGAAAATCAAATGGATTTTGGACAACATTGCCCAGGCCCGCACCGCGGTCGACAAAGGTGAGGCCCTTTTCGGGACTATGGAAACCTGGATCATCTGGTGGCTCACCGGCGGACCCGGCAGTGGGTCCCATGTCACCGATGTGACCAATGCCAGTCGCACTATGCTGATGGATTTGCAAACCCTGGATTGGGATGAAGAAATCCTTCAAATCTTGGGGATACCCCGCCAAAGTCTGCCCCGTATTGTTCCATCCAGTGACAGTAATACCTGGGGAACGACGCTCAAAGACGGTCGGCCAAACCTGTTTTGGCATGGGAGAAGCCAAAAACACCTATGGGACGGGATGCTTTCTTTTGCTCAACACCGGACATACGCCCGTGCCCTCCCGACATGGCTTGCTCACCACCCTGGGCTATCAAATCAGCGATCAACGACCCGTGTACTGCCTGGAAGGTTCCATCGCGATTACGGGAGCTTTGGTTCAATGGCTGCGGGACAACCTTAATATAATATCCAGTGCTGCGGAAATCGAGGAATTGGCCGCAACAGTAAAAGATAATGGCGGTGCCTATTTTGTACCCGCTTTCTCCGGTCTTTTTGCGCCCTACTGGCGCTCGGATGCTCGGGGGGCCATCCTGGGATTGACCCGCTTTGTCAACAAGGGGCACATCGCCCGAGCGGTGTTGGAAGCCAGCGCCTACCAAACTCTTGATATTGTGGAGGCCATGAACAAGGACTCCGGCGTTGAGCTCAACAAACTTAAAGTGGACGGAGGCATGGTGGGCAATGAGCTGCTGATGCAATTTCAATCCGATATCCTGGATGTGCCGGTCATACGTCCCAGAGTTTCGGAAACCACCGCCTTGGGAGCCGCCTACGCCGCCGGTCTGGCGGTCGGGTTCTGGTCGGGGACTGAAGAGCTGCGTAAAAACTGGGATATCGATAAAACCTGGCAGCCTGCCATGGAAACCAAAGTCAGGGAAACATACCACCGGCAATGGAAAAAGGCGGTGGATCGAACCTTTGATTGGGTGGAATAGTTGAGGTAGTCCTGTACTCACTCCCATGCGGCCCGAACCCATCATTTGATAAGCAGATCGTTAATCTGCTGGCTGCGATTGGCCCGCTGGATCAACTCCACTCTTATCCCCTTTGCATGAATTCTGTTTTTCTGCTATGAAAGCCGCAAGAAAATGTCTGTATTTCAATTTAAGGATTTTGATAT
>CALZJV010000606.1 GCA_945787595.1 uncultured Desulfobacterales bacterium | reverse complement strand
GCCGCCACCACGTTCGGCTTGATTTGCTGGATTTTCAGCAGATAGGAGGTGAAGTCGCGGGTGCCCTGGGGCACGAATAGTTCGTCGATTATCTTGCCGCCGAAAGCATTCACCAGCTTGCGGGTGGAATT
This sequence comes from uncultured Desulfobacterales bacterium, assembly GCA_945787595.1. Next base: position 3,802 of record CALZJV010000606.1, on the reverse strand, counting down.
CGAAGTATTGTGTCCCCATACGTAGTCGTTGGTCAGCAGCAGCCATTGATCACCAATTTTTTCAATCGCATTTTTGACAGCCGCCTTGGCAAAATTGGTCCCATTGCCGTCCCAGACAAATTTGACCCTGTGGCAGTTCTTACCGGATTCCGTCGGCGAGCTGGAGTTGCTGTTCATATAAACAACGCCGTATTTCTGGGCAACTTGGGAGATGGCATTTGCCACCCCGGAGCTCAATGCCCCGATTAAAAAGGTTGCCTCGTTGCGGGTGATCATGCGCTCGGCGACTCGGCTTCCGGTAGCCGGGTTGCTCTCCGTGTCGATATGCATGTATTCGATCTTGCGGCCCAAGACACCGCCTTTTTGGTTAAATTCATCGATGGCCATCATCATGCCGCGACGGTCGGATGCCCCGCTGTTGGCGAACTGACCGCTGGCGTCGGAAGTCATGCCGATTAATATCGGTTTATCGGTTTTGGATGCATAGACCCGGTTATGCTTCCAGGGGCCGTAAAAAACGGCACCAGCTCCCAATGTTGTCATACCGGCTTTCTTTAAAAAATTTCGACGGGTAAGTTTTTTACTTGCCATAATGTCCCTCCTTTCGCTGACTGTTAGAATGTTTATTGGGGCCATCAATCGTGCCGCGTTAATGCTGAATGACCCCGCGTCATGACTTGCTGTGTGAGACATGCTGAGAAGTTCGCTCAATTCCAGCGGCAGCAACACAGCAGGAAGTCCGGTAGCGGTCAATTCTGCAGGAGAAGTTTAGAGCGAGAGCACAGAAAGAATTTTTACATGTTGATTTTCATCAACAGCAACCACTTTATGTGGGACCGTTGATTTAAAATAAAGGCAGTCACCTTCTTCGACCAGATATTGCTCGTCACCGTAATAAAAGCTCATTTTTCCTTGCAAGACATAGATCATCTCCTCGCCGTCGTGATAGTTATACGGTATTTTTTCGGGGTCCATTTTTTCGGGCAACGTTATAATCAGCGGCTTAATTGACTCGTTGGCCCTTTTTTTGATGACCGCCTGGTAACGGTACCCCAGGTGGGTATAGTCACCGATGATCTCTTTTCTTTGATTTTGGCGGATCAGTGACGGTCCGTTTTCGGCCTCGCTGTCCTCTTCGAAGAAATAGGATATGTGAACGTTCAGAGCATAGGCGATCTTGACCAATGTTGGAATGGGCGGCGGCTTTTCGCTGTTTTCGATTTTTGACAGGTAACCCGGTGTAAGGCCGGTTTTAGCGCTCAAGTCCTGGATGGTTATTTTTCTTTTTAAGCGCAGTTGTTTTATTTTCTGATAAATAGTTGTGTATTCCATGTTACTTGGCTTCCACAGTCATGCGAAATAGTTGCAGCGGTCTGATCACAAAATCTCAGAAGAAAAACAGGCGTAATTTCCGGCTGTTTTTCTCTGCTTCACCGTGACGTCATTCTTTTTCGATCAGCGGATACGGGATGCCCCGTAGGCTGTATATCGGCTGATCGGTCATAACCTCTGCGCAGCTGATTTGGAGCCTGTGATACCCTTAATAGGGTAAATGGGTTGGTACAATTTGTCGGATGATTGGTTTTTTCAAATCTATCAAGGGTATTGCGATTTTAATCACACTGATTTATTTAATTGTCAACATAATTATTTCATATTAGGAATAAATTAATATATCTAACTGAAATATTATTATAATTTATCTTAATATTTATTTCGTTTTGGTAAAAAATAATCACCGAAAAAGGTGTAGCCGTTTGATTGTGCCCCCATCATCGCAAAACAAAGCGTTTTAGACTGGCAATATGCGGCAGATTCATATAAATATGTTTGAACTCCAAGATGGTAATTGTTTTATCATAAAATGCGAAGAAATTACTATTGAGACTCAAGTAACTTCCTGTAGCCAGAGGTATCGGGAAATTGGTCATGAAAATCGATTTGAATCAGCTTTTTGGATTAGAGGGTCGTGTAGCGGCAGTCACCGGCGGCGGCGGTGAACTGTGCGGCGTCATGGCCGAAGCGCTGGCCGACCTTGGCGTTAACGTGGCGATTCTGGATATACACCGGGAACATGCCCTCCTCAGAGAAAAGATCATTGTTGAAAACGGCGGAACCGCTCGGGCATTCCAGTGCGATGTATTGGATGAGGCCAACCTGCAAGACTGCCTGGCCGAAATATCCGAGCTGTGGGAGGCCCCCGATATCCTGATCAACGGTGCCGGCGGCAATCATCCCAATGGCAGTACCAGCAAAGAGTTTATGGAGTTCGAGGATATTGGCAATCCGGATATCAGCGGTCTTTTTGATCTGGAATTTGAAGGGTTTCGCAGGGTCTTCGATTTAAATTTCATGGGGACATTCCTGCCGACCAAAATCTTCGCCCGGGGCATGATGCCCAAGCATGCCGGAACGGTGTTAAACATATCTTCGCTGAGCGCGCTGACACCACTGACCAAGGTTGCCGCCTATTCGGCCGCTAAAGCGGCGGTCAGCAACTTTACCCGCTGGCTGGCGGTACATCTGGCGCATGTCGGTATTCGTGTGAATGCCATTGCTCCAGGCTTTCTGATGACAGAGCAGCTGAAGTTCCTGCACATCGACCAGGAGACGGGCGAACTCACCCCGCGGGCCCGCCAGGTCATGGCACACACCCCCATGGGACGCTACGGAAAACCCGAAGAGTTGCTGGGCACCGTGATTTGGCTCCTGTCCGGGGCATCACAATTTGTCACCGGTGCGGTCGTACCGATCGATGGTGGATTTTCGTCCTTCAGCATTTAAAAGCCGGTTTACAGCGCCAATATGTGCTTTAACCGGAAGGACGGGGCGGTGACATCCCCATCGTTTATTGGTATTACTCGTTTGTCGCTTTTTTGGTGGATTTTCTATTCTTTGCGGATAATTATTGGAACCGGCGTCTGAAATAAGGTCGTAATTGAGGCGCCGATATTCAAGAAATGATTACTTTTTAAAATAGGAGGGAAGAATTATGGAACTTGGGCTCAATGATAAGGTAGCATTAATAACAGGAGCAAGCAGGGGGATTGGAGCTGCTTCAGCAAAGGCCCTCGCGCATTATGGCGCAACAGTAGTCATCAATTACATCAAAAGCAAAGACAAGAATGAAGGCCCTTTATAACTGTTCCCAGGCAGTATTGAAGGATATGATGATCAGAATATGGAAAATCCGAGATTCCTGTTAGAATCCGTAAAAGATGTTGTCATCACTTGTCGAAAATATTCCGATGCTACCATTGTTTTAGGGGGAGCGGATTATAGTATTTTTACTTCTTTTTCAAGCGTGAAAATTTGCTAAAACCGATGATCACCGGTGTCAAGCAGTGGTATGGAGTTGAACCTGAACCCACAGCCGGCCGGACTTGGGTGGCAGTGCTAATCGCGGGACTGGCTATGCTTGTCGTCTATATTCTTGTGCGCTAGGGCTCAGGTTTAATAAACGGCCGGCTTCAGCCCGCGATTCTAGATATTGGCATATTCAGGTGCTTACTTGGTACGGAATTGAGTGTGACAGGCCTTGCAGCTTTTGCCAACCTCTCCAAATTGCGCTTTGATCCCGATAAAATCGCCGCTTTGGGCTACGCTGACAAGTTTGGCGGTGTGGGTTTCAAACGTTTGGGCAGCTTCTTTGAATTCAGTTTGCTGCATAAAAGCCGAAGATTTTAATGTGGTATCCCCGGTGTCGGTTCCGGGCAACATAGAAGCCTCCCAGGGAAGACGTGACAGCGTCTCAACCAGCATGGCATTTTTTGCAAAAACCTCCTGATTATAAGGGATCTTT
>CALZJV010000605.1 GCA_945787595.1 uncultured Desulfobacterales bacterium | reverse complement strand
CGTTCTATGGACAAACTCGAAATTTTTAGAGACAGTGTATATGTCTCAAATAACGATCTTCTCCATTTGGGAGTTGGGTCCAATATTTCCAACCGAAGCGTAGGAGAACTTTCTTATAATGAGGACTCGCGACATAGATTACTTTCATGGAAGTTAGCTTCAAAATACGGTTGCTGGAGACAATGAAGACCGAGGACACTTTTAACACAAAGCAGGATTATGTTGATTTAGTGAACCTTGTTAGAAGTATACAGCGCGCTGAAGGCAATATTGACTGCTATCGCAGGGGCCGGCAACAGTGTGACCGGAGAAGATGTGCCTGGCGTGATCATTGCCTCAAGGAGCCTGAAGGAATTTCAAAGGTTGGTAGTGGATCGCAGAAACACAAAATAGCAGCGAATCCGAAACAGGGACAAGACAGCTTACACAAAAAGCCGGAATTGGAAAATTTAGGGTGAAGGAAGTCGTCATTATTTCCCAGCAGGGACGTAATCATGCCTAAAATATTGGTGCTGGGTGAACAACCGCAATTTCGGACCCTTCTATCAGAAAGCCTGTGGTTTGATGGCTACCGGGTCGAAAGTGTCGCTGATGCAGCCATGCTCCGGGAACATCTCGGCAATACACAGCCGGACCTGGTGCTGCTCGATGCCCATTCGGACGGGTTTGGCGCTATGAGGCTTTACCAAGACCTTAAACTGCAATTTCCAGACCTTGCCATCATTGTTTACCAGTGCAGAAATTATGGTGATGTGGATAGAATCAAGGGCGCTGTCGCTGATGCATTGGTAAAATTAGGTTGAGTGGTTCAGCCCGCCCTGGTGCGACTTATAAGATCATATTAAAGCCCGTGTCAGGTTCCCAAATATGAATCTAACTAATTGAGCAACGTAAAGTCAGGTCTGGGCCAGGGAGTTCAACGTTCCGGGTTGAAAAACCCAGACAGCTTGTATCAAAGGGAGTGTGTCTTCATACGGATCGATGATGTTTATTGATGGGACTCTTTATCCAGCATTCAGCATCGCTTCGCCTCGCCAACAGTATATGTTTCTCATTGCCTCGTCGGTTTGAGGCGAAGCTTCTCTATCCAATAACTAATAGCAAATAACTCCCAATGGGCTTTTAACTCATGTGGGGTTGGATATCGTATTTAGTAATTTTGCGAAGCCAGCATTCGAATTTTTGCTAAATTCCGATTATATAGAGTCAAGCGGTTGCACGAGAGTGAATCTAACCATTTGTAATTATAGTGATTATAAAAAAACCTCGGGTGGCACACATTATGCTAGAGATGAAATTATGTACCAGTTCCACGGTATTAGACACTTTCTCAAAGCAGCCTATTGTTTCAAATGAGCCAGGCTCAAATAGGAAGGCAAGCACATATTTCTCGCAGGTGAACACAAGTGGCACAAAATTTTAAAATCAGTATCCATCGAACGATTGATAATCTATACATTCGTTTGATGGGCGATTTTGACGGCAGTTCGGCCTTTGAGTTGCTGAATGCACTATGGGATAACTTGAACAGCGCCAAATTCATACTGATTGATACCTATAACCTGAAGGAAGTCTATCCGTTCGGGCGGGAGGTCTTTTATTATAATTTCTTAAGAATAAGAAATCAGCGAATACGCATTCGGTTTGTCGGTCCCAATGCTCTGCAGCTGGCACCAACCTGATTCATTTTTATTGAGAGCGCGACAGCCATAGACGGGATTTACCAATAACTCCGAAGAAATAATTTCACCACGAAAAGCACGAAATACACTAAAAGATAAGAAATTTAGCTATAACAATTTCATGTGTTTCGTGTATTTCGTGGTAATAAAATATTTAGAGGTAATTGTCTTCACCCCTTCAAGGGGGCTTCCTGAGGCATCCCGCTTTGCAGTAGGAGCGTTCACTGTTTTGATAGAGGTCAAAGATGAACACCAATGCAGAAAAAAGAGCTTATGAACGTTATTGCTATACCGCCGATATCGCGGTCTCATATTTCAATAAAGAGCATTCTTATACTGCTTATACACTGAATATCGGCACGGGCGGTATGTGCTTTAAATCAAACTTATTCCTTCAGCCCGGGGCGACCATTTATGTGCGCTTAAAAAAAACTCATCTGAATGGCTCCTGCAGCGGCTTCTGCGAGGGCTTACACATCGTCACCCTGGCGGAGGTAAAATGGTGCCAAGAAGTGCCGAATGGCGAAGCCTTTCCCTACGGCGTCGGCGTTAAATATTTTGAAGCGGCTTATTAACTATCCGGTAACATTACAGCCACCAAGACACCAAGTCCATCGATTCGTAAATACGATGACGTATTTACTCACTCAGGATTTAGTGCTGCCTGCGACGAGCTCAGCCGAGACGAGTAAGCAATTGTAACAGTTTGGTCAATAATTATATGTGACTGTAATTGCGAATCGAAGCACTAAGTCACAAAAAAAAGGTGAACGACATGGATAACATGTATTGTATCAGTGAAGACGATCCCAATCTGCTGGTCGATAAAATCAGGATGATTGAAGACGGTTACCATCCAAGTAGATTGGTTGATTCACTATTGCTGGATTTTGATGACTCAGATGAGGAAAAGCGGATTGAGTATCGACATCACAAACGATTTCAAATGAACAAAGATGCTTTTGCTTTGATCCGGTCCATCCCCGCCGAACCACTGAAAATTCAAGGAAAGAGCATGGGTTGCATCGCCTGCGCCGTGTTCAATGCCAAGCCAGTCAAGCTTGGTAAAATCGATAACATCAGCATGGGTGGACTTATGTTTTATCATGCTGATAGTAAGGAACAATTAAGCCAGGCTCTCGTGCTGGATATCTTATTGGCTGATTGTGGATTTTACCTGGCCAACATGCAGTTTAAAACCATCACCGATGTTGTGATACCTGACGAGGTTTTCAGCGATGCGGTTGAAATGCGACAGGTTCGACTGCATTTTCAAAAGCTGAACGCCATCCAGCAAGCGAGGTTGAAAGACTTCATTATAAACCACGGCACAGACTTTGAGCGACGATTGACGAATGACGAATGATGGAATTTTGCCGTTTATAGGAGTATTTAACTAAAATTAACAATGCAAGGAGACCCAAATGAGCATCAGAAAGCAATCTCTTAAAAGTAAACCGGGATGTTTAGACATTTAAATTGTGAAGTTATTTTTTGCTGAGCCCCTGGTGAGAGGCGCAATAACGAGGTAGTTGTGCGGTTCACTGTAGTTGGAACCTAATTTTTAATCATGGATGATTCAATTCAAAAAATTAATTTCGAAGAAAACAGCAAAAAGCGTGTTTTGGCGGTTGATGATAATCCATCTATGCGGACTTTCCTTTATGATGCGCTGTCTCTTTGGGGCTATGAGGTGGTGGCTGCAGGCAGCGGTGCTGATGGTTTCGAACAGTTTAGCCAAAAACCCTTCGACCTGGTTATCACGGATTGTCAAATGCCCGGTATGGACGGCTGGCAGCTAGCTTCGCTGGTAAAGAAAGCAAGCACGCTTACACCAGTCATAATGGTCACCGGCCAGGACCGATATGCCGTCATGGACAAAATGCAAGATTCCGATATCGACCATATAATGTTTAAGCCTTTTAAGCTGGATGAATTTTATACAACTGTCAGGGCTTCTCTGGAAAACAAATTAATTTAGTCCACTGATTTCGCAGATTACACAGATATTGATCGCTCTATGTTGTATATTGGCGATTTGAAAAACTTATGGGGCCGCTAAGCTGGCCATAATGTCTAATGAACCGCCCGCTCACCTCGCTCGCTCGACAGACACAGACGGACGCAGAAAATACGCCTCCGCCACCAGGCTTCGGCCGGGCTGGCCTGCAGAGCCTAAAATATCAATCCCTTTGCAATAAAAGAATATATTGTCTACGTATTGTCTGTGTATTTCCTCAATGAATTACCTCATGTTTGACC
>CALZJV010000604.1 GCA_945787595.1 uncultured Desulfobacterales bacterium | reverse complement strand
CTAAGTTTTGGCATATCAAGGGCAGTATTTATCCAATCCTCTGGGTCACACGAAATTCCTACTTTCTTTTTTTCAAGGAGTTTGCTAAATTCCCATGGAGAGATTGCGGACAATAGTAACTCGTCATACATCTCAGCATTGCCAATCAGCCCTTTAATTCTTTGTGACAACTTCTGTGGGTTCATGTTCCACCAGATCCAGGTATGCGTATCAAGCAGATATATCATTTGCAGGCATCCCACATGTCCTCACCCAATGGTGAAATTACATCTTTTTCAAAAACAAGAGCGTCAGAAAGTCTGCCCGGCTTGGGGTTTATGTCAGAAGTGCGATACGGTATTATTTGGGCTAATGGCTTACCTCGCTTTGTTATGACAATTATTTCCTGAGTTTTCGCAACTTGGTCTAAAATCTTCAAGGCATGTGATTTAAATTTGCTAATTCCCATGGTTTTCATACGGCACCTCCATTATTAAAATATAGTAGTCAATTTAAATGGTCAAGTCAAGGGCAAAAAAGGTGTGTTTTAATACGGCAGAACGGCGCCATTCAGTGGCAGGCAGGGAAACAGGGCCAAACTTAGAAGCTACTGAATTATCTGAACATCGCAAAAAAAGAAGCCGCTCGGCCCTGCCTGTCCAACTGAAATGGCTAGTTATCTGATAATCATATCCAAATGTCGTTTTCAGCTGTCATTTCACCGCCTGCGTTACCAGTATTAACTGTGCCTGCTGGTTCAACAAGCATTATTTTGCACTCGTTTTCAGCTATTGGTTTGTGCTCAACTCCCTTTGGGACAACAAACATTTCTCCGGCTTTTAAACTAATTTTTCCATCACGAAATTCTATGGACATTTCGCCAGCTAGATTTATGAACACTTCATCCGTGTCATCATGCCTGTGCCAAACAAAGTCACCTTTAAATTTTACTAATTTAAAATGATAATCATTCATTTGAGCAATGATCTTGGGTGACCAATGCTCCGAGAATCTGGAGAGCTTTTCCTTAAAGTTTATTGGTGTATGTTTCATTTGTATCCATCCATTTCAGCAGTTAACGCCGCGGATCACCTGCAGGCGGCAGAACCTTCGAGATCGAACAGACCTTTACGATAAACCCTGCAAGTTTTTCCTGTCAGGTGCATCCGAATTGTTGGGCATTCCATGTTAATGAACAGATGTTCTTTGAGGTGATACAGGTTTAATGGTTTTCAATTCGTCAGCTTCAGGATTTTGACTTTCCTGCGCGGCGCCTCAATCGCTGCAGGCCCGTGCCATGCCTAAGATACGTTGACATTGAGGAGCGCCTGGCGCTTCTCGGTCTTTATGACGTTGAGCGCCCTCTGAATGGCTCCGGGCAAGTCTGCGCCTTTCTCTACGTTCTCCGCCCAACCACGGCTCGCCTCAGCGATCTTGGCGAAATCCGGGCTCGGTGAAAGCGAGGTGATCGGCAGCACTTGCAGCCTCGAGGCCTCACCCTTGGGGTAGATCGCCAGCACCTCTCGGCGCACCGCATTCCAGATGCCGTTGTTCATCACCACCACCAGGATTGGTAGGTTCATCGCCTCGGCCACTTGGTGGCAGGCCACCGGGTTGGCAAACATGTAGCAACCATCGCCAACCGTCGCCACCACCTGGCGATTGCGGTCGGCGAGTTTCGCACCTAGCGCCGCCGGGAAACCCCATCCCAAACCGCCGGAGAACGCGGGTGTGAAGAAACGATTCGGCGTATCGAGATCGAGATGCTCCGCTTCGGCGCCCAACTCACTGACGTGAACGGCGTCCTTGTCCAGCGCTGCGGATAGACAGCGGCTGACGAACGCGGGTGTCATGGGCGAGCCGTTGCCAGCCAGCGCTTTTTTCTGCGCGTCCATGCGGCGCTGCTGATTGCGCTCCGCAATCGAGGCGTAACGCATCTTGGTGTCGGGCGCAAGCTTGGCCATTTCGGCGCGAAGCGCCTCGATAGCCGACGTCGATACGCTGGTAATGGCGAGATCGATTTGGAAGCTATGCACCGGAAAGCGCAAGAACAAAGGATCTGCTCCGATATGGATGACCTTTGCTCCCGGCCCGGGTTGATGACTGCGCTGTATCCAAGGCACTTGCGAATCGATCACCAGAACCACATCGGCTTCAGGTAGCGAGGGTGCGTAGTTGAAACCGCAGTGCATGGGGTGTGCGGTTGGCAACACATTGCGATTCGACCAGGGCTCGAAAACCGGAAGGCCAAAATCGGCAGCGAGCTTCGCCAGCGCCCGGCCGGTATTGCCCTCTGGATCACCCCGCTGGCAGATCACCAGCGGCGTTTTCGCCTTGGCGAGCATGGCGGCGGCTTTGCGTATAGACTTCATATCTGGCTGCGGCGCGGTCGGCGTCACCTGGCGCGGCCGCCCGGCCGTCCAGTTCTCCGCCATCGTTTCGGCCAGCGGTTCGCGTGGCAACGCGAGAAACACTGGCCCGCGCGGCTCACTCATGGCAATGGTGTAAGCGCGGTCGATGAGGTTCTCGACCTGTTCGCCGTACCGCAATTCGTAGTCCCACTTCACCAGCTCGCGGATCATAGCGCTTTGATCGCGCATCTCTTGACCGTACTGAATGGGGGACATGCGCGAACCTATGCGTTGATGCTCGGTAACCGGCGTTCGTCCAGCCAGCACCACCATGGGAATGTTCTCACTGGCCGCGTTGATGAGTCCCATGATGCAATTAGCAAGGCCTACGTTCACATGCACCATCACAGCCTGCGGACGACCGGTAGCGAGGTAGTAGCCATGTGCCATGGCCACGGCCGCAGTTTCATGCGGAATGATGACCGGCTGCGGCATGGCCGACCCTTTGGCACCGCCTATAGCGTAGGCCTCGATAATGGGCGCGAAGTCCGTGCCGCCATTGGCAAATAGGTAATCGATGCCATTGGCTTTCAAGCGCATTATCAGCGCTTCTGCAGCTATGGTCGGTGTATTATGTGTGGTCATGGGTGTTTCCTTCGAACTGGAGGATTGAATTTTACGAGGGCGATCCCAGAGCCCAACCGCCGCCGGTGAGCAGCGGCCCAAATCAATATCAAACTTGCACGGCCTTTACGATAGACTGCTATCTTCACGCCGTCTGCTCCAGTGGCATTGTTAGATGCCGAAAATAACTTTCATATTGATTTTAAGCTGCTTTCTGTAAGGAGACAGACAATTGATAACCAAGAATTGAAAGTGCTCGCTCAATCCGTGGCAGTTTAGTTTGGTGTTTAGGTGAAAGCATTCGGCGTATTTCCTTTTCATCAACACCAAGCCTGCGGGCAAGTTCGGATTTGCTGATGCCCGTTTCACGCACTGCAATGTAGAGAGCAGCCTTGGCAGACATTCGGGCAGTCAAAGGGATGGCGTGCTGTCTTTTTCCGATAGATGAGGGAAAAGGAAAATCAAGGTTTTCAGCAATAGAAACAGCAATAGCTTCTTCCAGACAATCCCGTGCTTCCTCCAGAGCTTCGGCCATGGATTTACCGTCGGTAGCGGCAAATGGAATATCCGGAAATGTGACCAGGAAAAATCCGGCCGCATCTTTTTTAATTTTAGCTGGATAAGTAAATTGAAACATGCGGTTCTCCCTTATTCTATGTCATTTTTGTCAAGGCCAAGATCCGTAAGCATCTTGCTCAAAAGGCCAGGACCGATTTCTTTTTTGCGATCTTTAATAATTGTTTTATACCGCCCATAATACAAGGTGCCATGACTGCCTTTGCCGCGTTTCGTCTCAAAGCGGATAGCGATATTATTTTGCCTTCCAAGTTTCTTCAGTTTCTTGAGAAGTCCGTTGCCGTTCATGTATGTTTTATAGGTCTTTTTTGTCCCAATGTCAAGGCAAAAATGTCCGAACTTGAAAAGTACTGATGATGGCGACCATCATAACGAGAAATTGCTTTCTACTGAGCCAAACTAAGAATTTGGTGTTTGTTGAGTAAATCT
>CALZJV010000603.1 GCA_945787595.1 uncultured Desulfobacterales bacterium | reverse complement strand
TGTTGTCTTTTTCTCGCTGAGATACTGAAGAAAGGCCTCAACACACTGCGGATCAAACTGAGCGCCAGACTCATTTTTAATTTCTTTGACAGCATAATCCGGGTCCATCGCCTTTCGGTAGGACCTGTTGGACGTCATGGCATCGTAGGTGTCAGCCACCGCCATGATTCTGGCACCAATATGAATTTCTTCGTCTTTCAGCCCGTCGGGATAACCTTTTCCATCATAGCGTTCATGATGTTGGCTCGCAATCGCTCCGACTTCCTGCAGAGAAGATATGGATTTCACAATGGTGCCGCTGATTACAGGATGCTTCTTGATCTCAGAGAATTCCTCAGAGGTCAAACGACCGGGCTTAAGCAGGACATCGTCCCGGACTCCGATTTTACCGATATCATGCAGAATGGCGGCGTCCTTGATTGTCTTTATCACCCCCTCTTCAAGCTGCAGATGCCGTGCAATCCCCACCGAGTATTCTGTCACCCGATCCGAGTGCCCTCTAGTGTATTCATCTCTGGCCTCAAGGGACATGATCAGCGCCGTGACTGTGTCGAAGTAACTTTGTTCCAACATCTGACGGTTCTGCTGGTTGTGTATCGCCACGGATGCCGTGTTTGCGATGAAGGAAAGAATCTTCAGGTCCTGCTTGCTGAAGGGTTCGTTGCCGTTCTTGTTGGTCACGTTAATGACGCCAAGGGGAAGATCATAGGATTTCAGATTGGCACAGATTACCGGGGCGCTGATAAAAGACTTGAACTCAGCATTAATCGGATTTTTCATCCAACTAATATCATCGATGTCTTCTACGAGTATGGCCTCTCTGTTTTTTAGCACGCCGCCGGCAACATTTTGCCCTAAGGGGATTCGTATACGTTTGGCAATATCCTGCGGGATTCCAGTACAGGCTTTGATGCTCAGTGTCTCATCCTCCAGCAGGAGTATCGATATTCTCTCGCAATCTAGAGCCTCACGCGTAAAAGATACCGTGTGCTCTAAAATTTCTTCAAGATCGTCAAGGGCGCCTAATTTATTGCTGAACTGGTAAAGGTCAAGAATGACACGCTCCTGGGAATCGACCGTATTGTTCAGGTTAAATTCATTTAATAACCGCTTGAGGGTAAATACGAGATCTTCGAAGTCACTGATCGGTTTGGTGAGATATTTATGGAGCACATTTTCGTTGATCGCAACGATGGCCGAGTCCATTCCGGCATACCCCGTGAGAAGTACCCTCATCGAATTGGGCGTAATCTTCTTGGTTTCCCTCAGGAAATCGATTCCTTTCATGTCAGGCATCATCTGATCGGTCATGATAAGCGCAATCGCTTCGCTGTCTTCTTGAATTTCCCGGATCAATTCAAGTGTCTCAAGGGGATTATCCATAAACAGGAAATTGCAGCCCTGCACATCTTGGAACTTTTCCGGAAGGGAAATTTTGAGCGAGTTGAGAAAGTCCCTGTCATCATCCAGGCAGATAATAAATGATTCAGAATTATTGCTCGAATTGTTCATGATCTTTTTCCTTGAGTGATGCCTCTACCCTGTTTTTTCCGTTGCGCTTGGCGCGATATAGGGCTTTGTCTGCCCGGTCGATTAGTTTCTCCATGGTGTCTTTGCTGTGGGGGTCGTAACGGCCCAGACCGATGCTGATGGTCAGGCGAATGGCGCTGGGAAACTCGTTACTCAAGACTTTGGTGCGGAGCCGGTCAATAACGGCATTGATACGCCCTATATCGTTTTCTCGGATAATCCAGGCGAACTCATCCCCTCCAAATCTGCCCATGACGTCAGACTTCCGTACAGTGGTTTTAAAAAGCATCCCGAGTTGGGTCAGAACCTCATCACCGATTGGATGTCCATGGGTATCGTTAATCGCCTTGAAATCGTCGACATCTAAGATGGTCAGAAAGAATGGCGCCCGATGGCGTTCACTGTGATCGCACTCTTTTCTCAAAAACTCCATAAAAATGTCTTTGTTGTACAGACCGGTCAGACCATCAATAAGAGCAAGCCTCTGGGTCTTTTTATACAGGCGGGCATTCAGAATGTTAATGCCCAGTATATTTCGAATAAGCGACGCGGCATACTTGACGACTTCCTCAGTCTGCATATCAACAATGTTGCCCATATTGAGCACGCCTTTGACCCCCGCAGTGCAGCCAATTATATCCCCCGCAGTCGAATCGCCATCGATGAAAAAGGGAATGATCACACACGAGCTGCCGAGGCACTTTTTGTGCAGAAAATCGTAAGGCTCCTTCTGGATATCCGAGAGCACAATTATTTCGTTTTGTCTCAGGGCGACCATCATGGGAGAATGATCATCCACATCCAGTATTTTTGTGTAATTCTCTTTCAGGTAGTTGCTCCTGACCATTTCAAGAGAGTTGTTTTGCTCATTCAGCAGAAACAACGAGGAATATTTTGCATTGAAAACAGCCGGCAGCTCATTAATAATCAGGTCGAACACTTCATCCAGATCCAGCTTCCTGAAACCCTGTGCTAAATAAGCAATCTTCTCCGCTGCAAGGTGCATGCTCTTGATTCTAGCGTTTGTCAACTCCAGTTCACGCGCGTATTGCCTTATTTCCTGCTCTGTGCGCTGCTTTTCTTCTCGAAAATGAAAAGTCTTAATGGCGTTTTCGATGAGAGAAGCAAAATTGTCATAATCCTCGATAGGTTTGGATATGTAGTGATCAAGAATCTGATGATTGATGGCGTACTTGGCGGAATCAACTGAGGCGTATCCGGTAAGCAACATTTTGATGGTTTGGGGGACAATTTTATTTGCTTTCTCTATAAACTCAATGCCGGTCATCTCCGGCATCTGCTGGTCACTGATAATTACAGCGATCTGTTCCTGTTCCTTTACCAGCTCCTGGATAAAAGCCATTCCTTGGTTCACATCCTCCAAAAAATGGGACTCAATCTCAACCCCATCCGTTTCTGCGAACCGTCTCGAGGAGATTGCCACGTTCATGGAGCGCAGAAAATCCTTGTCGTCATCTAAGAAGAAAAGATGATACAGTTTACTATCCATTGATTCCGGCTCCGTTCCCGTCGTTTATTGGCAACGACACTGTGAAGGTTGTTTTGCCTGGCATACTGTCAACCGCAATTTGCCCCTTATGTTTCTTGATAATACCTGAGACGATGGAAAGACCCAATCCGGTGCCCTTACCGATTCCCTTTGTGGTATAAAATGGGTCAAACATCTTGCCCGTATCCTCTTTTGAAATTCCGATACCGTTATCGGTGATTTGAACCCTGACCCATCCGTCTTCTCTGCTCGTTTTTATCCAAATCTTACCCTTTTCATCCGACTTTTTGGACGCCATGGACTCAATTACTGCATCGTGAGCGTTGGAGATCAAATTTGTCCAGACCTGGCTTATTTCATTGGTGCAGTCAATGAGTGGAACCGATTTTAGCTCTTTTTCCAGATCGAGGCTGTACTTTAACTTGTTGTGCAAGAGAAGGAGGGCGTTTTGGATATTTTCGTTGATATCCACCAGCGAGGTCTTGTCCATATCTGTATAGGCGTAATATTTTAGCGCTTTAACGATTTCGCTGATTTTCCTGATGCTGGAATCACATATCTGCATGCCGACGTCAACCGTGCCCAGAGAGTCCATCAGGTTCACCGCCCATTGTTTTTTGAGAAGGCTTTCATAGGGAGCCAATCGCTCTTTATCCAGCAGGTTATACTTTGAAAGGATGGTCACCACATCCTTGTCGTTTTCAACTCCTGATTCAGCGAGCCACTTGCGAATCTCGCGGCTTTTCTTCCACTGCAGCCCGCTTTCCGCCACAAATTCACCATTGGCTCATGTGACAGATTGTGAATATTCATCAAATGATTCAAGATCGTCTTGATTTTTGTGCGTAAGTCGCTTGATACGTTGGCAATGGCCCCAGCGGGCGTGTTGATTTCGTGCGCAATGCCGGAAATGAGAACCCCCAGAGAGGCCATTTTCTCATTGAGAACAAGCTGTGACTGAGCATCTTTCAACTTTTTTTCTCTTTGCACAATCTCCTCGTGGGCCTGTTGCAGCTTCTTGTTTTGGTGTTCCAACTCAACCGTAGCCGTCTCAGCGGTTTCTTTGGCTTTTGCTAATTCAGCGGTCCTTTCCAGAACCCGTTTTTCTAAGTTATCATGTGCTTTTCGTAAGGCCTTTTCTGCTTGCATGCTTTTCTGCCGGGAAATGGACAATTGTTCGCTGGCCCAGTTAAACGTTCTACCCAGTTCGCCAAGTTCGTCACCCCCTAAGTCGTCAACCTTCTTTGAAAGATCACCTTGGCCAAGTATGCGAGTGGCTTCCAGCAATTTGCTAATTCTTCTACTTACCGGCCGACTCATCGAGAAGGTAAGTAAAATTATAATTACAAAACTTGAAATTGACGCTATTAAAAGTGAATTACGTGTGCGAAAAACAGGCGAATATATCTCTGCTTCGGGCATAATAATCACAACGATCCAATTCAAATTAGGATACGGCGGTATTTCACCAACCGGCACATAAATTGCCACTTTCCTAATTTCATTCTGTTCGAATTTCGTGATTCCGGCTTTCTTTTTTATGGCGGCATCCATGAGGACATCCGGCTGGACTGTTTCCAGAATTTGGCTGGAATCCGGTGCGAAAATGACGACCCCATTTTCATCCAATACTAATATTTCGCTATCTTTTCCCAGGGCAGACTCTCTTGTGATTTGCCAGACATTCTCCAATTCAATTTGGCCCACCAGAACCCCAATTAAATTTTCATCCTTTTCTCTAACCGGCGTGGCGACCGTCATAACAACATCATAAGGGTAAAGAACGGCATGCACATTTGAAAAAACCGTTGTTCCCTCAAGTGCGGATTTAAACCATTTGGTCGTCTTCCAGGTGCCGCGAAAAGAATATGAAACAGAAGTTATAACCTGGCCTTGTGGATCAATCAGGGTGATATCCTTAAAAATTTTATGGAAACCATGTGTTTTGGTCAGCTCATTTTGTGTCTCCTCCTGGCTTGAAAGTGGCGATTTGACAATCGGATTTTGAGCCAGGAGGAGAATATTGCGATAACCTTCATTGACCTTACGTACAATCTCCTTGCCCAATTCCGCAGCCAGTCGACTCAAGGCACTGTCAGAGGTAAACTTTACCGAAGCTTCCACTTTGGTGAAAGAAATTATGCCCATTATCGACAGTGGGATAAACCCCACCAGCAGCATGAGCAAGGTGATTTTTAAAGATAACCGCATACACTATATATTTCCAAAACGATAAATCTTTACTACTGCTTTGCCAACAGATCGGTCCAGATCCTGGTAAAAATCGGCGTGGCTTCTCCGGTATCTTCATAAAATTCACAACGAGCCCTTACATCTGCTGGAGGATAGACTGAGGGCGATTGGGTTACCTCCGGATCCATGTGCGGGGTTGCAGCCTCATTCGGGGTTGCATACCACAGCTCCGAAGCGATGGCTGCATTCACCTCAGGACGCAAAATATAGTTCAGAAATATATGAGCTTCTTCCTTGTGTTGGGCATGCCGCGGCACGGCGAAATAGTCGACCCAAATGGGTGCCCCTTGCTTTGGAATGACGTACGCCAGGTTTTCATTTTCGTCCACGGCAGCCAGTCCCTCACCGCTGTAGATTTGAGCTGCCCATAATTTTTCCTCTATCAGCAAATCCTTTATGGTCATGACATCCAAATAGCCTTGCAGCAGGGGCTTTTGTTCACGCAACATGGGCTTCATTTTGGTAAAGTGTTCGTTACTGGTATCGTTAATACTGTGTCCCAATAATTTAGAGGCAGCCGACATCACCTCAAAGGAATTGTTCAACATGGCGAGTTTGCCTTTATACCGCTTGTCATAAAGTACCTGCCAACTGTCGGTGTCTTCTTTGATATATTTTGTATTTACCACCATCCCGGTTGTCCCAAAAAGGTAAGGTATTGTGTATTTCTGCTCGGGATCACAAGGTCTGTTGATATACTGTTTACTGATGTATTTAAAATTTGGAATTTTTGAAAAGTCCAATTGGGCCAATATTTTTGCCTGCTGCATCTCTCTGATTAAGTCGTCACTGGCAACTACCAAATCATAGGCCTTCTGATCCGATTGGATGGCACCCAGCATTTCCTCCTCATCTTGAAAATTTATTTCCTGAACATGAATACCGGTTTCTTTTTCAAAATTCTCCAGCGTCTTTGAGCCGATGTATTCTTCCCAGTTATAAAGAACCAGGGTTTTAGTTTCCATAGTTTTCGCTGGGGTTTCCTTGACTTCGGTCATTTTGCGCGGCTCATCGCTGCAACCAAAAAACAAGACTAAACTAATAAGCGAGAAAATTAATGTTGTTAAATGAGATTTTCTGATAAACATTTTTTACCTTCCTTGTAATTATTTTTTGTCACATTTGCGGAATCAGGTCGCAATTATCCGATACCAAATCAAATAGCTGCAATTTAATTAAGATGCATTTAATAGGATATCGGCTCGTATGGAAAAATCATTAGGAGGAATGATTTAATTTTATTTATGATAGCTTCAACTCATGATGGGCGCTTTCATGCCGATGAAATATTTGCCCTTGCTGTACTGAATTTGATATTCCCTGATCTTGAAATAGTCCGAAGCAGAGATGAAAACGTCTATAAAAATGCAGATATAATTGTGGACGTGGGTCATGTTTATGATCCTGACAATCTTATTTTCGACCACCATCAAAGGAGTTTCTCATTAAAAAGAGAGTCGGGGGTCCCTTATGCATCTTTTGGACTTGTATGGAAACAATACGGTGAATTATTGTGTGGCTCATCTGAAACATCTGAATATATCGATTTTGCAATCGTCCAAGCAATTGATGCCGATGATAACGGAATTGTTATTTATGAAACCAAAATTGATGGGATCGGATTGCATACATTATCAGATATTATTGAGTCTTATGTACCCAGATATGTCAATGATGATGATAATGTACAAAAAGGATTTGACTGTGCATTAAATTTTGCCACCGCTTACATGAAAAGACAGGTTGAATTGGCAAAAGAATTATTTGAAGTTGCATTACCAATTATTCGCAATGCCATAGAGGTTGCTGAAAATCCTCAAATATTGATATTCAAGAAGTTCGATAAAACATGGTTAAATTTTATTTCACGCGAGTCTGAAGAAGCGCTGTTTGTTATTTTCCCCACCCATAGAAAAACTTGGGCAATCAGATGTATTCCAAAAAAAGGGGAAAAGTTTGAATATTGTAAATTACTGCCTGCAGAATGGGGCGGAAGACAAAAGGATTTCGCCGAAATATCTGATGTTCAAGATGCCCTTTATTGCCATAATGGATGTTTTCTCGCAGAAGCTGACAGCCTTGAAGGAGCGGATAAACTAGCCGTTATTGCTCTGGAAAATTGATTTTCTTATGAGCTACAGATATCGTTGATTGGTTGATTAGTTGATTGGTTAAGTGGTTGTAAATATGGATTTATCTCATATTTGCAAAATAATTGAACACTTCTTGTTTCAACAGAAAGGACAATTAGGACACAGATGAACACGGATGAACACGGATTAAAAAGAAAGTATGTTTTGCCTTCGGCAAGAAAGGACACATAGCAGGCAGGCAGCTACGTATGTCTGGACATGGTTCCGCCGCCAGGCGGTTTGTACTAATCTGCGGTTATCTGTGCAAATCTGTGT
>CALZJV010000602.1 GCA_945787595.1 uncultured Desulfobacterales bacterium | reverse complement strand
AGATCCGAGCCAGTTTATTGCTCAACGCTTTAGTGGCAAGGCTCGTATTAGCCTGGGCCACTTTGCGGTTATAATAACTTCTGAAGGGCTCATGGTACCTGCGTGATAAATGAGCGGCTTCGGTGAAGGCCCAGCTCAAATAGCGATTGCCGTTTTTACAGTTGCCATGTCCTTTGCTCTTGCCGTTAGAAAGGCGATTGGAGGATACACTGCGGGTGTATGAAGCAAAGTTTCCGACTTGGGGAAAACGGCCAATATCACCGAGCCGCCGTTTCATCGCCGGTCGGCAACGGACGCACCGGTCGGGGAGATACCTGTTTTGCCACTTATGTGGGTCTTCGCTTGCTTTGACCTGCGGTAAAGGCCATCCAATGGGCCGCTGCGTTACCCGCCCTGAAGATGAAGCGGCCTGGTCCCTTTTCGGGTACTCTGACGGACGTCGAACAAAAACTGACGGCGCTGAAGCGGGCCGACCACACCTGACCGAGCCCTTTGCAGCGAGGTTAGGAGGCGATTTAGAATCCCTCAACACCGCAACTCATATGTTGTCTTGTTCCCTATTTCAGTTAAGAAATCCAACGTCTATCGATAGATGATCCTACTTATTCTGCATTCTGCTTCACACCGTAAGCCCATCATAGGCTATTTCATAACCATGTTGTGCGGCGAAGGCCGCCAGATCCGGATGGATGGGGTTGCCTTCGTGGGCAATATGCGTCGCAAAGACTCGGGCATTTTCGGTTAGCAAATCATCATCGCGCATACGCGCCACGTGCTCGATAAATTGGTGAGCACTCAGGTGGTCATTACCAGGTTCGTTGAGGCCATACGTATGATCGAGGATCACAAGGTCGAATCGCAGCTTGTGTTGATGAATGCTTTGCCAGGTCTCTTCTGGCAACATCGCCGTATCGGTACCATAGAAAATACTACGTCCGTCCGACTCAACAGCATAGATCAACGATTCCATCGCCAGGCCATGATTTGCCGGAAATGCTGTCACATTATAGGGGCCAACTGGGAAAGACTGCAGTGCTTCTACTTGATGGAGTCTTAGGTTCAGACTCTCACCAATCTCAGGATCGAGGAGGCTAGCGGGGGCGAAATCTGTTTCAAGGAGCTGCGTAGTTCGCTGCACTGTGGCGGCTGAGGCATAGAAGTGCAAAAGCGGCGCACCGACCACTCCGTACGCTGGACTACGCGAGAGAAAGTGAGAGGGATCCAAATGGTCAGCGTGCGGATGCGTCTGCAGGCAATAGCGCACACTGGTCAATGTGCGGCCATGCATGAAAGCAGCAGTCATTATATCGGGGCCAAGGTCAATCAAGAGGTCATCGTTGATCAGCGCAGAGGACCTCTTCCGTAGGCTCGGACCGCCGAGCTCCCGTGCTCGCTTGCAGTTGTCGCATCGACAGAATGCTTCTGGATAGGCATTCGCTGCAGCAGTTCCCAGGAATGTAATGATCATCTTTCCCTCCTGTTTGTCTCCGAGTTCCTAAGTTGTGTCAACCAAATAAGGATTAGTGCTCTACTAGTGTGTAGATTTTTTGCTATTATATTGGACAAATGCTGAAAAAATTCATTTCCAATGGATAAACGTTGAATTTTGATTTTGGTTTACACATACCCTATAGACGCAAGAATAATGCCAATTCTATGTTAATACCTTAACTATTTGAAATTACTGTTTATATCACTTCCTATCGCGTGCTCTATTTTGGATTAAGTGTCAAAAAACGATATACGTAAAATTATAACATGTTGATATAATTAAAAATGATAGCTGACAAGAAATTGCCGATATTGCCGATTTAGTATATGTTACTGTATTCATTAATAATTATTTTACTCTAAAAAATTTAATAACTGGCACGTTATTTGCCCGCCTAGGATCATAACCAGAGCGGAACATACTTTCTGGGCTGCCACCCAGGCTCTTATGGTAAATTCATAGCTAACCCTGACAAGGAGGCATTTTTATGCCTACAATAATCAATCTTTTTTACAAGAGCTCCCTCCTTTCATTTCCGTAGCGATAATCCTGTCCGCGGCAATACTCCTGGCACTAATTATCGCCGGAAGCCAATTTATGTTTTCACTACTCCCTTAACCTTTGATTTTTTTCGATAGATATGCTGTTTACGGAGTAGGGATCGGGACGTGCTTTTTCATTCTGTCAAACTAATTGGGCGAGCTCTTCAGCGTATGACGGGCTATCAATACACCATCCTCTTTATCGCTTGCAGCTTGTAGATTGCGCTTACAAATATACAATGGATGACTCACGTGAATAAAAATCAGTGAAAAGTATAGATTAGCCAACGACATCCACAAAATCTCAAATTTTACATTGCTTCTGCCAATCTACAATAATGTGGCGGCACGGAAATTGTAGATTAGCCACCTCAACCCATAATTTTAAGCTTGCCCCAGAAGTATAAATTACGGCTATAAATCAAATCTTTTCACATTAGCAGAAAACGATGGATTTGTAGTTCTAATCTTCACTTCACCGATTACAATTAAAAAAAATAGCGGACACAACATATTGTGGTCCGCTTTTTTTTCATGTTTTAAGATATCTCGATATATCCCAAAGTAAAAAGATGAATTTAGGAGCTCTGTTGATTACAGAAAAATTTGGATTGCAATTTTTTACGATTTCTTGCCAAAATCTGAAAGCAAAGCAAATTGCATATATCTCTAAGTTTCTGAATATATCAGTACGAAAATTTAGTCAACTAATAGCATTTCGGTCTCTCTATCTATCCTCTAATGCATTGCCCAACTCCTCATCCGTGATCCGGGTGTATTGCATGGAGTAAGCCGGGTTGGTGTGCCCGAGCTGGCGTTGGACGGCAGCCAGATTACCGGTTTTTTCAATCAGGTGCTTGCCCATGGCGTGGCGAGCGTCATGCGGGGTGTGGCCTTCGACACCAGCCAACCGGCAGACCTCGTTCCAGGCCGTGTTGATTACCTTCGGATTCAGCCTGCCGTTGCCATGCGGCGTGGGGGCTGGCGAAAGAAACAGCGCCGGCGAGCGCCATTTTTTAAAATCCTGCGCCCTCTCCTTTTCAATATAATCCTTGATCGCCGCCAACCCCTCGCGAGAAATCTTATATTTGTGCGTATGACCGCCCTTCTCTTCCGCACTGACACTTCGCTTTTTAAAATTAACATCTTTTACGTTTAGATTCCGTACCGCCGCTCGGCGCATACCGGTTTCGATCAAGGTATACACCACGGCCCGGTTGCGGTACGGCCGGTACCCTTTGCGCTGCGGCCTTTCCTGACCGCGGAAGCGGTTCCGGTCTTTTGATAACCCACCAACCAAAGGCAGGCTGTCGGCCGCATCCAGGATTCGCCGGCGCTCAGCCGGCGTGATAGCCCGCTCCACCTCCAGCCCCGTACCCACCGGCATCAGCTTCAATTTGTCCATAGGGTTGCCCAAGGCAAACGGCTTTAGTTTGTGGATCCATTTGGCAAACGTCTTTAAATGGGCCATTATCCGGTTAATCGTGCTATCGCTGTAGCCCCGCCTGCCCTCCCCCAGGTTCAGCTTTTTGAGCGCGTCTTTGAAGGCCTTGGACTGCCGCGGTGTCCAAAACTTGCGCTCCTCGCTCCCGCATTCACTCACCAAAAAATCGCGAAACAAAGTCAAATCCCGTCGCTGAACCTTTTGCGAACTCACTGAGGTGGTGACCTCATAGCCGAAATAGGCCTCGATCCAAAAGGAAATCGTATCCGGAAATCCGTTTTTTACGGCAATTAGATCGCCAGATATCTTTCGTGGTGCTTTTTGTAGCCTTTTATTTAGCAGTATGTCGAATGGCGTCAATGGGACTGAAACTGGTTATCCCTCGGCTAAGCTCGAAACAAGGGAAAGCAAAGATGGGAAACAAAATCCCGGCTTCTGGCGGTTGTCGTATCCGTCTTCAGCGGGGTGGCAATATCCTAAATCCCAAACCTTTTTGGGTCTGTCGAATTATAAAATGAATTGGGATTACTTTATAAATATTTGATATAACTAAAAAACCTTGACAGACCAAAAGTTAATAAGTTAAGCTGCCTAATAAAAAAATTGGATGAATTCGCGTGATTCGGCAAAGAAAAATTTGGTTTTAAAAGGAATTGTGTGAAAGAATGAGAGATAGTCATCTATAATTCTACTTTGTCACATTAAAAATTGATTTTTTCTTTCTATATCTTCTTGAATTAATAGTAATATTTTGTTATTACTTCTTCCATGAAGAAGCGAAGTCAATGGGGTGTTGGAATGGATACCAACAGCCCGCCAGAACAATCGAATAGCTAAGAAAGGAGTTAACCATGACAACAGCCCCCTTGGGGGCATAGGTGCTCATTTTGTCGATTTTCATCAAAGATATTCTCCATTATTTCAGCTACGTACACGCGACGTCAGCCGCATTTCCGAACAATATTTCAAAGGACTCATCCAAGCCAAGAAAAAGAATATGGAGCGCATGGCTGAGGCGGTTCCAAACTCTGACGATCAGGTGTTGCAACATTTTTTAACAAATTCTACATGGAATGACCAGTTAGTCATCGATCAGCTTGCCCAAGACGCCGATCAGCTGATCGGGGGCAAAAAAGATAGCTGCCTTATTATCGACGAAAGCGGTATTCCCAAAAAAGGAACCAAATCAGTTGGTGTTGCGCGCCAATGGTGCGGACAGCTCGGTAAATTAGAAAATTGCCAAGTTGGCGTTTACTCGGTGTTGGGTTACCAAGATCATGCGGCGCCCATTGGTAATCGATTGTATTTGCCGGAGGCGTGGGTCAACGATGAAAAAAGATGTAATGAGACCGGAATACCTCAAGAACATATCGAATTTCATCGTAAACACGATTTGGCGCTGCAATTAGTTATCCAGGCTCGCCTGCAAGGCGTAACATTTAACTGGGTCGGTGTCGATGGGCTATACGGTGAAGACCCAAGCTTTTTACGATCTTTGGATCAGATGCATGAGATTTTCATGGTCGATGTTCACAAAGACCAGCGTATTTATCTTGAAGATCCCGATCCGATTGTGCCACCACCTAAATCGAACAAAGGTCGTAAGCCCAGCAAACTCAAAGCCCAAACCACAGCTATCCGAGTTGACAAATGGGCTGCGCAACAACCCGAAGACAACTGGCAAAGAATTCATGTGCGCGATACTACCAAAGGCAAATTACTGGTTGATATTCTGCATAAACGCGTATGGCTATGGGATGGTGAGGAACCCCATGCCCACTGCTGGCACTTAATTGTTCGGCGCGAGGTTAAAAACAAAAAGATCAAATACAGTCTGAGCAATGCGCCTGAAAATACAACGTTGAAACGCTTGGCATTTATGCAAGCCCAAAGATATTGGATCGAGCGCATTTTTCAGGATGCTAAGAACCAATGCGGTTTAGGAGAATATCAGGCTCGCAAATGGCGCAGTTGGCACCATCACATGGCCATGGTGATGATGGCCATGC
>CALZJV010000601.1 GCA_945787595.1 uncultured Desulfobacterales bacterium | reverse complement strand
GTTTGCCCGGCCTGATCAAGAACGCGACAGGCTTGCCCGCAGCATCCAGGATACCACCACGCATTTTACCGTATTGAGATAATCCCCCATTTTCAAGCTTCCACACATTGGATTCTATAATCGACACGGTTCTATCACCCGTATTTGATAGTAGACATTCCCAGTAAGTATCCAGTATGGCGGGACCTAAAATTCCGGGCTGAAGATCCATTTGACTTGCGTGGTCACCCATAAAACGTTGGGCTCGAAGTACAATTTTCTCTGTATGCGCAGCACGATATGCTAACCAAGAAATTGCAAATGCTCCTAAGGAAATCATTACGCTAATTAAAGCTATGAGCGTACTAATACGATTCACTCTAAGAGAACTTCGGCTTATATGCAATTCATCATCACGCCTGGCCTGCTCTTTGTTCCTAAGCTTGCGGTCCTCGGCAGCCTTCTTATTTTTTAGCCATTCTTCGACAAAAGGACGTTTTTTGGCACCATAAATGTTTTGTGAAAGCCGTGTTCGCACCTCACCCTCACCGATTTCTTCAAGCGATGCCCAGAACTCATGAGGATCAATTTGGCTCATTATATTCTACCCGCATTTATTGCTAATATTGAGAATTGATGATGCATATCGGGGGCGCGAGTGAGCAGCTTTTTTTGTCTGCTCGAACCGCGTGGATAGGTCGTGCTTCGCGGTTTCCTACAGCTCATCCGCGCCCCGATAGGGCCGGAGCGAAGCGATGGGCCTATCCAGTGATTAGACCGTTCTGTTTATCATATAAATTAAAATTATATACAGAAAGGTTGTAAAATGTGATGTCTTCAAAATTTAGATAGCTTGCCATGATCTTTAATTCGACAATTATCGAAATCTGTGAAGATAAGTTTTTGATATCATGCAATTTTCGGGTGTGTTAATTGTTAATTTTGATTGCAGTAAGCAAAAGTCTCATCTGACTTGCAATACGGTATCCATCTCACAAATATAGGTCGGATCTAAAAAGAAAAGGCGGTATTAAGACCGCCTTTCTAAGTGAGGATCAAAAGGGATACCTGAGTTACTCTTTCTTAAATTTCTTTCTGGATTCTAATATAGCTAATAGCCCAGAGCCAAGGAACCCAATTGGTCTGTGGATGGGAACTGCTGCTACATTATCATTAACTGTATCAGATAATGCGGTCGTGACTTATTGATATAGGGTGTCCCTTGTTGTTCATGGACCTTCGGATTATTCTCATCACCGAATAGATCTCAAGACTTGTAAACCTGGGCGAAGAAGTCGGCGAATTGCTTAAAATCCGTCGAGGTTCGATTTTCTTGCGTGCGCGGCTCGCCGCTGGCAAACAGCCGGTCATTGATACCGGCATCGAGCTCAGCCAGCTGCTCTGCCATATCTTTCGTCAAACCTGCCTGCAGCAGCCCATTGATATATTCTTCTCGGGAAAAATGGACATACGGTAGGTCCGGCTTGCCGATCTTCTCTGCGATGATCCGCGTGGCCTCTTCCATGGAGATGTCCCAGGGGCCGAGCAGCTCCCTGATGGTCTTTCCAGAAAAGTTGCGCTCGAGTAGGTGCTGCGCTGCCACTTCGGCAATATCTTCGGTGGCGATCATCGCAAAGGGCAAATCGCCGCGAATGTGACCGCCGTTGATGCCCATGTTTTTGATCATGTCAATGTTCATCAACATGTTTTCCATGAAGAACGTGGGACGCAGGTGCAGGATATGGACCGCATCGAGCTGATTCAAGCGTTGCTCCTGGTCGCGCAACCCCTTGATGGGCCCGGTCTTTTCGGACAGGTGCGCTCCGTGACTGCTCAAGTTGACCACATGGCTGACGCCCGATTTTTCAATTGCCGTAGCGATCTGCCGGCCGATTTCGTTTTGGTATTGCCGGAAATCTTGCGCCGCATAGTCCGGCGGTATCATCGCAAATACCGCCTTGGATCCGGAAAATGCTTGCGAAAGAAAATCCGAATCGCCCGCATCACCCACAGCGGCGGTCGCTCCCCTGTCGACAAACGGTTGCAGCCGGCCTGCGGAACGGCCGATGACCTTTACACGCCGGTTTTTTGCCAGTAGCCGATCAGCCAGTTTGCTGCCGATGTTACCAGTGGCTCCCATTATGGTAAGCATGTGGAATCCTCCATTTTATCGAGATTGCTTCGAAAATGCGTCTTAATCAGTTTATCGTTGTCGAGATGATCAATTTTCATCCTTTCCGAAAGATTCCAGTACATTTTACATTGATTCAAATCCTGAACATGAGGGTCAAAAAGCAGTGCGGATTATTCAAATCAAAGATGGCGGCAATATAATGGAGAAAAATACCATTGTAGAAGGACAGTCAAGATACAGCGCTATATATGGCCAAATTGCCAATAATTTCCGAAAAAATTTTCATGCTATGGAGTCTGAGATAAATGAATTTGTTGAAAGACTCCAGGACCTTTTGATAGTCTCGTAAAAAGTCTGAAATTCCTTTAAAGCGTCATTCCTGCGAAGGCCGGAATCCAGTGCTTTCAGTATGTTCTGGATGCCGGATCCGTCATCCCGGACTTGATCCGGGACCGGCATGACGAATTCGGACTTTTTACGGCACCGCCAATGTTACAGCGGGCAGGAAGCACGGATAATCAAAAATCCTTGTGCGATCTTGGCACATCTGCACCGAGTCCCCAAAGACTTGGTAGAACTGCCGACCCGTCAGTCCTACCGGCCCGCCTTCAGATTCAGCAAGTTTGCAGGATTGGTGGCGATCATTTTTTTCAGATCATCAGAACCCACACCGGCCTCGCGCGACCGGTACCGTCGGGATGAAATGGTCCTTGAGCACCATGGCGCTAAAGCCACCTTTTTCGGCTTCTGTTACCAGCTGCCAGACGTTGAATTCCGGTATGGTGAGTGTGAGCCCGGCGTGGACATGGGTGTCTACAAAATCCTGTAAAAATGCTTTCATGTAGGTCATGTATAATACTTTGCAGTTAATCGCCGACGCGTTGTTCAACCACCGACAAGGTCTCATCGATAATGTCGATCATCTCATCTATTTGTGCCCGGGTGATGATAAAAGGCGGCCCGAAAAGGATCATGTCACCGGCCTGGCCCCGATCGCAGCCGAAAGAAGATTCGATGTGCACCCCCCGGCGTAAGGCTTCGTCCTGGATTTGCTGGGAGAAATGCAGCTCCGGATTCAACGGCTCTCTGGTTTTCTTGTCCCTGACGAACTCGATTCCCCGTTGAAGCCCTTTGCCGCGGATATCGCCCACCGTCGGGTGGGATTGCAGGGTCTCCAGCTTTTCCGCCAAGTATTGGCCCATCTGCGCACAGCGCTCGATCAGTTGGTGTTCCTTCAGATAGTCGATGATCCGGCAAGTCACCGCTGCGGCTACCGGCCCTCCGGCATAGGTATGGCCGGAGCCGAAAATACCCGAACCTCGGGCGATCGTGTCGAAGATCTTGGCGCTGACAGCCGCAGCCCCGACCGGGTAGTATCCACCGCTCAAGCCCTTGGCCAAAGCGATAATGTCCGGGGCGCTGTCGTGGTGCTGGTAGGCATACCACTTGCCGGTGCGACCGACACCGCACATAACCTCATCCAGTATCATGACCACGTCATACCGATCACAGATTTCCCGAATGCGCTTGAAATGCTCATCCGGTGGGTAGGCAGCCGCCAAAGCGTGCCCGGAAACCGGCTCAGCAATATAAGCCGCAACCGTCTCGGGCCCCAGACAGAGGATTTCGTTTTCGAGGGCTTGGGCACAATCCTGGGCGCAGGTTTCAGGTGAAAGCCCGTCCAGGACAAAGCCCCAAAAGTAGATCCGTGGTAACTTTGCCAGCGGGAGATAACCCGGAATTTGCTCGGATTTCCGTTTTCGATGTGGTATTTGCGGGCCAGCTTAACCGCCGTTTCGGTGGCTTCCGAACCGCCGGAGACAAAGAAAATCCGGTCCATATCCCAGTTAGTGGTTTCACAAACTTTTGTGGCTGCCATTTCCAGCTCCGGCGTGCGGAAGGCGCGCCGAAAAACAAAGGCCGCTTTTTTCATCTGATTGGCGGCGGCCTCTACGATCTCCTCCACACCGTGACCAATACTGCAGACAATCACTCCTCCGCTGGCGTCCAGAATGCGATTGCCCTGATCGTCATAGAGATAAACGCCTTTTGCGTTGACGATGTGCGGGGTTTCCCTGTTTAAGAAATAGCCCATGACGTTGCTTCTCTTCTTTGTTGACATAGCGGTCTCCATTCAGTGATAATATGATTTTTAAATCCGCAACCAGAGGGTGCTATTAAATCATAAATGAACTGCCGGTGACCGCCGTGATCAATTTGTCTGGGGCAGACTCACCGACAGCTTCGCAGGATGTGTGCCTGATGTCCTTATCGCTTTTTCATAC
>CALZJV010000600.1 GCA_945787595.1 uncultured Desulfobacterales bacterium | reverse complement strand
CCGATCTCATCAAAACCGTATAAACCGCCGCCATCCTATGATCACACTGAAAGAGGAAAAGTTAAGATATGACTTGTATCGTCCACAAATACGGTGGCTCAAGCGTCGCTGATGTGGAGAAGTTAAAGCAAATCGCCCGTATGGTCGCCTCTGCAAAGGCTGAAGCCGATCAAGTAGCTGTCGTGGTGTCCGCCATGGGTAAAACCACGAATAACCTCGTGAATATGGCCAGGAGCCTGTCACCGGATCCGCCACGGCGCGAGATGGACATGCTGCTGAGCACCGGTGAGCGCATCACCATGTCGCTGCTGTGCATGGCTTTACATCAACTCGGAATGGATGCCGTATCCCTCACCGGTTCCCAATGCGGAATCATCACCAACGACCGGCATAACGATGCCCAGGTGATTGAGGTAAGGCCCTTTCGGGTGCAGGATGAAATGTCCAAGGGAAAAGTAGTGGTCATCGGTGGTTTCCAGGGCGTCAGCTACAAAAGGGACATCACCACCCTGGGACGCGGGGGGTCGGACACCACGGCAGTAGCCCTGGCTGCAGCCCTGGATGCCGAACGCTGTGAGATCTATTCCGACGTCGATGGTGTTTATTCGGCAGACCCGGCGATGGTGGCCGACGCCAAACATCTCCCGGAAATCTCCTATCCGGTAATGCAGGAGATGAGCGCAGCCGGAGCAAAAGTGCTTAATGCCCATGCGGTACAGTTCGCCAAAGAAAAACAGATCGCCATCTATGCGCGCAGTACTTTTGAGCGCGGGCGTGAAACCATTGTCCGTAAAATGGCGCCGGGTTTGGTGCTGGGTATCCAGGCAGTGGTCAGTGAACAGGAAATCACACGGATTCGGATCAATGGTGACAATGCCATCTCCGATTTTCAATGGGCTCTGGATTACCTGGAAAAAGAACAGATCCCCATCAAGGAACTGCATGCCGAAACAACAGATGATAAAAACAGCCATTGCGGTGTCTCGTTTGTGGTTTCCTCCCAGAACGTGTACGGGTGGAAAAAGATAAAGCAGCAACTCATCAACCGATTGGGCGAGCATATTCGCTTCGACACCCATCTGTCGGCGCTTTCTCTTATCGGCGAAGGCCTCAATCGCACCAACGTGGTGTTGCTGCAAACCATGAGTCTGCTCCGACAGCAAAAAATTGATATTGCAGGAATCACAACGACGTCTTTCCGGATCTCACTGCTCATTCCTAAGGGGGCCACCGGAGATGCCGTGCGGTTATGTCACGACCAATGGATTAATACCCAAGCCGGACAAGCCGGAATTAAATATTGAATATTGAAGATTGAAGATTTGTGGTATCGCTTCGCTCTGTCTTTTCTATTAAAATCGATAGCATTCCTCTCCGAGCCGGAGGCTAAAATAGTCAATCTGGCTATGGCATAAATCATGTGCAAACATGATGTGATTTCAATAAATAGGTACTAATCTAGTTTAAAAAATATTAAGAATAGATTGGTTTGATTCTCAATTCAGGCATCCGTCCGCCAGTCCCGTAACTTGATAACAGATGACAGAGGACAGATAACAGAAGACAGAAAACAGAAGGCAGAAAACAGAAGGCAGATGACAGCTGACAGAAAACTGATGACAAGTAACAGAAGACAGATGACAGAAAACAGATGACAGAAAACGAAAGACAGAAGACGGAAGACAGAAAACAGATGTCAAAAGACAGGTAGATATCGCGGCCTCGAATCGCCCTGCGCTATGCCCTTTTTACCCGTAACCCGTAACCCGTAACCCGCGACCCGCTCACTTCGCCAACAAATGCGCGACCGCCTCCTCCAGGCCGTCGAGAGTCAACTCAAACATGGGAAAGATCTCGCGGATGGCGCTAATCGTGTGGGTGTAGTGCCACATGGATGCCGGCACGGGATTTAACCAAACGGAATGGGGAAAAGTTTGGGCAAGAAAATTGAGGCATTCTATACTTGGCATGCCGCTGCGCTCCTCAAGGTGAATGGATCCGTCGCTGGCCATCAATTCATAAGGCGCCATGCTGGCGTCCCCGACCATGATGAACCGGGTTTGGGAGTCCAGACGGGCAAATTCTTCAATGCGCCGGGGCTTTTTATACCGCGCCGGATCTCCCCAGAGGGTGGTGTAAATCGTGTTGTGAAAAAAATAGGTCTTTAAATCCTTAAACTGGTTTCTGGAATAATCGAAAAGCGTCTGAACGACAGTTACATAGGGATCCATGGACCAGCCACCATTGTCGATGGCCAGTATCACTTTCAGCCGATTTTTTAAACGCCTGTCAAAAACAATCTCGATCTCACCGGCGTTTTTCATGGTCTGGTAAATGGTCTTGTCAATATTTACCTGGTCTTCGGGACCCACCGGAATCAGATTACGTAACCTTTTTAAGGCTTCTCCGACCATCGCATGGGTCAGAGGTCCACTTTGGGAATAATCTTTATATCGCCTATCCATGGCCACTTTCACGGCTGATTTATTTCCGGAAACACCACCCACCCGCATTCCCCCCGGATGGTAACCCGAATGGCCTACAGGAGAATACCCGCCTGTGCCGATCCATTTGGCACCGCCATGGTGCGCTTCGGTCTGCTCTTTAAGGCGCTCTTTAAAATATTCGATCAACTCTTCGGGGGTCAGTTTCGCCAGGGCTGATTCGTCCATTCCCAGTAATTTGGATAACTCGCGGGGATTTTGAAGCCAGGCTTCCAGCATGGTCCGGGCCAATTGATCGAGTTCGATCCCCTCATAATCGGGCAATTCAGCACCCTGGAAATGGTGGGCAAAAACCTGATCATACAAATCAAAATACCGTTCACTTTTCACAAGAATCGCACGGGAGGCCGTATAAAAATCATTCAGGGTATTTACCAATCCGTTTCCGAGTGCCTTTTGAAGCGTCAAAAACGCCGTCGGGCTGACCGGTATTCCCACTTCTTTAAGTTTATAGAAAAAATCGACAAACATGTTTCAAGCTTCGCTTGGCAAAGTGCATGGTGCATGGCGCCTAGTGAAAAAGGGACCAATACACCATTCAAACCCCATGCCCTCTGCTATTTAGTTCATTCTGCGGCCGTTTAGCATACTTTGAGCCCTGTGATAGTCCTGGCTTTTCTTAAACAGCACCCCAAGATATGGCAGGTCCCCTTTGGCCAACTGTTTGGGTTTAAAATCAGGGTCCGCACGCAGAGCTCTGATCCAGTTTATCAATTCCCGGGTCGCCGGTTTTTTTTCAACGGCGTCCAGCTTGCGCATGCGGTAAAAGGCGGAAATGGCCTTTTCCATTAGTTCCGTGTCGATTTCGGGGAAATGAACACCGATTATCCGGCGCATCATGTCCGGATCGGGAAAGGCGATATGGTGGAAATTACACCGTCCTAAAAACGGATCCGACAGGTCTTTTTTGGCGTTTGAGGTGATGATTATGACCGGACGAGTCAGGGCTTTGATGGTTTTATCAATCTCGATGATATCAAATTCCATTTGATCCAGGACATCCAGCATGTCATCCTGAAAATCAGTATCCGCTTTGTCGATTTCATCGATTAAAAGTACGGTCCTGATATCGGCAGTAAATGCCTGTCCGATCTTGCCCATTTTTATATAGTCTTCAATATTGCTGACATTGCGGCTAGAATCTCCGAAACGGCTGTCGTTGAGCCGTGTCAGGGTGTCATACTGGTACAATGCTTCTACCAGCTTCATACTGGATTTAACGTTGAGCACTATCAACGGCATTTTCAAATTTTCTGCTATCGCATGGGCAAGCATGGTCTTACCCGTGCCCGGCTCGCCTTTGAGCAGCAGTGGCAAACGGGTTGCTCCGGCAAATTGCCTTCCACTGTGATTGTCTACCATCGAATACCTCGCCTTTTCCTGTAGCAGTAACTTTTTGTTATTATTTTATTAACGTTCTTTCGCGGCAGCTATAGTCCCTAAACCCAGACAAGTCGGAATTGAAAATTGAAGATTGCAGATTGAATATCTATGGATGTCGCTTCGCTCCGTCCTTCTTAAAATGGATCCGCCGGAGGCGGACCTTAAATCTTCAATCGTCAATCAAAAATATTCAATAAGCTTACCGACCTCTTATTTCATGCGATATATCCCTGGTCAACTTAAGCACCTTTTTGGCAAGATCAATGCTCAAAGATCCTGTACCGCAACTGGGGGTAATCAGGGATTGGGCGGTCAGCTTGTGTGCGTCAATTCCAAGTGATTCAAGTTGTTTAACCTTTTCATCCCACTGGATCAGCAATGAGGCAGCCGTTTCCCTTTCAAGTTGCTCGACATTCAACGTCGGCACAATCCCCCACGCCAGGATCTTGCCGGATTCAAGAAATTTTTTTATCTGATCGGGATAAAGAATAAACCGGTCGAAATAGGCATAAGCGTCAAAGCTGACAATATCCGCCGGGGATTCAAGTACCAGTGACCAGTCCGTATTGGCACAAATATGGACTCCGGCAAGCCCGCCTTCCAGGTGAACGGCTTCGAAAACTTCCTCTAAGCACTGGCGGATCTCCTCGTTGGAAATGCTGGTAAACTCAGAGGAACCGACCCCTGCAAGACCGGGTTCGTCAAAAAAAATCATCACCGGCCGTTGCAGCAGCGCAAGTCGGCGTGCTTGCCAGCGGGCTTTCATGGCCAATAGCTTAACCAAAGTATCTCTTAGCTGGGAATCATAAAAAATGGACCTTTTATTCTGATCGACAATTCCGGTACCTAATGTGAACGGGCCGGTAATTTGACCTTTAACGGCTATGGGGGGTGCGGCAAGGGTTTGAAGGCGCTCCAAAAACACAAAGAACCCTCTGGCGGCATCCTCATTCAGGGCAAATCGAGACGTGTCAAGTTCGATTTTTCCTTCAATAACCGCCATATAATCTTCAAAAAATTCCAACAAATCATTATCATAGGACGCGCTGTCAGTATTGACAAAACCCTTGCCATTTTCATTGTAAAAACCCGGCAGCCCTTGTGTAAACTGGACCATCATCCCTTCCTTTTTATGGACCGGAAGCTGCGCCCAGTAAGGGATTTCGGGTGTATATTCCATTATCAGGTCGCTGGCTTGCCCATGATCGGTCAGTGGGAGACTGCCGATCAGGGTGGCAATGCAGTTTGCCTGAATCTTTTCGATCATTTTCGAGACTCCTTGCGGAAGGTTATTTTTAAATTCGCAATTTCGCTAACTGATTTTATTTTTAATACGATTTTTTGCCCTGCTCCCATTATTTCCAATAAACCAACAGAGATGAAACCCTATCAAAACCTTTAAATTAACACGCGAATATTTGTTTAGCAAGATATAGATTTAGGCTAATAGATCAGCCACTAAGACCCAAAGGCTATAATATAACTCTCTTGAGACCGTTTAGAATAAGAGGCATGTTAAGAATGAGATTCTTTTTCTGGTGCCTTCCTGTGTTAGTGGCCGAATTTCACAAATCTGATAGTTAAAACTTGAAATGATTGACACGAAAATTGCCGGGTGTTATATTCAGGACGTCCGATGTCCTTGTTGTTTTCTATAGAAGCCCGAATGACCCTGGCCTGGGTGATCGGAGTGATAAATGTCAAATATTATATCATTTAAAGACAAAAAAGGTCTGGTCGAACAGAAGCAGTCTGAGTTAATCAGAAAGCGCAAGGTCCTGGCAGTTCGAAAAGTTTTTCAATGCACCCAATGCGCCTTTAAATGTGAGAAGTGCGGCACCCAGATTGACCGGGGCCCGGATGACACCACCGGTTACGGTCGCAAACTGAATGTGCCATATAATTTTTGCGAAGGGTGCTCGGAAGAATATTTAGACTTTATTGAAAAGCTCAAGGGAGCCGGGGATCCGGACTGCTACTGGCATAATGAGGCCTGGATTGATGCCTGGAAGACATGGATTGATTATCAAGGCAGCGTTGATCGGTATCTAAAATCAAAGGAATTCATGCAGCTTATTAATGAACTCAAACAAACCAGGCCCGAAGAATAGGAGGTAACATGTTTGGAATTGGAATGCCGGAACTTATCATAATATTAGTGATTATCCTAATCATCTTTGGAGCCGGCAAATTACCGGAAATTGGCGCGGGGATGGGCAAGGCCATTCGAAATTTTAAAGGCGCGTCGGATGAAGAGGAAAAAAAAACACCTGAAAAGATAGAAGAGGAAGAAAAACCCTGATACGCAGCTGTAAACCAGTCGATCATGGATTATTGGATAAAAATCGGATAAAGAGCGATTAAGAATCAGACATTCTGATAATTAGTAAAATTAGTGACAAAATAGAATCATATCCAGCACCGAGTTTCGCCTCAATCCTGGAATAATGGAATGAAGGACTATTGGTCCAGCATCCCGAAACCCACAAACCCATTATTCCAGCCCCGCTAAAGACATAATTTTCAACATTCGATTCAGTTCGGAGCCTTTGGGGGTGTTCTTCTTTCATCAAAGCTGAACCCCTCTGCATTCATTATTAATTTATCCTTTCTGTAAATTTTCGTTTTTTATTTAGCGTAATAAAATTTAGCTTGACAATATTTAGCATACTAAATAATATATCGAATAAAAGTTGATATGGATAACGACGTTTTGGAGTTATTTACAAACGAAAACGGGCAAATTGGCCGAAATCCGACTTTAGCTCTTTTATTGGACATCGTACCGTAAAATTATAACTTTGAAGCTGATAACTTGCTGATATTTTTCTACATCTTAGGTGGGATCTTAATCGCCTATTTGCTATTTGCCCTCATTCTTACTTATTTGGTCCAGCAATTGCCGCGGAATCCAGTGAGTGACAAGCCAGACTGGGGCAAAATAATCGATATAAAAATTCCAGCTATTGACGGCGGTTTTCTAGAAGTGTGGCGCATTGATCCCGATGGTCCCTCAAAGGGTACGGTGGTTTTTGCTCATGGCTGGGGACGAAATCGGGATCGCATGATTTTCCGGGCCCGAATCTTTGGCCAATGGGGGTTTACAACAGTTATTCACAGTGCCAGGGACCATGGCGGCTCCAGTCCACGAAGGTTTATGAATGCCATTAGATTTGCCGAAGATATCGAGTCAATAATAAACTGGTCAGGTCAGCCCGTTATTCTTTACGGACACTCTGCCGGCTCAGCAGGGGCCATTATTGCGGCAAGCCGCAACCCTGATAAAATCCAGCTTCTATTCTTGGAGGCAAGTTATGCCTACACAGAAGAGGCCTTGTTAAGCCTCTATCGATGGTTTAATCCTTTTTTTGGCATTTGCTTCGGTTCTATGATTTTGTTTTGGATGAACCTTTTTTATCGAAATCTACTGGACACGGTAAGCCCGGCACGTTTAGCCCCATCATTAATCATGCCGGTAATGCTAATCCATGGAGAAAATGACAGGAGATTTCCGCTTGAATTTGCCTTGAAACTTAAAAGCAGCTTTCCACCCGTTTGCGCTTAATCATAAGAAATCTATGGCCTTAACGATACAAGCGACTTCCAATGACAGAAGAAAATGGAACATGGCGATAACCAAGAAGGGATTTGAAGGGATCAATTCAGTGAAAGAGATCGAAAACGGTTTTTCAAAACAGGGCGTGGAATCACTGAAAAAAATACTCGACAGCTTTTCCAAAAATTTTAATTAAAAAGCGCGAACATTTCATTTCTAAATACACATGTACCAGACTTACAGTGGTCCGCAAAGCAACCTGGGCACGGAGGTTTAACATGAACGGAACGGTTCAAGAGATCAAAACACTTTTTGCAAGGAACAATCATGTAACCGGCGTTGATGACCATTCCATGTATACCTGTATTAAATGTGTCTCCATGTGTCCCTACACCTTAAAGACCCAGCAGTAACTGCAACCTTGCACCCTAGTGTTCGGGCATGTATACAGACCTGGAGGAACGGATGAATGAAAACCGATGACCGCCTAATATACCAACTTTTCATGGCGCAGCAAAAGCTGCGGACCTATATCACCAACGCCCTTCTCACCGAGGGGATTAAGGTAACCCTGGGGCAAGCCGGCATCCTCTTTCTATTACAGCGCGATGACGGGCAAACCATGACCGCGTTGAGCAAGACCTTGGGTGTGAAAAATGCCACTTTGACGGGCCTTATTGATCGCCTTGAGAGATCTGCTTTTGTCATGCGCAGAGCGAGCAAGAATGATAGACGTTCCATTAGGATATACATAACTCCCGAAGGGACCGAGGAATGCGACAAGGCAAAACCCGTCATCAAGAGAGTTAACGAAGAGATCAAATCCGGATTTTCTCAAGAGCAGATTGAAGTGTTCAAGCGCGTCCTGAACAGTGTCTTTCAGAAGTTCAACCCGTCCTAGTATGATAATTCTTAATTAGCGTTACATAGAATATTAATTTGGAATCGATCCACTAGGTAGCGATCATCCATTTCTAAAACGGGAGAACTAAGCGTTTCCAATGCAGAAATGATTAATA
>CALZJV010000599.1 GCA_945787595.1 uncultured Desulfobacterales bacterium | reverse complement strand
ATGAACTGAACCGCTGCGCGGATTTGTACCAACCCATCACTCCAACTTTTTTACTTATCGTTCATTAAATACCCCTGGGTTTGGCAACCTTTTATTACAATATCACCTTGGCGATGTTTTTTTATTCACTTCAACCAAGGAGGTATTGTAATGAGCGATTTAAGGAAGCAACTTCTCGACCGAATGGACCTGTATGGCTTTTCCGAGCACACCAAACACGGTTATGTTTCGAGCGTCAAATGTCTGGCAAAATTCTATAATCAATCACCAGACCAATTGACAGATGACCAAGTGCGAGACTATTTTCGCCATCTTCTTACAGAGCGGAAATTAGCCTGGAATTCATGCAAGAATTATGTCTGTGGTATCACGTACTTCTACAGACACATTTGTAATAGAGAAGTTGATGACCGCTTTGGCTTGCCGCCCTGTCCACGAGGCAGAAAACTGCCGGCTGTCCTCAGCATGGAGGAGGTCGCACGTCTCCTTTCCAACGTTGACAATCTCAAACATCGGGTTCTTCTGAAGACAACTTACAGTGCGGGGCTGCGAATAGGGGAAGCAATTAGCCTTAAGTCAGAGCATATTGAAAGCGATCCTTCACGGAAGGTAATTCGAGTTACTCAAGGCAAAGGGCGTAAAGATCGCTATACTGTTTTGTCGGAGAAACTCCTTTTGGAACTCAGGGAATATTGGCTAAAATACTCTCCCCAGTCGTGGCTTTTTCCCGGACAGAAAGCGGGTTCACACATTACTTATGCGACTGCAAGGAAAGCGTTTGAAGACGCAAAAAAAAAGCCGGCATAACTAAAGAGTGCAGTCCTCACACTCTCCGGCATAGCTTTGCCACCCACCTTTTATACAATGGATTCGACCTCTACACCATCAGTCAGCTTCTTGGCCACACCTCAATAAAAACCACAACGATTTACCTCCATATCGTACCATCCAGATACGTTGACCTCAAAAGCCCTCTTGATTTTCTCGAATTGGAAAAGGAGGGCGACAATGATGGTACAAGATAAAAGGCAATCGGAAGTAGCAGATATTTTTCGTATGTACGGTGAGGACTATCGACGAGAAAACATTGTATCATCTGAGCAGTTCAAGGCTATGTGCCATATTGAAATGTGTCGTACCGCTGCACTTGGCGGGCACATCGAAGCCTGTGATCACTGCGATTTTGCACAGAATGCGTATAACTCCTGCCGGAACAGGCACTGTCCGAAATGTCAGACGATGGTCAAGGAAAAGTGGCTTAACGACCGGAAGGCTGAATTACTGCCATGCCCGTATTTTCATAATGTCTTCACGCTGCCACATGAATTCAATCCACTCATCCTGGCTAATATGCAGGTTATGCTGGCAATATTGTTTGCAGCTGTCAATGAAACCCTGCAAGCATTTGCCAGCGATCCACAGTGGCGACTTGGTGGCCGGCTTGGCTATATCGCCGTGCTCCATACATGGAACCAACAACTCAGAGATCATTTCCATCTTCACTGCGTTATTCCGGCAGGAGTACTTTCATTTGACAAGAAAAAATGGATTGCCGCCAGGGGAAATTATCTGTTCAAAACCGAATCGTTGGCCAAGGAATTCAAAAAACGCTATCTAAAAAAACTGAGGAAAGAATTTGACCAGGAGAAACTGCGCTTCTCGGGAGGTGCCGCTCAATTTGCCAACAAAAAATGTTTTGAGCATCTACTGGTAAAAGCGAGAAACAAAAAATGGTTTACATACTCCAAAGCTCCTTTCGGCGGACCGGAGCAGGTCCTTGAATATCTTGGCCGCTACACGCATCGTGTGGCCATTACAAACAACCGCATTCAATCAATCGATAACGGAATTGTCACCTTCACCTACAAGGACCGGAGTGATGAGAATAAAGTCAAGGAGCTAACGTTGCCGGTTGAGGAGTTCATCCACCGTTTTCTCCTGCATATACTGCCGAATGGTTTTATGAAAATCCGCTACTTCGGGTTCCTGGCTCACACGAATAAAAGGAAAAGCATTCCGTTGTTACGGCAATTGATTGGATCGAGAGCAGAATTACCTGAGAAAATTGAGGAAACGGTGCAGGAAATGATGCTCCGACTGACGGATGTAGATATCTCGATCTGTCCGAAGTGTAAAAAAGGCAAAATGAAAATCATCAAAGAATTGCCTAGGACGGCTTCGGACACATCATAGTCGGTTAATTTTTAAATATAATTGATTGCTGGAGACAGACTGATACAGGTCTGACAGGAGTAGTATGTCCTTTTATAGCATTGAATTAGAAAACATGGCAGTTTTATGCTTTGTGCCAACAAAAAAAACAAAAGTGGATTTTCGATGCATGGAAAATTATGGAAACTTGTAGAAACAGCCACCCAAAACCTGCTTCACTCAGCTACACGCCAAACATTCCCTTCTTATTAAATACCCATAGAAAAATAGTCAGACTGGCACAGCATCGGAATAGGTTCAGTTCATAGGTTTTATCAGTAATTGCGACCCATTGCCTTGCATTCAGTTAAGACTTGGTGGTATTTGTCCGCCGTGCCTTTGAAGCATTTTGTTTTGCGCAACAACCGATAAAACACTATTCTATACATTCAGCATTTGTCAGCCAAAACCCAAAGCATCGAGATCTACTATCCATTAATGTCCAGTCTTGCTCTCAAGCAGTTCAAGATAGCCATCATTAACGAAAGATAAATCTAAATACTTGAAGTAAGTCATTAACAAAAGTCGATGGCTTAAGCCCCTGTAGCTTCGTCACCGTCGGCGTCGGCCTCATTCAAACGAAATTTGGGTCTGGCGACGATGGGGACGAAGTGGAAGGGGCGTCCTCTGGTAGCTTTTGAACCCGAGGTTGAGGTAATAGTTTTTATTCCTTGCAATGATTACTACAAACTGAAATCAATTAGAAAACACAAACAAATTTAGTATATTAATTTATAAATTACGATTTTCCGGGAAAGGATAGAGTAGAAAATTCCCTTAATACTAAAAAAAGCGTGACGGTTCATAAAGTGGGATCTTTGTGACCGGCGCGCTTTTTTGTTTTCCACCTCCTCACTTGTTTTTACCTCCCGGGTTTGTTAAAGGCTCAAATCTCGGCCTAAAGGATTTAAATGGTAAATTATTCTATTTCTTTGTTGAAATCTGGAAACTTTTTTTGAAATTCTCTTTCAAACCATTCTCTGAAGCTTTGATCTTTTTCAGAAGACTTTTCAAGCCAATTCCAAATATTCCTAATGAAAGGGTCAGTCGCTGGAGATTTAAACTTATATTTGTCTCCATCTCCAGTAATAACCCAATGTAAATTATAACCTCTCATTGCTAAATCAATTAATAATACTAATAAAGTTCCCCCTTTATTTTTTTTGCCTTCCTCGTACCTTTGAAATGTTCTGTATCCAATGCCTAATTGTTCAGCCATTTCTTTTTGATTTTGCCCTAGTTCTTTTCTTATTTCTCTTATTCTTTCAGGAAATGGCATTTTAAACTCCTTAATTATTATAGAAAACAAAGAACAGTAATGATAGAACGAAGAAAAAACGCCAAAAAAGACGTGTAAAATGACTCTATATTACAAACTGATAGCAAGGTCAATTTGTTAACAATAAGAAAATAAAAAGCCTACTCTGCGGTTGGGTTGTTCTTTGGCGGGATCGCCCAACCGTGTTGAATAGGCTTTCACATCGTCCTGTAAGGAGGTGCTATGCCAAATTTACGTCCTATTAATTGTTCTGTCAATTCCCTTAGTCCTTGCGTTCACGCTGTATATGTTCTTTTCAAAATCAAGTTTTGCAACAGGTGATTTATTTGGAGCAAAAGCAGATAACGCCAAGAAAAATGACAAATTTAAAGAAACAGTTGAGACAACAAATCAAGAAAAATTAGATATTGATTTAACAATATCATCAGAAAGTGAAAATGTAGAAACAACCATTGTGGAACATCATATATATCGTGTTCCCTT
>CALZJV010000598.1 GCA_945787595.1 uncultured Desulfobacterales bacterium | reverse complement strand
ATCCAGACCGGCCCCGAACCAGCTTTTGTTGTCCTCCAGGAAGATAGTCGGCTCACCATTTCGCTTGCCCAAGGCAAAGCGGGATGGCGACGCGTGAATCGCTTCCTCGACCATCTGCGCAGGGATACGCACCCGGTTCCCATTCACATTTGCACCCGCACCGTCAAGCAATTCCAGCGCCTGGAGATGTGTAATCCGGACGCCTGTGCGCTCCAGCACTTCCATCGTGGCCAAATGTATTTGCTCGATCTGGTCCCTGTTGAGCACATTCAACGTGGGTTTGTTGAACAGTTCACGGTTGCTCGGCATCATCTTCTGCGCTGTCCCCTCTCTAAAAATTGATAATCTGTATCTTCAAAATATATTTCAAAGGAGTCTAAACTTCGCTGGAGCGTGTCTAATTTTGACCCCCTTGTAATGGAGTTACGCCATCCAAAATATCAAATGAAGGTAATATAAAATGATTAACGCGACGTTGAAAGAGCTTTACGTGTTCTGAGATTACTTTTACCGCCTCGATGTCATTGCCCTGCTTGAACAGCTCGATTAAAGACTGGTGATCTTTGATTGACAGCTCGGCGTGGGACTCAATGTCATATGACGACATTTCCTTGCTGAAGCACATATAGGCCAAACGCTGGGATTGAAGTTGTAAATTGCCAAGGTAAGAAATTAAAAATGAATTATCCGTCGCTTTGTAAATGATGCCGTGAAACTTGCTGTTCAATAAGGTCACGCGTAAATAATTTTTTTTGTGCCAGGCTTCCCTCAAGCCAATGTTTGTCCGTTTGAGATCTTCAATTTGATCCGGTCGAATTCGTTTAGCTGCCAGGGCTACTGTCGATCGTTCCAGGATCAGCATGGTTTCGAATAGATCTTTGATGCTATGCAAGGTGATATCACGTACAAAAAACCCTCTCCCGCGAACCAGGTCAAGCAGATTTTCAGCATTCAAACGGAAAAGCGCTTCCCGGATGGGCGTGCGGCCGATCGAAAGCTTTTTGGCCAGCGACTCTTCATCAACCTGATCCCTTGGACCCAGTTTTAACATTACAATGAGCTCTTTAATTTTTTGATAGGCAACTTCACTGAGTGGCAGAGACTTGATTTGATTATTTTTTTTCGGCATGAGAGAAACCTTTTGTTGCTAATCGGCCGGAGGGCGCGGCAGCGCCCCCGAGAACTATGCTTTGGCTGCATCGACTACGCCAGGGACACCTTATGGAAGCGGTAGTATCGTGTCGGATGCATTTCGAAGTTGACGACATTTTCACGAATGGCCGTGAATACGGAAATAAAGAAGGGATTGATGATAACCGCGTCATCCTGCAGGATTTTCTCAACTTTCTCCATCTTTTCCCGGCGTTTTTCAACGTCCAGAATAGCTTCCGCTTCAGCCAGAGCGGCATCAAACTCCGGATTGGCATAGCTGGTCTCATTCCAGGGCACACCGGTGCGATAGGCCAGTCCCAATACCATGACGGCTAGCGGTCGATGGGTCCAGAAGGTCAGGCTGAAAGTCGCCTTGTCCCAAATATCCCAATATTGGGCTGACGGCATAACGTTCATTTTGATGTTGATCCCGGCTTTGGCGGCATCTTCTTTGAGCACGGCCACGCAATCCTGTTCCCAAACGCCCTGGGTATTGCCGGTGCTGCAGGTCAATTCAAGACCATTAGGGTAGCCGGCCTCGGCCAGCAGTTTCTTGGCGCCTTCGATGTCCTGCCCGTACGGGGGAAGCTTAAAGTATTCGGGGTGAATTGTGGCCACATGATGGTGTTCACCAAGGATCCCTAAACCGCGGTGGGCGATGTCGAGCATGCGTTTGGCATCACAGCATTTCTGTACTGCCTTGCGGACACGGACATCGGTAAATGGTTCCTTGGTCACTTTCGCGCGGATAATGGCAGTTTGGGTCGACGGAATTTCGACGACCTTGATGCCCGGAATCGCCTTGGCCGCTTCCAGCGTGGTTAAATCCAGCGCAAAGATGCCATCAACCTGTTTTGAAGCGATGGCGGCCAGATAGGCGCCGGGATCCTGACCCAGATCAATAAATTGAATTTCATCCAAAAAGACCTCACCGCCCCAATAGGGTTCTGGGCGTTTTTTCAAAACCGCAATCTGACCCACCTCGAGTTTGTCCAGGGCATAGGGGCCGGTTCCGACCGGGTTTTTAGAGAGATTCCCGCCCTCTTTCTCAAAATCGCGGTGAACGATGGCAGTGGGATAGTTATACAGATTTTCGGGAATCGACAACACCGGCGCATTCAGGTTGAGTCTAACCGTATGATTGTCCACTTTCTCCACCGCGCCTTTGGTCATTCGTTTGGTCGGGTTGCCTTTGGAATCCTTCTTGCCGGTTGGTTCCAGCATGGCGTCGAAGAGGCCTACATTGGAGGATCCGGTTTTCGGGTCGAGCCAGCGGGTAAAGTTGAACACCACATCGTCAGCGTTAAACTCATCGCCATTTGACCATTTGACCCCTTTACGCAGATGAAAAGTCCAGGTTTTCAGATCGTCGGATGCTTCCCAGCTTTCGGCCAGAGCGGGGCGCGTAATGTTATCCGGACCGGTTTCCACCAGGTATTCGACGATATGTCGCGAAATGACGGACTTTTTGATCCAATCATAGGTTGCCGGATCGGACATTTCCT
Source organism: uncultured Desulfobacterales bacterium (assembly GCA_945787595.1). The sequence continues at coordinate 1,326 of CALZJV010000598.1, read as the reverse complement.
GAACTGCCATACCAAATTTTAATACGCCGCCTTTTTTCTGGCCGGCAGCATTGGCAGATGGCACAAAGTTCGGCAAGCCTGCCATGCTATAAGCAGCCGTTGCGGAAACACCCAGCAACGTGACGGTACGCAAAAATTCACGCCGTGAACACTTGCCTTCGGCTAGGGATTTTTTCATTTCTTTAACGCCGGGGTGTACGCTTTTCGCAGTCATAGGATTTCCTCCCTTTAGTAAATGGTAGGTTGTTAAAATAGCCGGAATCTTTCGAAGTAATTCGATTAACCTTATGAAGTCATAAGGCTAAATAAAAATTTGGCTATCCCGATTCACTACTGTTCGATTAATTATCTAATGATTTCATTATAAACAACAAACGAGCAAGATAATACTTTTGATTATTTTTTTTTGTAATATATCTAAAATATATTGTCAATATATTTTTTTATGGATAAATAAAAGTAAAGATCTGGGTCCAGCTTCCGGCTCGACTCCGTCCCGTAGGGGAATCTGGACTACGCCCCGGAGGGTAGAGCCTACAGCTCGGAGAGAGGGAGGATCAGGTTTTCTAAGGAAAAATAAATGTCAGATTATTCATGATAGCTATATCTAAACTGAGTGGGTCCAGGTTTTATTTTTTTGACTTCTAAAATATTTAAAATGCCATTCAACCAATTTGGGATTGGCTGCCAGGTTGCAATGCGATATCCCTTTCAAGTGGCTTGCTAAGTTAGCATCTCTCGGGAATAGTCAGCAAATTCAATTTGTCCTTGACAGAGTATAAGGGATTATCTATGTTGGAGTCGGTTTAATTACTAAAATCCTGATAAAAAGCTGAACGATAGTTTTTATCTATATCAACCTCATCGCGTTTAACTGTCCATCTTTTACATTAAAACTTTGATTTTGGGGGTATTATTTTACGGTTTCGTAAAAAGTCTCGGAATTGCTAATTATTAATTTTTTAATCAAATAAATTAAGATCGTTATGCTGTTTATCTTTGGTAATTTTGGCCTTTTACGATTTTCTCTTGCGTGACAACCAATCATTTCTGAAAGGAGGCAATACGATGACGACAAAAAGAGTACATCCTGGAGTGGAACAGATGAAAAAATCCCTTGCAGACGGCAAGTGTTCACGGCGTGAATTTCTGCGCACCGTCACCTTGCTGGGGGTGTCTGCGACGGCTGCCTATAGCATGGCGGGATTGCCGGATTTTATTTCATCTGCCCACGCCGCCCAGAAAAAAGGCGGCGTATTAAAATTTGGCATGCAGGTCCAGGAAATGGCCGATCCAGGGACATACTCATGGACCCAGAAATCCATC
>CALZJV010000597.1 GCA_945787595.1 uncultured Desulfobacterales bacterium | reverse complement strand
GTCATGCCCGGCGACCCCACGGCCCAGGTGATCAGCCCGGCCCTGGATGAGGCAGCCCAGGCCCGATTAAAGGAGTCCTTTGGACTGGACAAACCGTTGTTGGTGCAATACGCCTTGTACCTTAAAAACCTGGTCACGCTAAACTGGGGCCGCTCCTACACCACCCAGCATGAAGTGTTCGGCATCCTCAAATATCGATTCTGGAACACCATCTTTCTGATGGGCGCTGCCATGAGTTTTACCCTGGTGTTCGGCGCCGGCCTGGGGATGCTCATGGCCTGGAAACGCGGCAGCGCGCTGGACGTGGGTTCCACCGTCAGCGCGCTGGTCCTTCAATCCGCGCCGCCCTTTGTCACCGGCATCCTGTTTTTGATCATCTTGAGTTACCGGCTGGACCTGTTTCCCACCGGGGGCATGGCCACGCCGGGCATGCGCCTGGCAACCGGCATTCAAATGCTGTTCAGCACGGATTTTCTGCACCACCTCGTTCTGCCGACCATTACCACCGCCTTCTACTATCTGGCCACGCCGATGCTGATCATGCGCGACTCCATGCTCGAGGTGACGGGCAGCGACTTCATCGAGCTGGCTCAGGCCAAGGGCTTGTCCCCCAACAGAGTCATGATGAAGCATGCCGCGCGCAATGCACTTTTGCCGGTATTCACCGTCTCCTCAGTGCTGATCGGGTTTGCGCTGGGCGGACAGGTCATTGTCGAACAGGTGTTCTCCTGGCCCGGCATGGGGCAGTTGATGGTCGAGGCGGCATCTAACAGCGACTACCCGGTCGCCCAGGCCACCTTTTTGCTGTTGGCAGCGCTGGTCATTGTCTTAAACCTGATATCGGATATTGCCTATTGTTATCTCGACCCGCGGATATCTGTGGGTGGCGGAAAGCACTGAAAAGGAATGCTTTACCATTTTGTTTATGCAACGTTAGGCGCTTAGTAATTGTTTTTGTGCATTTTGTGGAAAAACATTTTCGCCACCAAGACACCAAAACACAAAGATAAATTTAGCAAACAGTTTTACTTAGTGGCTTTGTGCCTTTGTGGCCAATTTTCCGGTTTATCCGGGTTAGGGTTTAGTTCTATAACAGACTTTTTACTGGAGCCAATGAAATGAAACTGGAAAACATAAAGGATTTTTTTGTAACCCAGTATGCAATTATTACCAGCAACCGTTTCGGCAAATTCGGGGCGGCCATCATCTTATTTTTCGGTGTGGTCGCGTTGCTGGCCCCCTGGATCGCCCCCCACGAACTTTGGGAATCGCTGCGGGATTCCAACGGCAAGCTGGCCATGCTCAGGCCGCCGTCGTTGGATTTTCCACTGGGCACGACCGCGATGGGCCGTGACATCTTGAGCCAGATGATCTTTGCCACCCGGACCACCTTCCTGATCGGGTTGGTATCCGGGCTGATCTCTATTGTTATCGGTGCCAACATCGGACTCTTCTCGGCATTTTATGGCGGGAAAATTGACGAGATCCTGATGCGCTTTACCGATATCGTCTACGGCATGCCCTTTTTGCCCTTTCTCATCGTGCTCATTTCCCTCTTTGGCCGCAATATTTGGTTCGTGATCATCGCCATTTGCTGCATCGTCTGGCGCACCTCGGCCCGGGTGGTTCGTTCCCAGGCCCTGGCTATCCGGCAGCGGCAGTTTATCATGGCGGCCAAGGCCAGAGGCTGCAGCAATTTAAGGATCATTTACGGGCACATCATGCCCAACATTTTGCCCCTATTACTGCTCTATACCTCTTTTAACATCGCCTGGTCGGTTCTGGCCGAGGCCGGGGCCAGTTTTTTAGGGTTTAGTGATCCGGACAACCTCACCTGGGGTGGCATACTTTACAACCTCTGGATTTCGGGCAAGATCAGAACCGCCTGGTGGTGGTTTGCCTGGCCGTCCATCTGCATCATATTGCTGGTCAGCTCCCTGGTGTTCATCTCGCGGGCGTATGAAGAAGTGGCCAATCCACGCCTGAAACAGCGATAGCGGAGAAAACAAGATATGATCCTGGAAATAGAGAATCTCAAGACCTATTATAAAATCGAAAAAGGCGTCGTAAAGGCCAATGACGGCATATCGCTGTCCATCAAGGAGAACGAGGTCGTCGGCCTGGCCGGTGAATCCGGTTGCGGCAAGTCGACCCTGATCCGCACCATTATCCGTCTGGTCCCCCAAAGCGCGCAGGTGACGGCCGACAAAATGAACTTCATGGACCAGGATATCCTCGCCATGCCGGAGAAGGATTTTCGCGTAAAGATTCTCTGGCAGGGAATCGCCCTGGTTCCCCAGAGCGCCATGAATGCCCTCAATCCGGTCTACCGGGTGGGGGATCAGTGCACTGAAGCGATCAGTGCTCATACCGATTACGATAAGGCGGAATGTGAGCAGATTGTCAAAAGACTCTTTGACGCGGTGGGCCTCCAGGCTGGGATGATGAAAGCCTATCCCCATGAATTCAGCGGCGGGATGCGCCAGCGGGCCATGATCGCCATGTCCCTGCTGTTGAGTCCGGCGCTGGTCATCATGGATGAACCGACTACCGGCCTGGACGTTCTGGTTCAGGAACGGATCTTACGAAATTGCTCATCACCCATGACATCTCGGTTATCGCCGAGATGAGTGACCGCATCGGGATCATGTATGCCGGTCGCTTGATGGAATCAGCCGAATCAATGGAGCTTTTCAATGAACCCTATCACCCGTATACACTGGGTCTGAAAAATGCCTTTCCCAGCATCAAGGCCCTTGACCGGGAGCTCATATCCATTCCAGGCTCGCCGCCGAATTTAATTGAGGACATACCCGGCTGCCTTTTCGCTTTTCGCTGCCCCTTCGTTATCCCGGAATGCGAAAAGACCCGGCCGCCGGATCTGGAGATAAAACCGGGTCACATGGTGCATTGCATTCGTACCGATGATGTCGAAGAATTTCGAAAATTAGCAGGAGATAAAAAAACATGGCAATCCTCGAGGTCAGCGACCTAAAACAGTACTTCTATTTGCAACCCACGTTCCTGGGTAAATTGGTGGGTGGTGCAAAGCCAAGAATCATAAAGGCCGTCGATGGGGTCAGCTTCACCATGCAGCACGGCGAAATTTTAGGCGTGGCCGGAGAATCCGGTTGCGGCAAGTCGACGGCCTGCCTGGCCATCGCCAAACTGCGGGAACCGACGGGCGGTGATATCCTTTATAAAGAGCGCAATATCGCCGAGATGTCTAAATCAGAAACTCGAAACTATCGACGTGAAGTCCAGCTCATTTTCCAGGATCCCTATGAGTCGCTCAACCCCAGATATACCGTATTTGATTCGGTGGCAGAGCCGCTGCGGGCGCTTACCGACAAGAGTAAGGCAGAGATCAGAGAAAGAACCAACGAAACGATCGCCTTGGCCGGATTGACACCCGAGGAGTATAAAAACCGCTACCCCCATCAGATGAGCGGCGGGGAAAGACAGCGGGTTGGTATTGCCCAGGCCCTGGTGCTGGAGCCCAAGCTGGTGATCGCCGATGAACCGTTATCGATGCTGGATGTCTCCATTCGGGCCGGGATATTGGACCTGATCAGAGATTTGTCCAAGCGCATGAACTTTTCGTGCATCTATGTCTCCCACGACCTCTCGATCCTATCCAATATCTCCGAGCGCTTGATGATTATGTATCTGGGTCGCATCATGGAACTGGGAGTTACCCGGGACGTGATCACCGATGCCCATCATCCCTATGCCCGCGCTCTTATCGCCGCTGTACCGATCCCCGATCCTGCTTATAAACGACCCATCCCCAAAATCAAAGGCGAAGTCGCACAGCCCATTGACCCGCCACCCGGCTGCCGTTTCCAGACGCGTTGCCTGCAGGTCATGGACATCTGCCGGGATACTGAACCACCCCTGAAAGAGGTAAAGCCGGGGCATGCTGTCGCATGCCACCTTTACTGAGACATTACCTGGCGAATTCGTAAAGGTTCGGCCACGAAGACACGAGGGTACAAAAAATAGGGATATGAAGTTTTCAGGTTTCAGGTGTCGGGTTTCAGCCCAGTTGCTGGTCAAAAAAAACGGCTGGTCTGATCGAAAAATAAACTTTGCCCTTGGCTAGTTTAATAGGAAGGTTTCAATAAAAAATGAACATCGAACATCGAACATTGAACGTCCAACATCGAATAATGTATTCTGTCAATTTAAAATAAAGACTGAGCAAAGCGAATCTACCCTTCGAAATTTGACTCGGTTGCTTTCGACAGGCTCAGGCCCCAAGCACGTTGAGGGGAGTCGTCGCAGGCCACGGTTTGCTTGTTTTAAAATCGATAAAGCGGAGCGCCATCAATAGTCAACGTTCGATGTTGGGTGTTCGATGTTCGACGTTCAATCTATTTTTGGTGCTTGTAATTTGTTATTTCCGGTTTATCCTGGTTTAGTGCAGTGGTGACTGAAAAATTAACAATTACTTTGAACGGAAAGGTTTGAAATGGGGAAAAAACTAAATTTTGCCGTCCTGGGCAGTGGGCACGGTGGCAGGGCCGTCTGTGGACAGATCGCTGAAAAAGGATATCCTGTCGTTATGTACGAGCCTTTGGAGGAGACAGAAGATTATCTGAAAATACGGGCAGAAAAGGAGATGTTTTTAGACGGGGACATTACCGCCGGCGGCAAGCTTAGCGGAGCAACTATGGATATTGAAGAAGCTTTAAAGGACACAGACGTTATTTTAATTGTTGTCCCTTCTTTTGCCCATAACCCAATTTTTAAAAAAATGGTTTCGCATCTCGAGGACGGCCAGCATGTCATCATCATACCCGGAAATTACGGCGGTTTGCGTTTAATGAAGATGATGACAGATCTCGGGATCCAAAAAGAGATAACCATTTCAGAAACGGTCTCACTGCCATATGCATGTCGGATTGCAGCTTATAACACCGTCATGATCTATAAGAAAAAGTCCTGCCTGAAAATTGCCTCCTCTCCCAGCCGGAATAACCCGCAAACGATCAATATTATGAACGATATTTTTGGGGGGTATGTCAATTTTATTCGCGCGGAAAATTTACTGGAAGTCGACCTTGATAACCCCAACCAGACCCTTCATCCGCTTCCGGTACTTTTAAATTACGGCGATATTGAAAGAAATCCGGAAACCTTCCGGCATTATATAGACGGTATTACCCCATTGATCTCCGAAAAAATGATGCACATGGACGAAGAACGTCTTGCCATCGGCAGGGCCTTCTCGCTGAAGCTGACCTCGACCATGGAGCAACTTAAAATGTATTACGGTCAAAATGACAGCAAAACATATTATGACTATTCAAACAGTTCTGAAAGCCCTTATAAAGATGTCGTCGGGCACAATGTGAGAAGTCGTTATCTGACGGAAGATGTGCCGGGATTAAATGTTCCCGCTTTGCAGCTGGCAGAAAAAGCAGGAGTGGAAACACCCATTATAGAATTGACCGTGCGGTTGAGTTCGTGGCTTCACGGCGTGGATTATCTTTCAAGGGGAACGACGCTCGAAAAACTTGGAATAGCCGATAAGAAGCCGGCAGAGATCGTTGCCTTGACCTCATAATTTAAATAAACGAGGTAATCGTTTTCGCACTTTTCCGGGGATTTCCTGTGACCGACGATACGGGGAGAAACTTTCACTCCGTGAGGGCTGGATGCACTTTACCTTAATCTCAGACACTTCATCTAAGTAACGGGAGGTCAAAATGAACATAATGGTGGGATATGATGGATCCAATGTGGCCAAAGAGGCTTTGGTGCTGGCTAAGAAACATGCGAAAGCATTTGATGCGAAAGTTTATTTGCTGACTGCCCTGACACAGGGTCCCGATTTGCAACTTGAAGATATCCAAAAGGCTGAACATGAACTGGAAAGGTTACGGATTTCTTTTAAAGAAGACGGAATTCCATGTGAGACGCATGCCATCGTCAGTTCTCTTTCTGCCGGTGAAGACCTGGTTCAGTTCGCACAGGAAAACGATATTGAAGAGATCGTCATTGGCGTCAGAAGACGATCAAAAGTCGGAAAATTGTTATTCGGATCAAACGCTCAGTATATCATACTGCAGGCTCCCTGCACGGTGGTCTCGGTTAAATAAAAAATAGGTTCAAGGTTCAGGGGTTCAAAGGTTCAAGGGTTCAGGAGTCCAGAGATTCAGTGATCAGGGCTATTGTGGATTTTGATCCAATAAATCTTGAGCTCTGTCCTGCCGCTTCAGTGACACTGCACGGCAGGGCGGAAAACGCCTGAGGATATTTTGTTAGTCTACTAGCAAGATCAACGTAAGTCAGATAACCCTGAACGTTGAACCCCTGGCCCAGACCTGGATCAGATGTGAATGCCTTTATTCCAACGGTCACAACGGTTTAATGTCACCCAAGCGTATCCAAAGCAGTCGCGCTCTCCGAGGCGTAGGCTACGAGCCGGAGGCCAGGGCAGGCCTGAACCACTAAACCTAGTTTCTGCCAAGGTGCACAGACATGAAGATCACGGCAATAGAGCTATTTCACATTTCCATTCCTTTTGCCAAACCGTATAAATTATCCCGGGTATACGGTACACGCT
>CALZJV010000596.1 GCA_945787595.1 uncultured Desulfobacterales bacterium | reverse complement strand
AGCGGTAGCATTTTGATAGCCATCTGTTGGGCCGGGGTGGAAGTGACAAGCCCGATCTTTGCCCCTGTTGAGGCAATTTCTCTGAATATGACATCCGCACCGGGGATTAATTTAACCTGTTTGTGAAACATTGCCGGGGCAATTTCATCGATGATCCCCCGGGCTTTTTTGCTTAACTCATTTTTAAGTTTTTTCATATGATTTGGAAGCACGCAGTTCCAGTCAAATTCACCGTCATCCATGGCTTCCAGCAGATTCTCTCTGGATACCGCCGGTACCCCGAGCTCTGCAAATACGATATCGATGATTTCGTAATAGATCGGCACCGAGTCAATCAGGGTTCCGTCCAGATCGAACATCACCGCAGCCACAGTCAGCTTGCGATCTTCAGATGACAATCTTACCTCCATATTATGCCGGTTATATTTCGATGATCTTTCATTTCAACTCGTTTAAATTATGGCCGGTTCGGCCGATCGGCCACAGACATTCAGGTGTATTTGCCTGGATTCAGATTCATACCACAAACGGAAAAATATGCAAGACAACGAGGTTGCTATCCTGAGCAAGGTGGTTTCAATTTACTATGGAGTTGACTGAATTTACATAAATAACTTACTCAATGAAAATCATGTTCCGAAAAATCTTGAAAGAGATAAGGAGATATATTAGAGTACAATTTCATAATGGTGGAAAAGGAGCAGACATATGGCTGAAAAAAGGGAGGTTCTTACGGATTGCACGCTATGTTATCATAGTTGCGGCGCCAAAGTGACAGTTGAAGATGGAAAAGCGACGAAGATCAGGGGCTTGGAATCTCATCCCATTAACAGGGGAAGGCTCTGCCCTAAAGGGGCTAACGCTCTGGAGGTCGTATACAGCCCCGACCGCCTCAAGCAGCCGCTAAAACGCATAAACGGGAGTTTCAAAGAAATTTCCTGGGACCGCGCCCTTGACGAAATTGCCGAGAAGCTCACCCGTCTGAAGGACGCTTATGGACCTCAGATACTGGGATTTTTCTGCGGCTCCATCGGTGTCGAGAACCTGGAGATGTCTACCCTGGTCCACCTGCTTAGATCGGGTTTCGGTTCACCCAATTTCTTTTCAGTCGAAAGCATCTGCTACCGCATGCGTATACGCACCCGCCAAATGACTTTCGGCCGCTACCCTACTGAAGAACCCGACTCCAATCTTTACATTCTTTGGGGTCACAATCCTGACCAATCTGACTTTCCGCTTAAATTTTTCCTCGCCAGGAACCTGAAAAAAGGGGCCAAGTTGGTGGTCATCGATCCTAAGCACATCCCGCTGGCCGATAAGGCCGACATGTATCTGCGCATCCGGCCCGGCACGGACGGCGCACTGGCATTGGCCTTGATGAACGTTATCATCGAAGAAGATCTTTACGACCGCGAATTTGTTGAAACACATACCAGCGGCTTCGACAAACTGATACCCCATGTTCGAAAATACACCCCGCAGTGGGCCGAGGAAATCACCTGGATCCCTGCCGCTGACATTCGCAACCTGGCCAGACTGTTTGCAGGGACCAAAGGGGCCAGCATCTTCCAGGGCACCTGCACCCAGGATCAGACCGCCAACGGTACTCAAAACAGCCGAGCCTTCTCGGTGTTGCAGGCAATTACGGGCAACATCAACGTGCCGGGTGGTTGGGTGACTGGCCCGGCACCCCGTTTCGGCAATCCCGGGTTCAGTCTGGGTGGCGGTGATCCGCTCGGCTCGAACCAATATCCCCTGTTCTTTGACCTATGGGGTCGCAAGGCACCTTACGGTGTGGTAACGCTGGTGCCCGAAAGCATCCCGCAGAAACTGAAGGCATTTCTGGTGGTCGGCGGAAATCCCCTTGTCTCCATGCCGGACAGCAATGCCTTCAGGGAGGCGTTTGACAAATTGGAACTGCTGGTGGTACACGATCTTTTCATGACGGATACCGCCAAGGCGGCCCACTATGTCCTGCCGGCTTGTTCGCATCTGGAAAAATGGGGCGTGGCCTACACATACAATGTCTGCCACTGCATACCTTATTTGATGCTGAGGAAAAAGTGCATTGAACCGCTGAACGAAAGCTGGTCGGAGTGGAGATTCCTGACCGAGTTGGCGGGGCGAATGGGATTTGAGGATAAATTTCCCTGGAAATCCGAAGAGCAATTCGTTGCATTCATGCTCGAGCCCACCGGGCTGCCGTTTGACTACCTCCTGAACGAAAAACCGCAAGGGGATTTTTACGCCGAAAAAAAATATGCCACTCCGGAGGGTCTATTCCGCACGCCTTCGGGAAAAATTGAAATCTACAGTGATACCCTGAAAAAGGCTGGATTTGACCCCCTGCCCTCTTACCTTGAACCGGAGAGAGGCCCTGTCCGCGGGAATAAAACATTTCGCAAAAAATATCCCTTGATTCTATCTGTCGGAAACCGCAATTTATACTACACGCACAGCCAGCACCGTGGGATGAGTGCCCTGAAAAAGATTTGCCCCGAGGCCCTGACCGAGATTGGTCCTGAAACCGCTAAAAAGTTTGCCATCGAAGACGGTGATAAGATCCTGGTGGAGAGCAATCGAGGTCGGGTGACAATGAAGGCCCGCGTGGACGAACGGGTCGCCGAGGGAGTTGTGCTGGTTCCTCATGGCTGGGGTGGAGATGCCAACGGCAATCTACTTACCGACGTCAATTGCAGGGAACCCATCATGGGCTATCCGGACCAAAAATCACTTCAGTGTGCCATTCGCAAGGCCTAGCAACTGATCCGAAGCCGAATCGGAGATAATGAATGGATTTCAAGGAATTGTTCATGCTTGGAGGAAAAACTGCCCTGGTAACCGGCGCTGCCCGGGGCCTGGGCAGGGAGATTGCCTTGGGGCTTGCCCAATATGGCGCTTCACTGGTTCTGGCTGACGCCGTGTATCCGCACGAAACAGCGGAATTGGTTAAGCAATGCGGCAGGCGCTGTCTTGCTGTTCAAACCGATATCTCCGATGAAAGTCAGGTTAAGAATTTGACCAAGATGGCCGGGGCTGAAAACCTGCAGGTGGATATTCTGGTCAATAATGCCGGTGTATCTCAATTAAGCTATATCGCCACGGAAGACCTCCCGGTGGATCAATGGGATCACATTGTTGAGATAAACCTGCGAGGGACCTTCCTTTGCTGCAAACATATCGGTAAGTCGATGATCAGCGGCGGCGGTGGTAGTATTGTCAACATTGCATCGACCGCAGGAATTAGCGGCGTTCCGCGTGCCCCGGCGTACTGTGTGTCAAAATCCGGAATCATTCTGCTGACTAAAAGTCTGGCCCTGGAATGGGCCCGGCACCATATTCGTGTCAACTCTATCGCTCCCCATTATTTGGAAACCGATTTAACCAGAGGGCTGCGGGATTCGGAGAAGATTCACGAGGCCATCGTGAAACAGATTCCGCTGCGCCGCTTTGGAAAGGCCTCCGAGGTTGTCGGGGCTGTTTTGTATCTGTCCTCCAACGCCTCGAGCTACACCACAGGGACAGTCATTCCCGTGGACGGCGGCTATCTGGCGCAATAGTAAAGGTTCAGAGGTTCAGGGTTACTATTTCCTTAATTTAATCCGTATTTCATTCTTTCTTTCATCGATCTCGAAAGACTCAAATTTGGTTGCTTGGACCATGGGAATCACCTGCTCCCGGGTATATGCCGCAATCGGTTTGTGCAAGCCGAGAAGTTTAAAAACCCATAAAGATGATCGCTCGCTAAAATTAAGGGATGCTTTCCATTTTCTTAAATCGATACAGGTCGCAATATTGGCGGGGTCATAAATCCAGGCCTGTCCACCTCTTTTCAATACCCGGTGTATTTCTTTTAAAACCCTTACCGGATTTTTTAATGAATGCCGGTGCTGATCACCATATCAAACTCAGCATCATCAAAACGGAGGTCGGCGGAGTTTCCGACTTCAAATTGGAGATGGCTCGATAAACCTGCTCTTGCGGCATTGGCCTGAGCCATTTGAATTAATTTTTTGCTGAGGTCAATACCGATGATTTTTATATCCGGTTTACGTCTTACAATCTCAACTGGCAGATATCCCGGTCCTGTGCCAAGATCTAGTATAGTGCCGGTTGCAGAACTTGATGCGATTTCTTCAGCGACCTGGCTGTAGTAGCTTTCAATGACCAATCGGGTCGCCTTCTCGTATGAAGACGCCAGAACACCGGGTATCCTTTCGATCTTAATCCACTGTTTCATGGTCTTCCGAAATCAAGCCGCCCGCAGTCCGCGTCGGAGCAATGCAGCTATCATGCCTTAATCTGTTAAACTGTGATAAAAATCGTCCTCCAAAATGGTTTGATTTTATGTTCAATATGGCTAAAAAGCAAACTGAAATACAATAGACGATTTTTAATCTTCAAAGGCTAATTGAGCATGTGCAGCCATTCTTATCCCCTTAAAATCGAATAGGTCATAGTTTGACAGTACGATGATGCTATGATAATTTTTAAAATTAATAATAAAATACCAACCTTTAATCGCCAGCTGTTACAATCCTCAATTTGATTGACTATAACCCATTAATTTGAGTATAAATGCGGATGAACTATTTCTGATTCTCCTATTCCACCTGATCTGGTGCGGTTTTTCTTCAGCAGAGTTTGGTTTTGTATTTCAGCTGATTCCTGCGTTCCTTTTAATAGTCCACAATATACTTTGTCCAAAGTTCGAACGTATTCACCGTGACTGTTTAAGAACGAAACCGACATCGAGCATTTTATCGATGGTCTGCGCAAGGCAGCTTTGCCTGAATAGACAACATAAACACAATTTTTACAGGTCTTGATATGAAACTAAGATACAAGCCTCATACACCTCGGCTGAAAATCGTGCACCAATATATAAAGGCGTTATTTAAAGATGAGTTACCAGTCGGCATTAAATATCATGATGCCAATCATACACTTCATCCTACCAAAGGAGTCGTTGCTGTTGCCAACAGAATTGCATTATCAGAGTCTCCGAACATGATAGAGAATTGTTAATTGCCGCAGCTTATTTTCATGACACTGGTTACATTAGAGAATATGATAAAAATGAACCGATTGCTGCACGAATGGCAGGCAGAATCCTTAAATTGATCGGTTATAAGCCAAACGAAGTTGAAAAGATTCAAAAGATGATACTGGCAACTGATCTTGAGCGTGAACCGAAAACCCATATGGAAAAGATCCTTTGTGATGCCGATCTCGACCATTTGGGCAGAGAGGATTTTTTCATATTAGATGGAAAATTAAGGGAAGGTCGGCGTGCAAGAGGAATAGATGTCAGTGATGACCCAAAATGGTACAAAGGCACACTCAAAATTATAAAAGAACACCGATTTTATACTGAAACCCAGAAAAAGTTGAGAGAAAAAGTGAAGCAAAATAACATCAAAAAGCTCTTAAACAAATTGGAAAATACTGAAAAAAAGAAGCGAGGCCCAATATAATCCTGTATCGTTTTATCAACAGCGGCAGCTATACCATTACTTGGGATAGGTATACGACAATCATGAGTACAACCCTTTTAAGTATTTTAATTGGCATAGTAGGTATGTTTGGATGGGGAATATACGACTTTTTAGGGGGTGTTTATTCCAGACAGATAGGACCTTTTAAATCTTTCTTTTGGTCACAACTGGCAGGTTTAATATCTGTCCTTCTGCTTTTATTCGCATTCACAATAAACCTCAACGTCCCTATTCTGGTAATCATTTTGCTCCCCATCGCAGCAATTATTTATTCTGCTGGATACTTGTTTTTTTTCAAAGGGTTTGAGATAGGCAATGTATCGATTGTTGCCGCAACCATGAATCTATGGGCTGTATTCACAATGCTGTTTGCTTTTATATTTATGGGCCAGCGGCTTTCCACAATGCAGTCCTTAGGTGTCTTCATGATTATTTCTGGCGTCACTTTAGCATCCTTAAATTGGAGTGATATTAAAAATCATAGTTTTAAACTTTCACTCGGCGTAAAGGAAACCGTCTTGGGCGCTTTTTTCTTTGGCGTTTTTTGGAATATCAGTGAAGTTATATCTGAAAAAATTGGGTGGCTAGCAACAACGCTATTGGTGAAATTTGAAATTATTGTGTTCTTGCTGCTCTTTTCTTTTCTCATCAAACGAGAGCTTGTCCTAACGAAGGCTACCACAAAAACAAAAATAATGGTTTTATTAATGGGCAGCATAGAAGCTGGGGCCGTCGCAACTGTTAATTATGGACTAACGATCGGTGATGCAATATTGATTACGCCCATCGCTTCGGCCTTATCGATCGTAACCATAACATTGGCCATTATATTTTTAAAAGACAAAGTCACAAAACTTCAGGGACTTGGAATGATAGCAGCTATTGCCGGCATAATTGTTACTGCATTTTAAAACCTTAAAGCTGTTGAGCGATCTACCTTCACGCAGCTGTGCCTTTGTAAAGTGGTATATTGCAATCATGAAATAGGGAATAATCAATTTAAATAGTGCCCATCCACAAATCGGTTAAAATCAGTTTGGGCACTCCCTAGTGTTTCCAATCCAGAAATGCGGATTTTTGTTCAAGGTCAAGGAAATCAAGCGGTTGTGCGGAGACGTAGCTGGCTACGTCGCACAAACAATAGCGCCGATTGACGCCGAGATTGGGCAAAAAGACTATTTATGGGTGGAAACTAAATACCGGTCTTGAGAACGGTTTCCCATCACCGGCGAATTATCGGGAGGAATAATAATGGATAGAGAAAATAATGTCTTTTACTGGCTACCGTGTTCGGTGGTCTTTGTATGCACGGCCGATGGAGAAACGCGTGATATCATGACAGCCACCGCGATGTTTGTGTCGGAAAAAGAACCGCTGCTGGCAATCAGCGTTGCCGAGGGGCATCTAACCGAAAAATTAATCAAGCAATCTGGAAATTTCACCCTGGTAATCGCCGGGAATGAGCACACGCAACTGGCCATGCAGGTGGGAAGTGTCAAGGGTGAGGCAGAAGACAAATTTGAAAAATTTAAAATTCAAACCGAAAAAACCGTCGGTGCTCCCATTCCGAGAGGTTCCGCAGCCTGGATGGAGTGTAAGGTTGAGAGCAGTCACGAAATTAAAGGATACCGGATTTTCATCGGTCGCGTAGTGAATCAAGAAGATTTAAAACAACCACCATTGTAGTGAATCAAGAAGATTTAAAACAACCACCATTGGTCTGGCACAAGGATGGGTTTTTCGGTTTACAGCCGGCATGATGGCAGCCGACGGAAAACAGAATAAAGAAGTCAGGGAGCCACAAACGCTAAGTGATTTTTACGCCGGGGGACTGCGGAAGGTTTACTAAAAAAGATGAACATCGAACATCGAACGTCCAACATCGAATGTTGAATGGGAAAGTATGAAGAAACAGAAATAGTCATTCAAGGTTTGACATCGGATTTTTTAAAAACAACTGAAATTAAATTGCGGAGCGGAGCGACATCATTATTCGATGTTCAACGTTGGACGTTCGATGTTCGACGTTCATCTTTCACAACAACCATGTTCGGCATATATGGAAACTGTGAGGGCATATTATGGAGGCCGCTTCGCGCCGTTAGGGGCGCTGCATCTGAGGAACGCTTATGGTTGCAGGCAGCAGAGGAGTGTTTTGTTTTTTATTTACAAACCCCAATACCCTTGTCTCCGACCTCCACGATCATTGCTTCCACCACATGATCTGATCGGCCAGCAACATGTTTTGAGGACCCATCATGAAAACGGACGCCGCTATTGCCGTCGTTGGTACGTTTGATTCTAAAGCCGAAGAACATACTTTTCTAAAAGACCGCATCGAGCACAGAGGACAGCGGACCCTGACTGTTAATGTCGGCATCAGGGCATCTTCCCCGGTTTCGGTAGACCTGGACTTGTATGAATCGATTGCGAAAGACGGTAACTCTGTAACTGAAGGCAGAGACCGGGCAATAAACGCCATGCTTCAGGAAGCCAAAGCACAAATTAAACGGCTATACGAGGCCGGCGAAATCAATGCCATAATTTCTGCCGGCGGCGGCACGGGCACCCATATTTGCTCGACCAGTATGCGTCAACTCCCTCTGGGGATTCCCAAGGTGATGGTCTCCACCGTGGCCTCACGCAACATGGCCGATATCGTCTCCACCAAAGACATTACCATGATCCACAGTGTCGCAGATCTGTTGGGTGTCAACAGCATCTCCGGCAATATTCTGGATAAAGCCGCCGCCGCCATATGCGCCATGGTTGAAAGTCAATGGCAGCCCGCCGAAGTTAAAAAACGTATCGCCCTGCCCTTTTTCGGCTTTATCACTTCAGGCGCCGAAGCCACCCGCAGCGCCCTGGAAGCACGCGGGTATGAAGTTGTTGCCTTCCATGCCAACGGCACCGGCGGCATGGCCATGGAAGAGCTGGCCGCGGAAGGATATTTTGACGGCATTCTGGATCTGGCCACCCACGAACTGGCCGATCGGTTGCTGGGCGGATACTGCGGCGCAATTGGGCCGCAACGGTACGAACCGGTCCCCGGCAGATCGATCCCACGGCTGGTCGTTCCGGGCGGACTGGATTGCGCGGTTCTGGAATTTACCCGTCAGAACATTCCGGATCGATATAAACATCGTAAAATTTTTTTCTACGACTTTCGTTCCGCAATCCGACTCAATATTGAGGAGACCACCTGCCTGGCAAACCAACTTGCCGAAAAACTGAATCGGGATCCAGCCAACATAAACGTGCTGATTCCAACCAGAGGCTGGTCCGAAGCCGACCGGGAAGGAGAGCCTTTATACGATCCGGAAATGAGCTTGGCTTTTACCGGCAGGCTGAAAGAAGTTCTCGATCCTCAAATCGAAATTCAAGAGATGGATCAGCACATCAACGATAGCGCCTTTGCCGATGCTGCAGCTAATTTAATGGATAAAATGGTAAAAAATAAAGATCCGGATTCAAAGGGCCCGGTCTTGTCAAGCCGCTATAAAAAGGGGGCAAGAACCGAGTATTTCTGAGACAGGTTAGCCCGTTGAGCCGGTTTTGCCGGTTATTTGAGTACGGAAAAGGCCAATTCGCCTAATTTAAGCTTAATAATTATTTCATGCTTGGTTTTTCTCTTGCTTGGATATACAGTTTTATGCTTCAGCGCGGCCGGCGGAAACAGGCGAACGGGCAAAACCGGCTCAACCTTTCTTGATTAATCTCTTATGGCATAGCCAATTGTCTATGACCCCCGACGACGGGATCTTCGATTGGCTTAGAGGACCAGACTTAATTAGATTAAATAAATATAAATATATGATAGTTATATTATTATATTTAATGTAAAATATGAATAACTAACTTTGAATCCGTAAACACTGCTTTTTGAATTTGTGGAGGTAATTTTGACTCATCGTTCTGCCGCCTTATTGGTCGCTACCATGGACACCAAAAGCCGCTGTAAGTAAAACTACTGATTGTAAAATATAAGGTTATTGGAAAGCGCCATAGATCTTAGTTCACTTCGCTCACAATTGGAATAATGGAACAATCTAATGATGGAATATTGGGTACATTCTGGTGTTCCATCTGGTTGAAAAATAATCCGGTCGCAAATCATCATTCATTTTCCTGTTCGCGTCTTCCGAGTTTATCTGCGGCCATCTTTTTTGCCGTTACCGTAAAAAACCATATTTTTTTAAAAATCGATTTCATTTTGCTGCATTTCTACGCTGTGCTAGAATTCTCGTCATAAGAGCGCCGATACCCATTGGATCAATATCTTCCGCTCGCAGTTTCG
>CALZJV010000595.1 GCA_945787595.1 uncultured Desulfobacterales bacterium | reverse complement strand
CATCAATATCACTTGTGATCGGGGGTCGCATAATTGAACTCGGGCACTACCGGTCCATATAATTACAAGAAAATTGACCTGTCAAGAAAAATATTCATATTTAAAATATTTCACCCATATTTAAATATTATATTGGAGACTGGTGTTGCAAAAGGCGCAGGACTACAGAGTCAAGGCTCCAAGGGTGGGCATCGACCGAAAAGTGTCGACAAGCTCCCGTCGGGGCGGTCAGCCGAAGTCAAGCTGTATCTTCTAGCGGCTACCGTCTGTCTCCGACCGAAGAACACAGAATCTGAAATACTCCAGCTTCCGCATTTTTTTTGAGGCTAAACATCATTGCAAAATCGGTCACTTTCTTTGAAATCACTAAAGCTGGAAATACGGTGCACTAATTGGTGATTAGCAGAACAAATATATAAAAGATTCTGGATTTTTACCGGAATTGACTAAGGCGAAACCCACAATTCAGATCATTATAAAAATCGTTAGATTGCCATATGTAGTCTATAGTATTGACACTCGATGACGATAGAAAGAAAAGCCCGGATTGCGATTTACCCCCCCTTTCGCAATGTGTCCGAAGGACGCTCGCCAAATCGTCTTCTATACACCTGGGAAAATCGACCAAGATGAATAAAGCCGCAATCCAAAGCGGTTGAGGAAACAGAAGCTTCCAGGTGCCCTGTAAGCAGCTTCTCCCGCGCATTTTGCAGTCGCTGTTCGGTTAAAAACTCCATCGGTGTGTAGCCGCGTGCGTTGCGGAAAGCCGCAAAAAGCTCGCTTCGGCTGCAGCCGCAAATCCGCAGCAAGTCGATAATGGAAATGGCCTCTTTTAAATGAGCTCGCATATACTCTTCGGCGCGGTGGACAAGGCCGGGCGCGACCTGATAGCGGCGGTTTTCATAAAGCTTTTCCCTCTGGTTGTGAGGCAAAGAAAGCAAGGCGGTCAGCAGCATATGATCGTAGCTTTTAAGCAAACCGGGGTTTTTCAATACCCGGTCATTGTGTTCGAGCTCATGAACCATGTAATTCAGCAACCGTTTGACCATGGCCCCGGGGCCATTCGTCAGGTCGATACTGTGATCGAAAATGAGAGCGCCCCGATGATGCCGAGCGGTCAGTTTCTCAAAATGACACAATAAGTCTGAAAAGGAAGTTCGCAGGACAAGGATTTCGGAACTCTCAGCGCGTTGGATTTGCATCTGCCCTGCGGGAGTTATCAGGGCGGCTTTCCGGGGAGAAACCACAAACGATCCGCCATCCAAATCGAACGTTGAAGGCCTGTCACCGCCGATGACAAAAGCGAACATATCGTCCAGTCCTGCTTTAACCTTGCAGCCGGTTCCGAATCGATTGAACACCAGGGAGGTGCGCCCGATATTAACAGCGTTCATCTGAAGTTCAAAACGGCCCCGATCTGCTATCCGTAAGATACTGACATCAGTTAACGACCGGGTGATCGCAACTTCCGCATCTTCAATACGATTCGTGGCGACTATCGGAAATCTCGCTAATGGTTTAGTTCGCCCCATGAGAGCACCAAAATTAATTTTTCTGGACTATTCGGATAAATCTCGGACTATTCGGATTGCGCTTCTAATTATTAGTAATACATTTTTGTTTACCGGTAAAGGGCTACCATGATTCGAAGACTATAAGCCTCAAATTTAGGTAAAAATTGAGAAAAGGAGGATTTGATGAAACAGGCGGCTCCAATCAGGGTAAGACAGCGAATGGGACGACCACGCCGGAGCCCCGAAACAGTCAGAAGCAGCCGTGTTGTGACGTTCGTTACCAAAAGTGAGCTGGCGAAACTGGAGCGCATTGCAGAACAAAACAGAATATCCCTCTCGGCGTCCATCCACCTAATCCTCACCAAATTTCTTAATGACGCCGAGCGTTGTGAACAATTGTCAAATGTTGTGAAATAATGGCCGGCGGCTTCGATCGTTCAGCCACCTCCCAGCCGCAGCGCCTTGCACGACATCAGATAGGGGTAGGGACTATTTAGAATTAGGGCCAAATGCCCAGACTAAGGCGGAAGGATAAATTCCGAAGCTTGATCGATACGGAGGCCAAAAAATGAGACCAAACATGTCTAAACTGAATTTGATCATCACAATAGGGGTGTTCATGCTGGCAGTGGTGTTTGCCATGCCATTGGCTGCGCTGGCCATTCAGCCAGACGCCGAATACTTGGTGCGCGAAAAACAATTCGGCAAGCAGTGGGCTGCTGAAGATAAGCAAGTCCAACAAAAATTAGCAGCGCTGGAGAAAAAATTCGGCAAGAAACCGAATATTATTTTTATTCTGGCTGACGACATCGGCTACACGGAGCTTGGATCATACGGCGGCGGCAAGGTTCGCGGCTTTTCCACGCCAAATCTCGATCGCATGGCGGACGAGGGGATGCGCCTCACCTCTTTCTACTCTGAGCCTTCCTGCACGCCCACACGTGCAGCTTTGATGACCGGACGACACCCGGTCCGTATTGGTATGCTCGGGGTTCTGTTTCCGGGCACAGCCGGAATGGGGCTCGTCGATGAAGAAGTGACTGTGGCCGAGCTGCTTTCGAAGGCGGGCTATCATACTGGGATGTTCGGCAAATGGCACCTTGGAGACGACCCAGGCATGACGCCGATCGAGCAAGGCTTCGACGAAGCGGTGTGGAGCGAAGGAAATCCCCCTTGGTGGGGCTACAATCGTAACGCCAAACGAACCGATAACGCTGGTTACGTTACGATGGGTGCATTTCAATGGGGCCCCGGGCCTGAAAATTTTCCTTACGACACCGGCGGGATCATGAGTGGAAAGAAAGGCGAAGAGCCGAAGATGGTTGCCCTCTTCTCCATGGAACTCTACAACACCATGGATACCGACGTGGCCGATGGCGTGATCGATTTTATCGACCGTCACGCCAAGAGTTCGAAGCCTTTCTTCGTCTATTACGCGGGCAAAGGCAATCACTTCTGGGGAGCCCATCCCGACTTCATGAACCAGCCCGCCGGCACCAACAACAGCGCTCAGATGGCCGAGCATGACCATAATGTCGGCCGGGTACTTATCAGACTGCAAGAGCTCGGTATTGCGGAGAACACGCTGGTCGTCTGGATGAGTGACAACGGCCCGATGTACGCCATGCATCCACACGGGGGGTATTCACTGCTTCGAGGTGAAAAAGGCGACACGTGGGAGGGTGGTGTGCGCGTGCCCGGAATCATCTGGTGGCCTGACACAATTGAGGCCGGCCAGGATCCGATCGATATCGTTCAGGTTTCCGATATGTTTACGACGGCAGCTATCATTGCTGGAGTCAAATCCGCCATTCCAAATGACCGCGTCACGGATGGTGTTGATCAGAGCGCACTCTTTCTCCTAGGCGAAGGCAAATCCCGGCGTGACTACATCTTTCACTACAACAAGGACAAACTCGAAGCCGTGCGCAAGGATCAGTTGAAGTTCCGCACGAAGCCCGAAAAACCCCATCACAACCTTTACAACATTTATCACGATCCCGGCGAGCGTTATCCGGATTTAGCCCACTATGGCCTATGGGCAGTGCCGGGATTTGGCAAGATGATCCAGGATCACATGGCAATGATCAAGAAATTCCCGCACCGGGTTCAGAAGAGTTTTCAGCGGGAATTCGATTTTCCGTTTGATCCGGAGAAGTAGCAGTAAGAATGAGAGGCAATTGAAAGGAGAACAAAAATGAAAGTTCTTAAGATTATTATGGTGACATTGATCTCGTGTCTGTTTGGACTCACACTCAACGTTGCGGCAGCGCAGTTCGACGCTCCGTATTATGATCTGCAGGAGAAAAACAAGGACAAGTGGGCTGCCGAGGACAAGCAAATCAATGCGAAATTGGCGGCACTTGAAAAAAAGTTCGGCAAGAAACCCAACATCAAGACGATGTCGGTTGGGGCGAAATGGGATGGCAAGGCGGCGGAAAACACCGCGGTACGCCAACACCGCAATTGGACAAGATGGCGCTTGAGGGTATGCGTTTCTGGAGCGCCTACGTGGAACCGTCTTGCACACCGTCCCGAATTGCCATTAACACAGGCCGCCATCCGGTGCGAACCGGACTGCTGTCTGTACTCTGGCCAGGACAGACCGACGGACTTTCTGGCAAGGAGGTGACGGTGGCCGAGGTACTATCCGAGGCGGGTTACAACACCGCCATGTGGGGCAAGTGGCACCTGGGCGAAGAGACGGAGCATTTGCCCGAGAGCCAGGGCTACGACTACGCGTACTACGGCCTGTGGAATGGCGCCCCCGACAACTGGCCCGACTCATATAACATGTATAAAGACGCTCCGAATGCCCACAAGTCGATGTTCTACGACTTCCCTGGGGAAGAAGAATATTTGAAGCGAACCGGAATTGATCTGTCAGTGGCCGGTTACGTTGGGCGCAAAGGCAAGGGACGCAAGCCTATTGAGGGAGTTGCCGGCAAACTGGGTCCCGATCGACAGGAAGCCTTTGAGGCCGAGTCGATCAAGCAAATTACGGCTTACATCAAGGACAACGCCAAGAGCGACAAGCCCTTTTTCATCTACTGGGCAACCTACACCCAGCAGCTGCAGGGATCGAAGGCTCATCACAACGACAAGCATGTCGATAAGGTCAATGCCCAGGCTTCCGAGATGGCGGCCCACAACGCGCATATTAAGCAAATGCTTGACACCTTGAAGGCCGAAGGCATCGCAGAGAACACACTGGTCGTGTGGATAAGCGATAACGGCCCCATGTACGCCTTCTACCCGAACTCTGGCTACTCCTGGCTGCGTGGCGGAAAAGGTGATGTGCTGGAGGGTGGTGTGCGCGTTCCAGCAATCGCATGGTGGCCGGGCATGATCGCGCCCAATCAGGATCCTGTGGACATCCTTCATCTCACCGATCTGTTCACGACGGCCGCTCGCCTGGGTGGAGCACTCGACAAGGTGCCCAGTGACCGCGTCACCGACGGCATCGATCAGACGGCGCTGCTCTTACTTGGTGAAGATCATGGCCGACGTCACATGATGTTTCATTACAGCGGCGGTGTCCTTGGCGCGATTCGCTATGAGGACTTCAAAGTCCATATCAAGGAGGGCCATGGCGGGTTACCGGGCATGGATTTTTACAACGTGATGCGCGACCCCGGCGAGAAATATGGACAGCTCTACCCAGGGCTATTCGCGGTGACGCCGATTCAGATCACCCTGCGGGAACACATGAAAATGATCGAGAAATTTCCACATCGGGTATCAGAAGTCACACCGAAGGGCGCGGAACTTACGCCGCATGACTAAAGTATTAAAAGAAGATAGCGATAAACCGTGGGCTCGGGTTATGGCCCGGGCTCCGGCTTTAATAACCCAATTGCTTTTTATTCAAAAAGCTGGCAAAAGATTATTATGGAAGCCATTATGCAATGTAAGCGAAATCTGCTCTTTAAGATGCTAAGGGTTAGCAATATTTTTATTATAGCCTGCATGCTGTTGCCTGCTCTCACAAGACCAGCCTGGTCCGGTGGCCTATACCTCAATGAATTCGGTACTCCCAGCATGGGGGTTGCCGGTGCGGGAGCCAATGCCGTCGCCAGCGATGCCTCGACATCCTTTCACAATGCAGCGGGGATGACTCGGATCAAGGACACCGAATTGATGGGCACAGCCGGATTGCTAAATGCGACTGTCAAGTTCGATCCGGATTCCGACACGCCGATCCCCGGAGGAGACGGCGGTGATGCCGGCGGTCCGGCCCCAATAGTCGGCGGTTTTTTTGTTCACAGCCTGTCGGATAAATGGAAGCTGGGGGCCAATCTTATAACCATTAGCGGAGCGGTACTTGATTACGATGGTGACTGGACCGGCCGCTATCTCAATACGGAGGTAAAGTTGCTCACCATGACGTTTTATCCGTCTATCGCCTACCGGGTGAACAACTGGCTTTCACTGGGCGGTGGTCCGCAGGTGATGTATGCCGATCTCGAAATAAAAGCTAAAGCCCCGCCGCCCAGCGGTAACGGCGAGGTTAAAATCGATGGAAATGACGTCGCCTTCGGTTTTGGACTGGGCGCCCTGTTTGAGGTGAGTGATCGGACCCGGTTCGGCATTGTCTATCAATCAGAAATCGAACCGGAGTTCAGCGGTGACGTCAAATTCAGCGGAGGCGCGGTGAACGCCGATGCGGGGGTGGACACAAAGATCCCGCTGGCACAATTTATTAAGGTTTCCGGGTATCATGAACTCAATGAACGGTGGGCGCTACTCGGAACTGTGGGCTGGGAAGACTGGAGCGCATTTAAGGAGGTCAACATTTCCACAGGCCGGGGCTCGCAAAAGATTCCGCGCGACTGGCATGATACCTGGAAGTTTGCCGCCGGCGTACATTTTCGCCCGGTGGAAAAATGGCTGCTGCAGCTTGGAGTTTCCTACGACACCAGCCCGGTCGACTCGGATGATCGCACCCCGGATATGCCCATCGACCGACAGATTCGCTATGCCACAGGGGTTCAATATAAGTGGAGCGACCGGCTCTCGCTCGGGGGAGAGTTCGTGTACGCTGACTACGGCAAGGCCAAAATAGATAACGATTTACTCAAAGGAGACTACAAACGTAACGACATCTTCTTTTTCGCCATGAATGCAAACTGGAAATTTT
>CALZJV010000594.1 GCA_945787595.1 uncultured Desulfobacterales bacterium | reverse complement strand
GGTATACATGGATATGTGGCATGCATTATCTTCCTATGCGAGCACGATGGAATGGCTTTGTACGATGAAAACTATGCCTTGGAATGCGATCTCTTAGTAAGATATGTTTTCGGTGGTAATAGTTTTTGGGGGCGTATTTGCGTCGGCTGAAAATATGGGATTTATGCCTGGCTCCCTGGCTCGGGTTATACCGATGTTTTATATAAGGTATTGGTTTGTGGTCGTAATGGTAATACCATCTGTTAAAATGATGTCGGTACCCAGAGTGTCGATAGACTCTGTCATGATCCCAGCTTGATCCAGCGCTATCGTAGTCGTAGTGGTGTCCAAAACCATAAGGTGATCCCTTAGCGGGATCTGTTCGGGGTAACATAAATCCGAATGCGGGATTTAGCCCCGTCAATATGATCAAGGAACCGGCAATTATAGAAAACAATAATTTCATTGTGGTCACCCAATATGCATCTTAAACTTTTGACCAATCAAAGCTCACTGCAGCCTTATATTTACAGACAACTGTAGGAACCGAAATACCCCCCAGTTTCCATATTGACAGTATGAACTGTTATGAAGGCTGTCAATTGCGAAATTACCGACTTGACGTGCACTTGCAGGCTCAACCAGAGCCGACGCTCCGTTGACGAAATCACCCCTGTGGCCAGCACAGACAACCCCATAACCCCATGCAGAACACACCCTCGCAACATGACACCTGGAGAATCGTGGGATCGGGAATACCGTTCTCCGGATCACATCAGGTATTTTTATAGCTCAGTTCCCTGAAAACTCCAGCCGCCAAATTTTTCTGTTGCTATGTACTGAGTTGCTTAATATGGTGCGCATTGTTTGAAAAGAATCTATTCATATCCGCACCCAAAAACACACACTTTAAAAGGAAGTCACCATGCCAAACGTATTCTGAAAAACTTCGCGAAAGGCTGAATATGTTTTTAAAACCATTGTTGACTATCCGTATCCAGTGATTGCCATGATCAACGGTATCGCATTCGGCGCCGGTTGCGAGCTGGCGGTCTGCTGTGACATCCGTATCGGTGCGGATAATATCCGTGTCGGAATGCCGCCGACAAAACTGGGCTTGGTGTACCCGTGGGATTTATCCAGGTTATCGGCCTTAAAAGTACCAAGGAAATCTTTTTTAGCGGGCGTGCATACAAAGGCATACGGTTAAAAGAACTCGGCCTGGTTGATTATCTAGTGCCCGGGGACAAACTGGAATCGTTTACCGTCCGAATGGCGGACGAGATAGCCGCCAATGCTCCCCTGGCTTTGAAAGGAACCAAGCGGGTTTTAAATCTATTGTTACAGGCTTCGCAGTTTGATATAAACAGCCTGAATGAAGCTGATTCAATCACACGGACTTCATTTCTCAGTGAAGATTTGAATGAGGGCCAAAAGGCTTTTCTTGAAAAGCGAAAGCCAGAGTTCAAAGGGAAATAGGGAATTAGATATCGGATTTGGGAGTTCGGATCTATTGAATGGAAAAATCCGATATTGTTGCCAGATTTTTTTTACCTGTGCGGATCTGCGTAAATCCGTGTCCTAATTTTTAAATAGCTCGTTTGATTCACTTTATTTAACGAAAATTTCGTAACGGAATTTAAGGCACCGGCTCCAAAATTATATCTTATGATTTAATATCAGAAATCGACCAAGGAGGTACAGCATGGAAGTACCGTCTTACAGAGCAGAAGAGTTGTTCGACTGGGTTACCCGCGGAGGACACGATTTTACATTGCTGGATGTGCGCAACAATGAGGAATTCGGACGATTTAAAGTGGAAGGCCCTCATCTTTCCAAGATGATCAATATTCCGTATATTGAGTTTATCGAGAAAGAAGACGAATCGGTTGACCGGTTTCAGGTTCCTAAAGAGGAAATTATCCGGATAGTCTGCGCCAAAGAGGGGTCCGCCAAATATGTTGCTGAGATTTTGCTTAATAATGGATGGAAGGACGTTAAAATCCTCGAAAAAGGTATAAAAAGCTGGGGCAACATGCTGACGCCTAAATTGGTGGCATCGCAAAACGGTTATGCGCTTTATCAGTTTATCCGTCCGGGCAAGGCTTCCTGCAGCTACGGGTTGATTTATGAAGATGAAATGGTCGTGTTCGATCCCTCCAGAAACGCACAGTTTTATCAAAATTTTGCCAAGGAGATTGGCGCCAGGCTTATCAAAACCTTCGAAACCCATCTGCAGGCGGATTATATATCCGGCAGCAAGCGCATTCATTCTGATACAGGCGCTCAGATCATCGGTCACCAGAATGATTTTAAAGATGCTGTTTTTGAATACAAGAGCGTCAATGACCAGGAGATTTTTCAGTTTTCGAAAGGAGGTCCGGAAATCAAAGCCATTCATACACCAGGACACACGCCCGGAAGTACTTCCTATCTGATTGACAACCAATTTCTGGTTACCGGGGATACGGTTTTCATTTTATCCATCGGTCGGCCGGATCTGGACGGTAAGGCGGAAGACTGGTCCAGATTACTGTTTAAAACACTCAGGGCTAAAATCGCCGATATGAATGACGATCTGGTCATCTTACCGGGTCACTACCTGGATTGGAGCGAAGCAAATCCGGAAAAGATATTTGTCGATAGCATGGGAAGCATCAGATCTAAAAATGCGGATATTTACGGAATCGAGGATGAAAATGATTTCGTTCGATTTATTAAAGACAATATGCGCAAACAGCCTGATGTATATGGGGAAATTCGCAAGGTCAATGCCGGAATTCTGGAGGTTGACGACGAAGAACAGGAAGTCATGGATCTGGGTAAAAATGAGTGTGCTGCCAGTCTGTATGGGAAATAGAACGAGATTGTCCGAACCCCTAGAGGTTTCGTTGGTAAATTTTTTTAAATTGATCCGCCTGAGTTAAAGTTCTTGGTTGAATTAGTCGATAATCGAATTGAGGTTTCACTCTAAATCGTCAAAAATACTTCAATTTATTACTAAATTGGTTTTTGACGTTTAGGTCCCAACACATTTTACCATTTCGACATGATACTATCAGAGCTCATGAATTTTTTTTCACGCTTATCCGAATCAGCAGGCGTGTATCCCAACACCTTTATTTGCATGCTCATTTTTTTTCTAGTATTATTTATATCAGTATGTTACATCCTGATTAGATTGCGTAGAAGCCAAAAAGAATTAATCGCGGTTGAACGTGAATTGGATGAAATTGAACAAAATTTAGGACTGCTATCACCAGAGGCAAATTTAACGCAAAATCATCCAATCCCAGGCCGCTCCAATCTAAATCTTAACAAACATCCAGATATTCCGAAACAAGACGATGTTGATCAGAAAACTGGGACAGTTTCGCTTGTCCTGGAAGGCTTAAAAAGACAGGTATTGTGGAAAACGGCTAACTATCTGCCGTTTAAGAAAAAGAAAACCACTGCCGGGTTAAAAAATGAGGAATTTGTATCATCCTTGAAAAACAACCCCGCTTTGAAAAAAACAATACTCGATCGGATTAGCAAAACTGACAAATTGATTTCACTGCAACATTTGGCAAAGCACTTGTCCCTGAAACGTTTTGATGGCAACTACCATCCTATTCTTAATGAATTAGATCAGCTCGAAAGAGAAGGGGAAATCGAATGTCAAGTTATAAATGGAAAGGTATTTTTTAAAAAGAAGGAAAAAACAAAACGAAAATATATTCTGAGAAAAGGGAGAAATTTTCGTAAATATATAGGCTGAATTCCTATTAGCGCCCTGCGAAGAACCGCCTAATCAAGAGCCCCTGACGAGGGCTGGAGACGCTTAAGTTAGCTTTTTGCCCAATCTCGGCGTCAATCGGCGCGTTTGTTTGTGCGACGTAGCCAGCTACGTCTCCGCACAAACGCTTGATTTCCTTGACCTTGGACAAAAGTCCACATTTCTGGATTGGAAACAGTATTTGGTGCCCAAACTGATTTTAACTGATTTATGGACGGGCACTAGCTATATTTGACACGGCCCATGACACCCGCTGAAACGTTTTTATATCCAGTCAGCAGAGCAAAACAATTTATGTAAGTTCATTATAGTGAACACGAACACCTGATTAATGTCGATTCAGATATAATTAGGAACCAATAATTCTATAGTTTAGTTAAATTTACTTGACAAACGATTTGTTATTGGTATGATTGTCCCCAAACCATGTTCATCTAAATGAACAACTTGTTGGAGGTGCTCATTGAAAATCCAGATAGAATCGCTCGGGCTTCCGACCTTATCTAAGTTAATTGGCAAAACGTCACAAGCAGAAATGGCCGGAGGCACTGTAGCGGATGTTATATCTCATATTGTGGATCGAATTGGCCAGCCGGCACGTAAAATTCTGCTGGACCAGACAGGGCAACTGGATCTTACCATTCAGGTGATGGTCAATGATGAAGGCTTCCTGCCCAGAAGCGAGTATTCACAGAGGATTCTCCAAGACGGGGATTCGGTGAAGTTTATGCTGCTGGTGGGCGGAGGCTAAATCGGTTGAGCCGGTTAGGCCGGTTGGACCGGTTGAGCCGGTTGCGCCCGTGTGCCGGTTATGCCGGCTGAGCCAGTCCAAACGGTAAATATGAGTAATCTTATTTTAATCCGCATATAAGGACAACGGGCTAACGGACCAACGGGCAAAACGGGCAAAACGGACTCAACGGGCTAACGGACTCAACGGGCTAACGGGCAAACGAGCGAAACCTGAATTGCCTTGCCATTTGACGTCGACTTTACTTATAAATGACTTTCTAAACACTATGAGTGTATGGCCATGTCTTACTTTCGCGTAAATAAGAACTGTAACGGGTGTTTGTCCTGCGTTGAAAATTGTCCTGCCTCAGCCTTGAGTTATGGCGATCGGGACGATCGACGAACCCTTCAACACAATATGACCAAATGCGCCCGCTGCGGTCAATGCTGGCGAGTCTGTCCGCAAGAAGCTATCGAATTTCAGCACCTTTTAGTCGGACAGTGGGATGATGTCGTAACACTGGATCTGATTCGGTGCCAGGTATGTGGTGAACCACTTTATTCAAGGCTCTATCAG
Source organism: uncultured Desulfobacterales bacterium (assembly GCA_945787595.1). Next base: position 9,046 of record CALZJV010000594.1, on the reverse strand, counting down.
CAAAAAGTGATCGGCGCGGTGAATACAAACAGTGAACCACTCTGTCCGCTGCATCGGCAACGGCAGGCCGCCTCGAAATGGCCGCTTGTAGGACCGGGCAAGATCCAGTCAAAATTGGGGGATGAATGATTGTCGGAGATTTAAAACCGTTGGCAGAAATTGTATCAGCGATTAAAGAATATAGGCAGCTACTGGTTCTTGGCTGCGGCAGCTGCGTCACCGTTTGCCTGTCGGGCGGCGAAAGAGAGGCTGAACAGTTGAGTCACGAACTTTCTCAGATGAAGCACTATGAAAAACCCCCGCCGAAATTTGAGGTGGGTTCCATTCTTAGACAGTGTGAGGAGGACCTGGTGCTTGGATATCAGCCAATACCGCCCGGAACAGATGCTATCCTTTCACTGGCCTGTGGCGCCGGCGTGCAAACCCTGGCCGATGCATATGACCCGCTGCCGGTGATTCCGGCACTCAACACAACCTTTCTGGGTGCTTCCGCCAAGCCGGGGAACTGGGCGGAAATGTGCCGGGGATGTGGCGATTGTGTGCTGACCTTTACCGGTGGTATTTGCCCGGTGGCCCGTTGTGCCAAGAGCCTTTTTAACGGCCCTTGCGGTGGATCGCAGAACGGTAGTTGCGAGGTCGGTCTGGATACACCGTGCGCCTGGGCCATGATTTATTACCGGCTCAAACGGCAGGACAAACTACACTTGTTGGAGGAGATTCGAGCTCCTAAAGACTGGCAACCCAGTGGGGCAGCAGGCCCGCGCAAGCGGGTTCGTGTCGGTCTGGGGGATGGATAGGCCGTTAGGCCCGTTATTCCCGTAGGCCCGTTGAGCCCGTAGGACCGTTGAATCTGTTCTGCCAGTTATGTTCGCCGATCGATTAAAAAAAGTAATTCAGATTTGCTATTTGGACTGGCCCAACTGGTCAACCGGCTAAACCGGACCAACCGGTGAACCCATCTATTATGCAAATAAACGAAATTGAAATACTTTCCGTTGGTGTTGATGTCGGAAGCTCAACCAGCCATTTGGTCTTTTCCAATCTGGTTTTGAAAAGAGATCAGCGTTCGGTCACGCGGCGTTTCAACATTCAGGAAAGAAACATCATTTATGAAGGAAGAATCATCCATACGCCTTTATTGGATGATAACACCATCGATATTGTCAGATTAACTGATTTTTTTAAAGAAGAATATAGACGCGCCGATATTGACCCGGCCGATATCCAGACCGGTGCGGTGATTGTTACTGGTGAGTCTGCTCGAAAACAAAATGCCAGGCAAATCGCCGAAGCGTTATCCAATGATGCCGGCAGGTTCGTAGCGGCGACAGCAGGGCCCAACTTCGAGAGCTTAATCGCAGCAATGGGCTCGGGGGCTGCAACCCGCTCTAAAGATGATAACAAAACGATATTATCGTGTGATATTGGTGGCGGAACCTCCAACATCGCTATTTCCAGAAATGGAGAGATCTTGTCGACCAGTTGTCTATCTGTCGGAGGCCGGTTGCTGGGCGTTGACTCTGAAGGAAAAATCTGGCGGATCGACCAGCCTGCAGCCAAAGTGATGGAGAATCTTGGATTAAAACATGAAATTGGAGATGTCATCTCCAAGGTTGATATCGATGGAATCGCCGAAAAATTTGCTGAAATATTATTTGAGGTTATGACGGGTCCCGCGACATCCTCTTTAGCTCGGCGGCTTATGCTGACCGCTGACCTGAATTTTGCAAACCCTGTTGATGAATATTCATTTTCGGGGGGTGTTGCTGAGTTGATGTATGGGGGGTTGAACAATTTTGACGATATCGGGCACATTTTGGCCGATAAGATAAAATTGTTGACAGCTGAATTATCAGCGCCGGTCATAGAGCTGCCGAATAAAATCAGGGCAACGGTCATCGGTGCGGGCGCCTATTCATTATCAATTTCCGGATGTTCGGGTTTCAGGGATGACGAGATATCTTTTCCGATTAGAAATGTTCCCGTCATGCGGGTGGATGTCGATCAATCCAAATTAAGTACCGAACATATAATAACGCAAATAAATGCCGCCTTCCAAAGGTTTGATCTGAGCGAAGGCGACGAAGTTATCGCCTTATATTTCAAGAATCCGGTCAGAGTTTCGTATCCTCAGCTGGAATTGTTTGCAAAATCCATTGAAAAAGCCCTTACCAATACAATTCGGAACAAACTGCCGGTCATCTTGATATTTGAAACGGATATTGCGTGCAGTGTGGGAAACGTCATTCGTCGCGAAACGCGGCTGAAAACAAACCTACTGTCACTTGATGAGCTGATGCTGAAGGAGGGCGATTGGGTTGATATTGGGGAACCACTGGTGGACGGTCAGGTCTTTCCGGTAACCGTTAAATCTCTTGTGTTTCATTGACAGAAGTCAGAGGACAGAAATCAGATGACAGAGGATTTTGAATGGGGAAGTCGGAATGCGGAATGCGGAATGGGGAAGTCGGAATGCGGAATGGGGAAGTTGGAATGCGGAATTGTAAAAAAAAGGATAGAGTGCATAGTGCATAGCGTTTACAGATGACAGATGCCAGAGTACAGAAGCCAGATGTGTGGTTTCAGGTGTCAGTGTGGCACATCTAGAATCCTAATTTCATTGACTTAAATTTCCTGATCTATACTTGAAATGATAAATTTGGGAAGTAAGTTAAAACCTCGGTTGATGAAATGATATTACAACTTTTTTTGAGTCTCCCAAAGTTGGTATAAGTTGGTATCACAGATTTCGCCAAAAACACAAGATCGCGATATCTCGCTATTCTTCCCCAATGTATTTGACAATCTCCACCTTCCACTCAGGAGTATCACGGACAGACAACAGAGCTTGATTTAACTTTTCTAAGCGTGGACTTTCATCCGGTAGTGCGAATGCGTAGTTCTGTTTTTCGAATACGAAGGGAAGAACCGAGAGCGTCTCATATCTTCCTTCCGCTTGGGCTTCTTTGATCTTGTATTTCAAGACTACATCGTCGCCGACCACTGCATCCAGCCGACCGTCATCAAGGGCCGCAAGGAGTTTTTGTCTGTCGCTGAAAGTGCGACTGTTGATGCCTTGCTCCTGTAAGTACTCAAAAGATGTCGATGCTTCCATAGCGCCCACTCTGACTTTGGCCAAGTCCTGCGGTCCTTTAATCTCTGAACGCATTTGGTCGAGCGTGAAGGCGCTGGCAAAGAGGCCGGTAATGCTGGCAATCATAATTGTGCTGCCAACCGCCAGAAACGCTGTTAGTATCCGCCCGCTCAGTGTCTTAAATTCATAATATCGGATGGGGCCAGATGTTACAAACAGCAGTCCCGCAATGAAGGCTTCCATCAGCCTGCCGCCTTTGTTTTTCATCGAATAGAGTTTATCGTTGATGTTGTGCTCCAATAAATAAAGGATACCACCGATCAAGGCTGCCACGCTGCTGCTTCACCGCAATGGCAAGATGCGTCTCGAAAAAAGGATGGGAAAAATCAATGATTTCTTCGCGTTTCTGAGTCATGGAGAGGCAAGAAACCGCTATATCTGCCTTGCCCTGGACGACGGCCTCCAGCATCTCGTTGAGACCGTATTCCCCAATACTGTACTCAAAGCCCTTTTTTTCAGCAATATTATCCAAAAGAAAAATGCTTAATCCTGAATAATGGCCTGCATCGTTCATGACGAAGGGTGGACAAATACGTGCTGCGACGCGCACTGGACGCTCCGCTGATTGAGCGCAGAGTGGAAAAGGAATCAATAAGAAGAGGGTCAGAAAGAAGAGTGCAGTCAATGAGACTATGAGCCTGAACTTTAGATACAACATATCAATCTCCTCAAAACAAAATACAAATCAGCCGAATACAGATACATTGAGACTATCCAAAATTTTTCCGAATTACAGATATCATTATCTGCAATTGTCAAGTAAAGTACATCTTAAATTTTATTATTGTAAAAGCATTTCCGTCCGCTGACATCCTAGTACCCCGTCCCATAAGTATTGGGTCGTGTCTTTAGGATTTTAAATTGCCAAAATAGCTTACAAAAGTTTTGAGACACTCCACTAGTGTTTTAAGGTCTGCGGTGCGTTCATAAAATGGTGTAAGACCAATTTTTGAATCATTGGGATTTCGAATTTGGGATTTGTTTGTTATTTGTTTATTGGTGCTTGGGATTTTATTATTTATTCAAGGACTCGACTTTTTTTATTAATTATTGACCATTTTAAACATATTTCTGGGCTAAAACACTATCGTCCGCCCATGAGCTGTTCTTGAATTCGCCGGCTGATGGTCTTGGCGGCCTTTTGGGTTTCTGCGGTAAGTGTCTGCATCTTTTTTTGATCCAGACTTGCCTTGAATCCGACCGCCCAAATGGCTGAGCGCAATTGCCCCAATCCCATCAGCGGTGATGCCACGGCTCTGACACCCAGAATGTATTCCTCGTCATCAACGGCGTACCCCTGTTCCCGTACCTGCTTTAACTCTTTAACATACAAATCCATATCGACAATGGAATTGTCCGTAAAGCGGGGCAGTCCCTTTGATTTGACAATCTTGACTGCCTGTTCCTCTGCCATGGATGCCAGAAAGACCTTGCCGACCGCTCCGGCGAACAGGGGTATGGTTGAACCTACCGGCGCTGTAATATTGAGGTCCTGTCTTGATTCAACCATGTCTAAGATGGTCACCTGGCCCCAATTCAGGATACCTAGAAAAACCGATGTCTGCGTCTTTTCCATCAATTCTTCGGCAAGCGGTCTGGCCGAAGTTTGCAGATCAATTTGGGAATAGGCTGACCGGCCGATTTCAAGAAGGGTGAAGCCCAGTTTATATTTTTTTGTCAGAGGATCCCGCATAACGGCCCCTAGTTCTTCTAAAGCCGAGGTCATGCCATGGACTGTGCTCTTGGCCATTTTAAGCTTCTTGGCCAGATCACTGACACCCATCCCGTCTTTGGATGCGGAAATGGCACTAAGGATAGCGAAGGCCTTTTTTACAGAAGGTGCACCATATTTTTTCATAATTGTTGTTCACCATTATAAACCTTTTTGAAAGGATATAATCCATGTCTGTGTTTGTCAACAATCATTTTAAATTATTATTAAAATAAATATGTTAGGCGAAAACATGATAATAAAAACAAGCAAATTAATTTGGGAAATCACAAACAACTTGTGATTCTAACGATAAGCTTTTCATAATAATGAACTAGTCTATTTTTGTAGATAGCAGCGTTGTTAAATAACACCAGGGTAAAGATCCGGGTCCAGAGGGCCCGGCTTTGGTCCACCCCGGCTTCCGGCTCGTAGAGCCTAAGCGCCTACAGCTCGGAGAGAGGGGTGATATGGGTGATTACGTTTACCAGCAGTGTTCAGGTGTCAGGTGTCAGCAACCGAATTCGACCCGCTATCTCGGAGTCGCCCATTAAATGAACTTTCTTTCACCGGTGTGGGTATTCAGTTGCAACCAATTCAGTGTTCAGGATTCGGTATTTACTGACACCTGACACCTGAAACCATAAACAGATTTGATCTATGGCAGAGCCGATCACCTCTGACCTGACCCTGAGGACCATGTTTTCGATTTTGAATAAACTCAATTTGTTCATTCAGATGAACAACGACTGTGATTTTTATATTCATCACGCTTTATATTCTTCTAATCAGTGCATGTAATTAACACTAATAATTTTGGCTTTTTTAAAAAAATAAGGGCAAGAATTGATATTTTGTCTTGATCAAAGAGACACGCCGTGGTATTGATTTACTTGTACTGATTAGTTCATGATAATGAACTATACTGAAGAAAGTAGACAAAAAGGAGGCGATCATGGCAACCGAAACCAAAAGCCAGTCAACGTCCGAAAGCCTGCGCAAGAAGCGGACCTATGGCAAATTTAGATGCCACAATCCCAGCTGCATGGAAAGAATTCAGCCGGAGAAGGGACATAAGACTGCCAAATGCCCGACCTGCGGCATGGAATACCGGGTCCACTGGGTTAATCCCACGCTGCCCCGTATCCGAGGACCGGTCTGGGAGACAAACCGGAAATTGGCGGAAGCAAAATTAAAAGAGAAGGGAGTACTTTGATATGGCATTAAATAGGAAGATAGCTTATATCGACCTCACCACCGGTGATATTCAGACCAAACCGATCCCGCTTGAGGTCCGAAAAAAGTTTTTGGGCGGTCGGGGTCTAGATGCATATTTGCTCTATAACCATACCAAAAAGGGCTGTGATCCCCTGGGGCCTGGTAATGCCCTGATCATCAGTGCCGGTATCCTGACGGCCACGTGTGCTTCTGCTACCGCCAGAACGCACGTCATGGCCAAATCGCCGCTGACCGGTATGTTGGGCAGCGCCAACATGGGCGGTTTTTTTGGACCAGAATTGGCCTGGGGCGGCTTTCATCACCTTGTCATAAAGGGCAAAGCCAAAAATCCTTCCTACATCTATATCCACAACGGCGAGATCGAGATCCGAGATGCCGGCGACATCTGGGGCCAATCCGTGACCGACGCCCAGTGGGCCATCCGGCAGGAGCTGGGCGATGAGGAAGTTAAAAGTTGTGTGTGTGGACCGGCCGGAGAGAATCTGGTGCGGTTTGCCAACGTCATGACCGGCGTTAAAAATTCCGCCGGCCGCACGGGGATGGGGTGTGTCATGGGATCCAAGAATCTAAAAGCCGTGTCGGTTCGCGGCACCATGGATATAGAGATCGCCCACCCGGTCGAAGCCCTGGAATACAACAAACGCTTCATTGACCAGATCACCAGCGCCAAAGTGAGTCAAACCCAGGGAACATTGGGAACCCCTTTTATCTGGGGTGCCACGAATTCCTGGGGAGGCATCAGAACCCGTAATTTTCAATACAACCAGTGTGAATATTCAGATGATATCGAGCCCGAGCGTATCGATGAGATTTGTGAAGAGACCATGGGCCCCCACCATATGACGGGCTGTTTCGGCTGTCAGGTGCACTGCAGAGCCCAATATAAAATCCCGCAAGGCCCCTTTGCAGGACGATACGATGAAGGGCCGGAATACACCTCACTGGGTGCCTTCGGCGCGGAGACGGATACTCCGCGAGCTGTGACGGTTCTGACGGGCAATCATCTGGTCGATCAGTTCGGGATGGATAATCTCGAAACCGGCAGCCTGATTTCCTGGGCCATGGAGCTCTACGAACTGGGCATTATCACCGACAAACAGACCGATGGACTGGATTTGAGCTGGGGCAATGACGAGGCGGTCATCGAGATGATCGAACGGATCGCTTATCGCAAAGGCTGGCTGGGAGATACCCTGGCCGATGGCGGGATTCCGGCCTCAAAAAAGATCGGCAAAAAATCTTTTGAATATCTTGTTCAAGTCAAAGGGATGAGCAATCTGCACTCGGATGAGAGGGCGACGCCTGCACTGGCACTCAATGTCGCCACGGCATCCAGAGGTTCAGACCATTTAAGGAGCAGACCGGCCATTGATCTCTATCACCTGCCGGAAGAAGTCCTAAGGAAGATTTACGGCAGTCCGGTCCCGTATGACGGGCCGTTGAGCTCCGAGCATACGGAATACATCGGTAAACCTTGGCAAGTATTCTGGCAGGAAAACCTGTATATGGGAGTCGACTGTCTGGGTATCTGCAAATATCATACGGTTTTTCTGGGTGTCACGCTTCCGACTTTCGAAGAGTGGTCCAAAGTGCTGTATTATAATACCGGCATCGAAATGGCGCCCGCGGAGATCTGGGATGTCGCCCGACGGTGCAACCTGATCGAAAGACTTTTCAACTTACGGGAGGGGTTGAAAAGAAACGATCTGGAGAAAGGCGATATGTTGAACCACCGCTATTTCGATGAGCCCTGCAGAAGGGGTGCGCTTGATGTCGTCGGTACCATGATTGATAAGAAAAAGTTTGTCAAAATGGTAGATGAACTATACGAACATCAGGGTCTGGATAAAAACGGTGTGCCGAAACCGGAGACTCTGGATAGCCTCGCTCTGGGAAATGAGCCGTCCCATTTGCTATAATTTAGTTATTAGTTATTGGTTATTAGTTATTTGTCAGAGGCTCACCGAGCTGCGCTCCATTAACCTTCAGAGGCGCAATCCCCAACCCACCAGTCTGGAGGACTACGGGCTGGAAGCAGGGGGCGAAGAGCCGAGCAATAGGCTATGAGCAAATCCCTATAAACAAATAACACATAACAATTAACTATAATGCCTTTAGATTAGGAGAAAATAAATGCCTAAGATATTATATGTAGATCACGAGAAGTGCACGGGCTGCAGACTGTGTGAGCTTGTGTGCGCTGTTTCGCATGATGGGATATCCAATCCTGCCCGAAGCCGGATCAGGGTGTTAAAATGGGAGGCCGAAGGCCTCTATATTCCCATGACATGTCAGCAATGCCAGGATGCGCCTTGTCTGAATGTCTGCCCGGTCAAGGCCATTTCACAAGATCTGGAACTGGGCCGTGTAAGCGTTGACTATAATACCTGCATCGGCTGCCGTTCATGTGTCAGCGTATGCCCCTTCGGTGCAATGAATTATAATACCACGGACCGGCGAGTCCTGAAATGCGACGTCTGTGACGGCGATCCGCAGTGTGTCCGGTTCTGTGACGTCAAGGCCGTCGATTTTATCGAGGCGGGAGATGTGGCCATAATAAAGAGCAGAAAAGCCGCCAAGCGGGTATCGGATGCGGCCAAAACGGCTGCTGATTTAGAGGCTCAGATTTAGATGACCGCCTTCTGATTTGCAGTATTATTTTTGTAGACCCCTGCGGGGCGGTATGCACGATGATAACTTAATATCTCAAAATATAGGTTTCAGGTGTCGGGTGTCGGGTGTCAGAATTTAGTACATTTGATGCCTCTTATGAAACTTCATTGCAAAAATTTCTTTTTTGATCAAACTGGCCGCTTCGGTGGCCAGCAGTTGTGCTGAAACCTGAAACCTCATATGAAACTACATTTAATTCAATGTCCTTTAAGCTGTGATTAATGGTTGGTGGGAGCGGCTTTCAGCCGCGATTTACCCGGACAATCGCG
>CALZJV010000593.1 GCA_945787595.1 uncultured Desulfobacterales bacterium | reverse complement strand
TTATGAAAGTATAACCCCGAAAAAAGGAGGAGTCATCATTAAGAATGTCGTCATTTATTTTTTATAATTTAATTGAAGAAAGGAGGTACCTGTGAAGCCATCCGGAATGAAACCTTCCGCGCGGCCGATAACGCCAAAAGTTTATATTAATATTCCCCTTTATCTTGTTTTAACGATTCTAACCTGCGGCATTTTTAATCTTTACTGGAACTATCGGCAAATGGAAGCTTGTAATGCAGTGTTGAACCGGAGGGAATTCAGTTTTTGGATCTGGCTGCTTCTCACCATTGTAACATGCGGCATTTATCATATTTTCTACCAATATAAAATGGGTGCCGCTATTGTTGAAATCCAGCATTTGTTGAATAGGGATTTATTTGACAAGCTTCCCCTAATAAGCGTGCTTGTCACAATCTTTGGTTTGTCCGTAGTGGTTGACTGTATCCATCAACACGAAATCAACAAAATATATGATGTTGTCTAGTCAGACCCCTCACCGATATAATATCGACCCCAATGATTCCTTAAGGACTTTGGTAATTATTGCTCTGGCAGTTGTATCTTCTTCCGGAGTATTTTTATATTTATTTGAGATCGATTTTATGAATTACCTTCCAACTGTATCGCTTTGTCCTTTTCATGCCATCACTGAAATTCCATGTCCCGGCTGCGGCATGACTCGCGCTATGATAAGTTTAGGTCAACTCAAACTTGAAGCAGCGATTGATTACAATATGTTTTCCACACCACTAATAATCTTGATGGTCGTCTATGCGTGGCCAGGAAAATTTCCTTCTTTTTTGCAGCATAAGTTAATTAACATAATCATGTTCATTGTGGTAATTATTGTTTGGCTGATACGTTTAGTAGATCTGCAAGTAATTTGACACATTGATAATTGCCGGATAAAAATCCACAAATTTTTTAAATCGTTCAAACCGGGTATGGCATCAGACTAAAATATTTGAGCGCGGTTTTTTTCTCGATGATTTTGGCATGCAAATTTTGGAAAAACTTGAAAAAGAGGATGAATGGCTATTTTGGCGGCAGATTCCGTAACGCCGAAAACACCGGAGATTTAAATCAAAGTTGCGCTGGGAAAAAAAAGTCAATCCTCGAAAAGGATAACGTCATAATTATTTTAAATGGGGCAGCCATGTTCACTCAAGGCAATCAGGCGGCCCCCCAGCCAATGGATTTGTCAGTCCTCTTGCGCTTCAGTCTCATCGTGAAGGCATATTTATCCGCCCTGTATACGACCGTAACGTATTCCACTGGATTACCTTTGACGTCGTAAACCGTGCGCTCGGCCTTTAGCAAGGGATCACCCACCCGGATATCCAACAGGGATGCATCTGCAACATCGGCAATGGTGGCTTCAACAGACTGCTCGGCTTGGTTGGCTCTAACACCTAATTCGTCTTCGAGAATCATCAACATGGGTTTGGAATTTACGAGCCCCATCGGTAGCTTGTTGCCGAGCTCCGGCGGCAGGTAATTAAACACATGCGAAAAGGGATCGCCCTCAATGTGCCGGATCTTTTCAATCCGCAGAACCTTAGCGTCTTTGACTTTCAGTCGTTGCCGAATGATGTCCGGTGGATCGATCCATGAGCTCTCAATAACTTTGGTCTTTGTACGCTTGCCCATTAAGATCAAGTCTTCGATAGAACCGCTAAAGCGAGGAAGTTCTAAAGTATTTACGTTTTCAGAGACAAATGTTCCCTTACCTCTCTGGCGGATGACTAGTCCATCTTGTTCCAGAGATGAGAGTGCCTGGCGCACGGTAATCCGACTGACTTCGTACTCTTCTGCCAGGGCATCTTCACTGGGCAACGGGGTATCGGGTGAATAATCACCGGAAGTAATTTTGTTTCTCAGAATGGTTTCAAGCTGATAATATAGCGGGATAGCCTTATCTCTGAGCATTGATCTTAACCTCACTTTCCTGCAGTTCCTTTAACCGGCTGGAACATCCGGCCACTTGTGTTTGCTGCGGCTCCTTAAGCGTAATGAAGTTTAACCGGACGTTTTATGAACTGCCCGCTACCGGGTTTTCCGATGACTTCACCGTTTTGATAAACGATCGCTCCTCGCAAAATGGTGCAATCTGTCCAGCCTTTAAATTTCATGCCCAGCTCAGGACTGAATTCCTGGGCCGTGTGGAGATTTTCGAGGGTTATCTCTTTTTCCGTATCGATATCGACAATCGCAAAATCGGCATCACTGCCCACCATAACCGCTCCTTTCTTGGGATAGAGGTTGTGATAGCGAGCCGGATTGGCAGAGCTGAGTTCAGCGATGCGATCAAGCGGCAAACCGCGTTTATGATAGCCTTCCGTGACCAGGACCGGAAACATCAGAGATGTTCCGCCAAAACCTGGAAGAGACGTCCACAGATCACCTTTTTTCTTTTCAAGCGTGGCACATGCGTGATCGCTGACCACGGTTTTGATGGCCCCCTTCAATACCGAATTCCAAAGAAAATTGACGTCTGCACTGCTTCTAATCGGCGGATTCACTTTGGCTTTCTGCTCGAGTTCCATGTCGTTTGAGAGTCCCAGATGATGCAGGGTGCCTTCCAACAAAAAGGCTATTTCCGGATATCGCCGCGAGACATCGATCCCGGCTTCCACCGCTTTTTGGCTGCTCAAGTGCAACAGATTGACCGGGCAATTCGTATATCTGGCCATGATGGCCACTTCATTAATCGCGAGTTCTTCCTGCCACGGCGGCCGAGCGTTGCTGTAATCTTTCATAATGTTGCCGCAAGGGTTGGCCTTTACTTCCTCCTGGGTGGCGCGGATAATTTCCGGATTTTCACAGTGAACGCTCAAGCTGATGGTGCCGTTCTTTTTATAGAGTTCGTTGACCCGTCCGACTTCTTTCATAAAACGGTAGAGGTAACCGAAGTCTACCGGGTTGTCGATCATTAGGTAATTATTGGCTTCCGGCGTCGCCCCGGCGAGTGTCAGTAATTTATAAAACATGTAGTATTTTAGAGTGGATACACCGCCTTCTGTTACTAGCCATTCAATTTCATTGATATGGTCCTCGGTCATGCAGGCCAGATGATAGCCGTAATCCACTAAAAATGATTTTGCGGAAAGTTCCAGCAGCTCCGGTAAGATTTCCCGGTAAGGTCCGACCTTGTTCAGATAATCCCGACCGGTCCTAAAATAGCTCAAAATAGTGGTAACTCCGCCGGATGCAGCCGAAGTGGATTCGCTGGCGGCATCTTCCTCCAGCGGCCGGTAGATGCCGATGTGAAAATGAGAATCTATTGCACCCGGGAAGACATAACGGTCGGATGCATCGATTATTTTTTTGGCGCCGTCCGTGCTGATATTGCTTTGAATTGCGGCTATTTTATCTGCCTGCACGCCGATATCGACTTTTTGGACACCAACGTAGGGAACCACGACCTGGCCGCCTTTGATGACAAGATCATATTCACTCATTTTGAAGACCTCCTGAAATTTTGGCAGGGTATAGCGTCCCGTTTATTAGATAATAAAATTTGTATTATGGTTATAACAACATGTTTAATGTGTCAAGCAATATTGCCCCTTTGAATTCATCAAAATTCTTAATAAAACCGGCCATTATGGATGAAGAATTTAATGATTGAAACGCGCAGCTCGAGTAAATCTATACGGAACTATAACCCAAAAAAGGTAATATCAACGACCTTTGTTTTGGTTATAGAATCGAATTTATATTTAATAATTTCGATTTTTCTGGAAATCCGGATTCGATGCTTATATTGCACGAGTGTTTTCCGGAAAATCCTGGCTGACAATTGTGGCGGCATCCCTGGCGGGAGCGCTGTCACCTTTTTGTTCATGCGGTGTCATCCCGCTGATCGCCGCTATGCTGGCATCCGGTGTTCCGCTGGCCCCGGTGATGGCCTTTTGTATTTCTTCTCCGATTATGGATCCCGAAATGTTTATTCTTACCGCTTCCGGCATCAGTATGAACTTTGCGATTGCCAAGACATTGGCCGCCATCGGCATGGGGCTGGGG
>CALZJV010000592.1 GCA_945787595.1 uncultured Desulfobacterales bacterium | reverse complement strand
TAACTTGTCATTTTCAAGCATGCTGATGTTTTTTGCATTGATAGAGCAATATTTAGATAATTCCTCTTGAGTCCATCCTTTTAATTCACGCAACATTTTAATTACATCTCCGGTAGTTAAAATCGTATGCTGTTTTGCTGGTTTATAATTCGATTTACTGATTTTCATTGTTTTAACTCCCTAATATTTATGTGGTGTAATATCAATTACATAAACTGTAACGGCATCTTTTTCGATAGAATAAATAACTCGATATTGAATGTTAAGCCGTGATGACCGTTGTCCCTCATACTCTCCTTTTAATTTTTCATCATGAAAACCAGGAAATTCCCGCAACTTACCTGGCCCATGACGAAATACAATATTTTTCCAGAGTTCGTATTTTTTTACGACCTGCAACGGTAATTTTGCAATAATCTTATCTAATTTGTGATGTTCTCGTATTTGCCACATTATTAATATTAATAACTTATTAAAAATGATAAGTCAAGTTGGTTTAGCGGGCATAACGAGTCTGTAGAAAAAGCATGTCCCAGCAGGGCAGAACTCTGCTTTCTCATCTTTTATTATTTTGAAAAACATGCTGTTTTTCAGGCCAGGTTGTGAACAGTCCTCTCCAACCTTTCCGTAAACCTTATCCCTGACAATTTCTGGTAGCAATTACACTGCATCCATGCATATACTTTCGCCCTTTTTGGTTCTCACGCATATGATTGCCCGAAACGCTGGATCTTTTTCAGATTGTGGACGATGCAGAACAAATTCCACTGGGTGTTTACCTTACGCTTGCTGCGCAAGGTGAAGCGTCTCAGACCAATGGCATGGCGCAGGTTGGCAAAGGGTGGCTCGCCGATAGCCAACCGCATACCGTAGATGGCGCGGCCGGTGGCCGAATCTATCTTCTGCTTCATTTTTTCGGTAAAGGAGTTCTTCTTTTTTTCCGTTCTGTCGAAGAAGTAGGCAACCTGTCGGCACTCTGTTCTGTCTGGCTTCTGCAGACATTGTTTCCGGAGTTTACAGGGAATACACGCAGATTTAGGCCCTCTGAATCTTACAGACAGAAAACCTTTGGTATTCGCATTTTCGCCGTTACGGTATAAACGCTTGCCGGCCGGACAGATACAGTGGGAAAGATTCTCGGGAAATATGAAATCATCGGTCTTGAAAAGGCCGCTGCGGCCCTCGAGCCGAGCCCGCTCTTCCCGATGCCTTTTCTTAAACCTGTCGTAATCGGCAAACCGGGGATCGCGCTTGCGGAACATGGTATCAGCAACATAGGCATCGATCTCACCGGTAAACAGCATCTCCATGTTCTTCTCGGTATGAAAGCCGGAATCAGCAGTCAATCTGGCATCTTCAAACACATTCTCATCACCTATGGATTTGAAATTATCACGGGTTCCTTCAACCATGGGTTTTAAAAGATCATGTTCCTGGGCTTTGCCGTGGGCCTCGGCATGCACGATTACCTGGTGCTTACCATCCACTGCCGTCACACCGTCATAGCCCTGGATCACACCTTTCGAGGTCTTCATCTTGGCAGACTCGTTATCCGTGATGTTGCTTTTGATCGGCTTGCCGCCTTTACCCATTTTATCGTCATTGTCCTTGAGCCAGTCCCGCACCTTTCTGGCCCGCTTCTTCAGTGTATCGACATATTTCTTGTCGCGAGTAGCCAAATCCTGATCATCGGGGCTTGCGTCGGTCTCCCGGTGCCGTGCGATCATCGCGGCTATCGCCCTTTCCATCTTCTCGGCTTTCTTTTTAAATTCCGCCCTGGTGCCGCTCCATTCCTTAGATGCGTTACTCGGTAGTTTGCACCCGTCGATGGCAAACATCTCCCGCCCGATCAAACGCTCGGCATTACAGACCATAAGCACCTCTAGGAACAACTTGACGATTTCCTTATCCATCCCGGAGATGAAATCGGCAATCGTGGTGAAGTGCGGCCGGGTATCGGCGGATAGTGAGATATAGGGACGTTGTGTCCGAGATTGCCTTATTGTCCCTGTCGTTATTTTCCATTTTCTTCAAATCGAGCAACTGCCTTGGCGATGCTGGACGTAGTCACTCCAACATGCCGCGCTATCTCCGCCATGGTTAATCCCAATTCATCCAAACTGCGTTTTGCTATAACCGCCCGAAGGGTACTTACCTTTCGGCGCCGGCTGCCTCCAGTGAGTTCGTTTTTGCTTATGTGTTCTTTCTCGCACTCTTCTTCGATGATGTTGGTTATGGTTTTCCCTGTACGGCGGAGCTTGAGTTGTCGTTGCGTTTTTTCTTCAACTTCTTTGAGAATTGCGCTGACGAAATCGCCGCTTCCGAGAATACGTTCGTCAAATTCTTCCTCTAGTCCGCTTCTCCGGGCGGATACGACATGGGACCACCCACCTTTGCTTCTGATGAGACCACCTCCTGTGAGTTCGGGATTTTTGCCCATGGTCACACCTTCTGCCACGAACTTATAGTAAGCGCTCCTGGCGGCTTTTTTTCGGCTGCCAAACTGAGAAAGGACATAGGACGTGTCCATCCAGTCGTGCTTGGTGTTTTCCATGACGGCTTTGTGTCCACTCCAGGGATAATGGTCAAGTTCCTTGAGTCTAGTGACAATATTTGCCCTGACGGGATTAAGATGAATGTAACGAATGAGGGCCAAAAGATAGTTGTCTTCGTCACACAAGATAGATTTGTAACGATTTTCAAATAGATGACCGGTGCGGCGATGTCGGCGGTTAAAATACTGGGCATACCACGTGAGGAGCTTACGCATGACGACTGAGATACCCTGCCTGCCGCTCTTGAATAAGATGTGAGCGTGATTATCCATGAGAACCCAGGCGTAGACCGAACATTTCCCCTTGATGACGTTTAGACCAAGCCGCTCAAGGAACCGCGTCTTATCTTGATCATCTTCAAAGATGACTGACTTGTTGATCCCGCGCACCATGATATGATGCAAAGCGCCGGGGGCATCTAATCGTGCTTGGCGTGGCATGGGGTGAGGTTATCGAATTCTTTTGTGGCTGTCAATTGTTTTCAATCTAGGACACAACGTCCCCTAAATCCATTTCAACGTCCCCTAAATCCAACGTCCCCTAAATCTCAACGTCCCCTAAATCTCAGACGATTTCCTTATCCATCCCGGAGATGAAATCGGCAATCGTGGTGAAGTGCGGCCGGGTATCGGCGGATAGGGCCATGAACACTACGTTTTCCTGACAGGTCTGGGCGATCTTGCGGCTGGAGACGATTCCTCGTGAATAGGCGAACAGAACGATCTTTAATAAAACACGTGGATCATAGGCCGGGGCCCCGGTCTCGTCGTTCTTGAACCTGTCATCGAAAATGGAAAGATCGAGTTCGTTGTCGATCAGGTGGTGTAGGGTGTGCTCGAACGTGCCAGGTTGGATCTGGCTCTCGAAATCTACAGGGATGAATTTGCCTTGCTTATAGGAGTACGGTTTGTATTTCGCCAACTGAAGTACCTTTCTGCAGAAGTTAAGGGGTGGGCTTATTAAAAACTGCAGTAATTATACTATAAAATACTGTGAAATTGTAGCTACTTAGGCTTTTTCTACAGATTCAACGTCTGGGGTGAGGGGCGCGCCACCAAACCGTGCAGAATATCTAGGCAGCGCTGATTCGCGTCCCTCTCTACCCGCTGGTTATAATGATTTTATTTTCAAACTATTAAGTGGCAGACATCTGCAAGCCACACTTAGAACAATTTTGTTTTTCATAAAACTTTACTGATAGTCATCTTTGCTGCACTGTTGACATTTCCTTTGGCCAGCAGACTGGTTCGAAGGATAAAAGCCATTGCAACAGGAACTCACCTGCTTACTGAAAGCAAATACGACACCAGACTCGATGAGGGAAGCCATGATGAATTGGGGCAGTTGACAAGGGATTTCAATCGGCTTGCCTTAACTCTTAAAAAAAATGAGCAACTCCGCAGACAATGGGTTGCCGACATTTCCCATGAACTTCGCACCCCCCTTGCGGTATTGCGCGGCGAAATTGAAGCATTACAGGA
>CALZJV010000591.1 GCA_945787595.1 uncultured Desulfobacterales bacterium | reverse complement strand
GATTTTAAGCTCTTTGCTGCGTTAGCTTCTCGAAATCCGCTTAGCGGCTGCCTTTTTCTCTTTCCTTGCCTCCGTCAATTCCTCGTTCGTGGGTCGGTGAGACGTTGGTCTTTTTTTGCCATATCACATAACTCCTTTTCAAAAAAAAATGAACAAATTATTTTCGAATATCAAATCGAAAAGCTTTTGTCTCCCTTTATTTTCTATTGCGACAAAAAAAATTAATCGCAGGCAAAACATGCTGATAATATTTCATAGAAAAGATGTTCTTCACCGCTGTATTGAGTTGCGATAGATTTTCTCTGGCAGTACTTATACCAGTTCCAATACGCCTATACATTTCGATCATTGAACTGGGGCCACTTAACCTTGAAATTCTACTTTATCGCTTTCTTCCAACCATCAACCTCCAACGCCTTGAGTCCAAAACGGTTGGCATTTCCTTCATAAAGAATCTCAAATTCTTTTAAGACAAGCTCCAGGAACCGTGAACGATCCCTTTTGGTGACAGTCTTTGGAATGACAGCCATTATCGCCTCCTTTGAAGGAGATTTAGAATTCAAAACAATATCTTTGATTACTTCCATCAGCGCCGATCGATAGCGCAGTCGAAATGGGTCTGGAGGAACAAGGTGTTGACGTACAGCCACATACTGTTGGCACGACCGCTCATAAGCCCAAACGAATAGATCACGAAGCAAATCAATAACGAACTCGGCCGCATGCGTGCGAATTAGCTAACAAACCATCAGAAAGAAGAGCATGTAAATTCAAAATTGTATAAGAATTGAAATTGACAAGATCGGCCTCACTAACCAGCATCTCAATAGCAGCCTTATGATTCAATATCATTTGGGTTTCAATGGCATCTTTCCCGTCAGCTTCCTGACCAAATTCGATCAATCGCCGTGTGTCTAGTAGGCTATAAGTATTTCCTTCAAGTTTTGATGACGCCCAAGACAGATCAATAAGGAGACGACTAATGATGTCACGGGCAAAGGTACCTGCCTTTTGCTCGATAGCCGGAGAGCGACCCAAACTCAAAAGTTGTTTTCGCAACGATGCCGACAGATAGTTACTTTCATTGGGTTGGTAGCTCGCAAGAAAGTCCATGTTGTAACCAACAGGGCGTCTAAGCTGCCTCGGTTGACGCACATAATCTTTGATTCTAAACCCTTCATCAGAAATCAGTTTTTTATGGCGCGATTTCGCCCAATCATGTCACATAAATTTCGACAATGTTCAAGGGAATCTAAAGCAATCGGATATTTTCATCCATTGTCGCCTTCACACACCCCCTGCCCTTGTTTTTCACATATCACAATCTTTGTTACACAACGAAACCCTTCAAGGTTTGTTGTTGCCCTATCTCGATTTCGTTGCATCATTGCTCCGTAGTGGGAGTTCAACTTCAAATATCGCAGAAACATCGTGTTCGTCGGTAAGGGTCAGAGCCTGGTTTGCGACATAAAATGTGCCGCCTTCCGGATGGTCGGGATCTGGCACAAAGGTGATCGCCTCGATTCCCTGATCGTCCGCTCGCAGGACCGTTTTGCCGTCAAAAGTCCTCGGCAACGAGAATTCTTGCAAAACTTCAAATGTCGACGGATTCATCTGGACTATTGATTCGGCGCCCTCGACGGCAATATACAATAGCCCACTTGATGGATCATGAGTAATGCCCTCAAAATCTAAATGACGAATGTTCTCCTGTTTGATCAATGTGCCATCTGTCTTGATTTCGCAAATATCCCCTTCATCTCCAACCACAAATAATGTCTTGCGCCTAGAATGCCAGCAGATTCCAGAAGGTTCGTTAAACTTCGCTTTGTCTATGTCACCTACCCATTGATATGGGAACACAATACTCGGTGGAGAAGTGTCCGGCCCGAGGATTGTCGAACAGCCTAAAGGAAGCATCGCGATGAGCAGGAGCACAGATATTATCTTTTTTTTACTTATCTCAAAAAGGGCGTAAATATCTTCCGGCGGGCTTTTATCTGTAACCGGGATGCTGCCGCCAAGGTCGTTTATCGTTTTTAGGACGTTCTGGGCGAAGTTACCTACACCTTGATAACCTGGTAGTCGGAGGCTGATGTCAATCTTAAGGTCTTCCCGTACAGATTTTATGTAACCTTTTAATTGCTGCCCCCTGTGAAGTGGCTTAAATACTTCGTTTTTATAGATCATTCCCCAATGAGAGTTGTTAACAATCGCTTTATAACCCAAGTCTGTTTTTTCACAGATAAAAAGATCCACCTCTTGGCCCTTGTCGTAGCTCGGTGCCTTTAAACCAAGAAATCTATCCAACTTTGAAGATGCTTTTATGCGACTTGTTTTCTTATCAAGTATAATTGTTTTGGGTACCCCGATCATTTCTCTGTTATTTTATAGCTGTGTGTAAGAATCAACAGAATCATTCGTCCAACAATTTTAGGGACCTGCTTTTACAAACTGGCAGTCCTGCTTTAGACGAATGGATCAACTTCATACCAACACCTATCAACCCAGAAATCCTCAAGCAAGTCATTATTTCCAATGTACACAAGATCATTTTGAACAACTTGAAATGGTGTGGGATGACCAGTATGCCAACCGCTATGGTATATGGCGACCTCATATCAGGGATGTAATCTATCAATATCTGGACTGCGGCGACCTTCACCATGGCTTTGCCAGGGTCCGCTGCCCGGACTGTAAGTATGAGTATATTTTGGCATTTTCTTGTAAGCAGAGACATTTCTGTCCGTCCTGCCATCAGAAAAGAGTGATCCTTTTTGGACAAGAACTTTGTGAGAATATACTTAAACACGTACCCCATCGGCAATGGATTTTTAGCATCCCAAAGCGCCTTCGGATCTATTTCATGTACGATAGACGCCTGTTGGCCAAATTGAGTCGTTGCGCATGGAATGTTGTGCGGCGTTATCTTACCGAGGCTGTCCCATATGATGACGCAGTGCCTGGTGCTGTAATCACAGTGCAAACTTTTGGCGACGCATTAAATTTCAATCCTCACCTTCACATTATCGCCACGGACGGCTGTTTTTATGGAAACGGCTCATTCATAGTATGTCCACGCCCGGATGGCAAGACCCTTGACGAGTTATTCCGACACGAAGTTTTCAAATTGCTAAAAAGTGAGGGAAAAATCACGGACAGCATCATGGAAAACATGATGAACTGGCGGCACACTGGATTTAACGTTTATTGCGGTGATGCGATTTGGCCAAACAATAAAGAGGGTCTTGAAAATCTGGCCCGCTACATCATTCGCGCCTCTTTCTCGCAGGAACGTATGACTTATATTCCGATTGAAGATTCATCGGCTGGCGCACCTGAAGTTTTATACAAATCCAAGGATGGCAAAACCCAATACAGATTTCAACCGCTCGACTGGCTGGCACTCCTTACCACTCATATACCCAATAAAAACGAACAGCTAGCACGCTACTATGGATTTTATTCGAACAAATCAAGGGGGTTGCGGATCAAGGCGGAAACAGACGACGAGGTGCCCAGTTTGATTGAGTCCGATGTTTCTCTCAGTTCTTTTCGAAAAAGATGGGCAGCCTTGATCCGAAAAATTTACAAAGTAGATCCTCTTATCTGTCCAAAATGTCAGGGGACAATGAGAATCATAAGCGCGATTCGGGATCCGAAAATCGTAGAGAAGATTCTCAGACACCTCGATCTATGGGACGCAATGCCTCATGGACCGCCACGTTCCAAAACCCGACAATTTCAAGAACGAACCATCGATTACGCAGAATCTCAGCTCCCAGAAAACGATCACTGGCTTCAATAAAGAGATCGGCGATTTCATGAGGATAGCTGTGTCCACAAAACGGTTCATCTGCTGATATTTCTTAATTTCAAATTCAAACGCCATCAAACGTAGCCTCGTCAGTTCACTTTCTCCCGTCTGAAATTACCTATCTCCCCACGACACACAATATCTTGCGTACTGTAGGGGGTTACAACACAAGTAGTTCCAGGTCATAGTTTCGCCTCAAAAAAGCAATTTCTTATCCTTAA
>CALZJV010000590.1 GCA_945787595.1 uncultured Desulfobacterales bacterium | reverse complement strand
ATGGGAAGATTATCAGGTAAAGAATTAAATATGCTCCACCGTAAATTTGATACTGAATTAATTCCTGAAGATATCGTGGCATTAAAAGGGCTGGAAATTGTTGAATCGGATAATGGTAGAATTTCAGAATCGCTATCAAACCGGATGGCCATGCTAGCGGGGATTTTGACGGCTGTCAAAGAAGCAAATATTCAATAAGGATATTTAGACCTATGATCGCTTTTGGGCCGGTGCCTTCCAGGCGGCTTGGACGAAGTTTGGGCATTAATAATATTCCACCCAAAGTCTGCACGTATTCCTGCGTTTATTGCCAGGTAGGAAGAACTCCCACCTTGCAGGTTGAGCGTTGTCCGTTCTATGAACCTGAGGATATTTTTAAGAGTGTTACAAAACAGGTTAAGAAAGCTATAAAGAAAGGCGAGCGAATTGACTATCTTACTCTTGTCTCGGATGGGGAGCCGACTTTGGATGTTAATCTCGGTCGCGAAATTGAACGACTGAAGACCTTGGGAATCAAGGTCGCTGTAATTACCAACGGATCTCTGGTTTTTCGTGAAGATGTGAGAGCAGATCTAATGAAAGCCGATTGGGTTTCGCTAAAATTTGATTCTATCTTGAAAACGGGCTGGCGCAAGATCAACAGGCCCCATCGAGAATTGGAGCTGGGTTTGATTTTAAGAGGAATGCTGGATTTTTCAAAAATTTTCCGGGGGATACTTGTAACGGAAACGATGCTGGTTCAAGACATTCGTATCGACGCTGACATAATCAAAGAGATGGCGGATTTTCTGGCCAGGTTAAATCCCGCAAAAGCATATTTAGCCATACCCACCCGACCGCCGGCGGAAAATTGGGTGCGTCTTCCTGCACCGGAGGATATCAATGTCGCCTTTCAGATTTTTCGCGAAAAGCTCGATCAGGTAGAATATTTAATCGGTTACGAAGGTAACGCCTTTGCTTTTACAGGCAGCGTTGAGGAAGACCTGCTCAGCATCACATCGGTGCATCCCATGCGGGAGAGTGCGGTGCGTGAATTTCTGACAAAAGCCGCTGCCGATTGGTCTGTTGTCCATCAATTGATCGATCAAAGCAAGTTGGTCGAAACCGAGTACGCAGGGCAGAAGTTCTATACAGAAATATAAAGATGGCAGTCTTCAAGAGACATGCGGCTATAAGGTCGGTACCCAGTCCGGAGGTGGCGGTGTGGGTGCCGGTCGCGGTCTGGGTGGGGGAAGAGGTCGAGCGTGACTTTACTGGTTCAGCAATAACAATTCACGGGTTCAGGGCTCACGTAAAATCTGACCCGTTGATTCTTGAGCTCTATGACCTGTCGCGCCTGTGCCACATCATGGAGGGAAAACGCCCGAGAATAACTTGAATATTAGGAACGATTTTAGCATCTGGTTATAAACAATTAGCCACAGACGCATACGGTCAATAATCAGATATTTGTATTAAGATGGGAACTCATTCATCTGAAGAGCCTGGGCCTGAAGCTTGTAAGGACTGCCGGGCGAGAGTAAAATGGTGCGAAAAAAGAAATAAAAGCGGCATTTCTTGCTATGGAATCGGCATTCAATATCTGGCGAATAGCCATACAGTCTATGGTGGCAAGGTTCATGGATTAAAATGTTCGTGTGACTTATGCGGCGAAAAGGTGCCTTCAGAAGAAATCCTTGAGATCGAAGATTTTGTTTATTTGTGTAGTAGTTGTTTTAATTATTTAGAGGATTTACCTGAGGGTAAAATTAAGGAAAGCGTAAAGGAATTCCTGATCGGAAATGTCATCTGAAATCTCACTCATTTCACCAGATGTCACCCGAGTCTGACGGGTATACTGGGAGAATGGCAAAATTGTTTCTCTGGAATTTTGCGGGCCGAAATGTAGAACACAAGAGGAAATCATTCCGGAAATGAAAGAATGTATGCGATCCCATACCGCCCAAAAAGAATACCAGGTTCAACTCAATCGTTTTGTGGCCATATTTCAAAATGAGATTGGCGAAATCGGTCTGGACGGAAAATACGTTGGGGGGCGTTTTGAGTTTTCGGAGTTTAACAATCCGAAACTGCCAGATCGCTTTCTCATCTTGATCGGGCAAGCTATGCAGAAAGACTGTACAGATAGATTGTTGATAAAGTCAAATGAAACGCTGGAGTCATTCATGAGCAGGGAATAGGCCTTGCCTGCTGGTAAGCCAACAACAAGCAGCAATCTTAAAGGCCATGGAATAGCCTGAGTTTTATTGTCGTTACCGACTTTAAAGTTTTGTTGAGTATGGATAGTTAATTCCTGATAAAATTATGTCCTAGGGTGGGCGTACAAAAAGGAGATATTTTATGAGTATTACAGAGAATAACAGAAACAGGGCATCTAATAAGAGCACTGAGGAAGCTTCACAAGTTAAGGATCTTCAGAAAGCCATGTCATCAATCAAACACAAATTCCTGGTAATGAGCAGTCAAGGGGGTGTGGGCAAAACCAGCGTTGTAGTGAATTTGGCCGTGGCCCTTTCAAAGAAGGGGGTGAAGGTCGGCCTGATGGATGTTAATTTTCATGGCCCTGACATTCGTAGAATGTTGGGTCTTGAACCCGCAGTTGCAAGCAATTCAGATAAACGATTCATGCCTACGCCGTACTCGGATGACTTAAAAGTGGCTTCCATTGAGTCCGTGATGCAGGACATAGATGAAACCGGGGTTTGGGGAAAGCCCCTGAAGATATCTGACATCCGGCGGTTTATCTCCAGCATGAATTGGGGCAGCCTGGACTACCTTTTTGTTGATGCGCCATCAGGTCCGGGTGAAGGATTGCTCACCGTGATTCGAGCCATTCCGGAGGCTAAAACAATTATTGTCACAGCACCCAATAAAATAGGCGGGGACCGCGCTAAAAATATGATCAATTTTTTCAGAAAAGAAAAAATACCGATCTTTGGCTGGATTGAAAATATGCAAGGGTTTTTATGTCAACACTGCGGCAAAAGCATGGAACTGTTCAGCACCGGACCCGGGAACAGAGCCGTCTTTTTAGGGGATATTCCCTTTTTGGGGCGCATACCCATCGATCCGCATATGGTAGAATGCGCTGATGCCGGGGACCCTTATCTGGATAAGCATCCGGATTCTGAAGTAGCGCAAGGCTGCGACCTGATAATTGAAAAAATAATGGGAGGTGAAAGAAAATGGTAAAAATAGACAAGATTCTTTTCCCATCTGAATTGAGAGAGTACTCGTTAAAAATTCTGCCATACGTGCTGTCGATGTCTGAGAAATACAACAGTACGATTTATTTACTGCACGTGATCGACGATATTTCTAAGTGGGGAGGATTTTATCTTCCCCATATTTCCTTGGATTTGTACCAAAAGGAGGCAATGGAAGCCGCTGAAAAGTTCATGGATAAGGTTTGTGAGCAACAGATGAAAGGCTGCCCCAATTTTGAACGCAGGATCCTTTCCGGGGAACCAGCGGCTGAAATCCTAAAAACCATCGACTCGGAGGCCATCGACCTGGTGGTTATGGGGACGCATGGTTATAAAGGATTGGAGCATGCCATCTTTGGCAGCGTAGCCAGGAAAGTGGTGAAGAATTCACCCGTTCCCGTATTGATCATTAATCCTTACAAACTCAAATAGGTATAGACGCTTTCTTCCGTGTATACGAGGGAACTGCTGCGAGACACTGTAATTGGAGCATTAAAAGGAAAAAATTTATGAGTCTGGTAATCGCTGCAAATGTATCTAAAACATACATCAGTGGAGAGGTAAAGGTCGAAGCCCTAAAAGAGTTGAGTTTTACAATTGAACCGGCCTCTTTTGTGTCATTCGTTGGTCCCTCTGGTAGCGGGAAGACCACAATTTTAAACCTCATAGGCTGCCTGGACAAGCCGACAAATGGTGAGCTGATGGTAGCCGCGAACAATGTGAGTGCCTTAGATCGGAGGGAGGCTGCGGCCTTTCGAGGCTCAGTCTTGGGGTTTATTTTCCAAGCCTTTAACCTTTTTCCGGTGTTAACCGCCTTCGAGAACATCGAATATCCTCTCGTGATG
>CALZJV010000589.1 GCA_945787595.1 uncultured Desulfobacterales bacterium | reverse complement strand
CCTCCAAATCCTATAATGCGCATTAATTTAATCAATTTTTACCTCTTTTAATTTGATTATAGCAATATAAGGTTGGCGTTTATTGCAGCTATCTTGCCAGAAGTCCAACTATCAATTTTTATCCGATCAATACAGATAGTTTTTGAATACATGCACCCTATCGAATCTGGGAATTAAATGTCAAATCGAAATCAAAAAAATGGGATTTTGAGTACCAAAAATTGAAAATCCAGATTGATAAACTCACCCCTTTCCGTTGGTATATAATTTGTATATCTCAGGGTTTTTAGGCGCTTGCTACTTTGTTATTATCGCAGAACATCTGATTTTTTGCTTGAGGGTATACAGTATCTGCAAAAAAATAGGACGTCAGGTAGTTGGTTTTTGTTGGAGAGTATCAAACCTTAGGGTTGTTTGTTGGCGTTTGATAAGGTGGCAATTTATGTTAATTTTCAATGTTACGAGCTGAAAATGATTTCTGTGATGGGCAAAGGCTTGCCATAGAAAAAACCTTGAGCGAAATTAAAACCAAGCTGCTGACATGTTTTAGCCTCATCAGAGCATTCAATGCCCTCTGCGAGAGTGCCAATTCCGAGGTCCTGAGCTGCCTTGACAAAGGTCGAAACCATCTGATGCAACCGCTTCGGTGCGAGGTGAATTTCATGGATTAGGGATGCGTCGAATTTAAGATAATCTGGAGGAGCCTTGGCAAGCTCCACCAGTCGAGTTTGCCCAGCGCCGAAGTCATCATATGCCAGTCCTATGTTTAGTTTTTCCAAGCCATTGCGAAGCCTCGACATTTCATTCTTGTTGGTGATAGCCTTTTCATTAATTTCGACTACGATTCTGTTCGAGGGAGCCATATCATGAATCTTCTTTAGCGACTCCAAGAGAGTATTTATCTTATGAAATTCCATCGGTGTAGTGTTGACAAACAAAGCAGGAGATCCCGGCAGGTTTTTCCCAATGTCAACTCCCACTTCACGGAACAAGGCGCTGAGGTCAGAGTCATACCCGAACAACTGTGCCAATTCTAATAGCTCAGAAGGGTTTGATGGCAGGCACTCGTCAGAAATCCTTCCAAGAATCTCGTGTCCTACTACCTCCATATCTGAAAATTTTAGGATCGGTTGAAAATGTGGGATTACGTCTCGATCAATAAGCAAGGCGCGCAATTTGGGCGCCAAAGAGCCCAAATCTTTAAACTCTTGAGAAATATCCATGGAATCCATGGAATAGGTTTCCTCCAGTATAGAGGTAGTATTCGATTTTTTATTTTTTATGCAAAATTTAAATTTCCCAATGGAAATTATGTCACCCTGTTCGAGCAATTCTGCCTGTTTGATCTTCTTGTGGTTCACGAAAGTACCATTGGTGCTTTCAAGATCGCGAATCCAAATAAGGTCACCGCCCCTGCGAATCTCAAAGTGCCGTTTAGAAATCCGTTTGTCGGTCAATTTTAATTCGCAGTCCTCATCGCGGCCAACAATAAAAGGATCTGTTTCGACGACAACCTTCCATTCCCGGTTTGCATCCGCAACAGCTTCTAAAAACCATTTTATGTTCTCTTTTGCTTTCATACCATTCGCTTTAACCCGCATATCCTTGCGCAGGTTGCAGTATCCGAGAGTGTGCGAAGATAGAAGAGTTCTATTTATTGCTGTTAACTTGGCGTCACAATCTGAGATATTAATTAATACTGTATCATATCTGTTCGAAAAATCAATAAATTTTGATTACTTACCGTATTTATCACTATTTAATCTGTTTCTCACCAAAAGCAAAATAATGAGTTTTATTTACAAATATGACCATAATGAAAACGCTAAGTCAGTACGGAAATAAGCGCCAGATAGATAAATAAAAGGGGCAGGTGAAGCCATCTATGCACAGGTTCCGATTACACATAACCGTGTTTATCGCCAGCACACCTGACAATGGATTCCAGCTGGTCGTTTCGATAACATGCCATCACTGATGATTCACGTTTATTGGACGTTCTCTTTAGCTTACTAAGATACTCTAAGGTGGCCTCTATAATCTCTTTGTCCAGCTGAAACCGGTCTGCAAATTCCTTAACTGAATATTTACCCCATTCTTTCATTATCTCTTCAACTTGCTCAACCGTTGGCAGCTTTTTTCCTGAAAGATCAGTCATCGTTTACACCTTCTTGTTGCTATATATTTAAATCACATTCTAAGAAACGGATAGGCCAAAATTATAGTTGGCGTGGTTTTTACCGGTTCATCCAAACGTTTATGTGCGTTATCTTGCCATACTCTGTAATTCGACAGTTATCGAAATACATGCTGAGACAATTTGCGTATCACACGGTTTTAAGGGCTGTCAACCGCTGTATTTTATAGCGTGCATCGGTACCTTGCCAATCGATACCCTCAATATAGTTCAGCGAATCTGAAAAAAAAGCAGGACCATTGTTGACCCTGCATTGTTAAAACTTCAATCTATGGTAGCTCGGATATTACTTTATCTCCAGCAACACGTATTTTTATCTTACGCTTCACCTTGGATAACCCCTTTGTGAGTCCGCTCTTTGAATCGTATGAGAAATTTTGTGCCTTTTGTGTTGTCAAGTTTAACTGTCCCACCAAGCTGATGCTCGGCTAAGTCTTTAACAATCTGAACTCCTAATGTGTCACTGTCTTTGAAGTCAAAATTCATCGGCACCCCCACACCGTCGTCACTGACCCGCATCTCCAGCTGCCCATCGTCTAAATATCCAAATTCTAACCGAATTTCACCTTTCCGGTTTTCCGGAAATGCATATTTTAGGGAATTGGTCATCAATTCATAAATAATCAGCCCGCAACTAATGGCGCTATCTAAACCTAAGGCAATATCGTTTTTACCGATTTTCAATGAAATTTTGGTGGTATCCACCCCGCGAGATACAAACAGATTCTCTGCGATACTGTATAAGTATTGGTTAATATCAACTTTCAGGAAATCCTTGGATTTATAAAGCTGATTATGAATAAGAGCCATCGAACTGATCCGATCCACAGTTTTATTAAGCTCGTCACAAATTTGTTTATCCTCAATCTTTGCACACTGAAGGTTGATCATGCTGATTATAACCTGCATATTATTCTTGACCCGATGGTGAACTTCCTGCAAAAGCACCTCCTTTTCTTTAAGCGATGCCTGCAGCTGTTGATCTATCATCTTTCGGTCGGTAATATCCGTGATTGCCGTCCTCAATTTGCTAGCATTTTCCTCTTCACTCCGCACCACTATGCTTTTAAGCTGGGCATAAAACGGTGTCTTATCATAATTCATCATTTTAATTTCACAGGTGGGATTACCATTTTCTTTCAACACCTGCAGCTGGTGCAAATAAAAAATATCCTGGTCTTCCCTGGCTATGAAACCAGTCAAAGGCTTTCCGATCAAAGATTGCCGATCTATGCCTAAAAGAGCAGCACCGGTAAGATTGACTTGCTCTATCATTCCCTTCCTGTTAATTGTAAAATATCCAACAGGGGCAAAGTCGTATAAATGAGAATATTTATTGCGAGATTCTTCGATCTCATCATGTAACCGGCGCAGCTCGTCATTTTGCATCTCCAGTTCTATCTGGTGCACCTGTAACTCATAAATGAGACTGTGCATTTCTTCGTTGGACAGTTCTCTTGACTCAAGATTATAAGGTCGTCGCTCTTGCAACGTTCTTTCTGCCCGCTTGCGCAGGTCGCTAAATCGCTTTGATGCTGGTTTATCATTTGGCATGGTCGTAACTCTCCTGAAAGAGCACTTCTGATATCCCTTTGTCATGGCTTTCTCCACCGAAATTAAGGGATTGAAGTGAATGATTTTTGAAACTAGCTTAAAGTCGGACACGGATGTTTAATCCTGTCTATTTAGAATCGTGGTTATTGTCAAGATGAAATTGGTGATTATTAGTAAAAATCCGGGTCCAGCTTCCGGCCCGTAGGCCTACAGCCCGGAGGGAGGGTCCGGCTTTGTCGAGTCCCCTGAAAGGAGAAAGCACCGAGTATTCGTGAGACAGGTTAGACCGTTGAGCCGGTTTGGTCGTTTATTGGCGTGCATAAAAGGTTAATTCGCCTTAGTTTAGCTTAGTAATTACGCCATGCTTGGTTTTCCCCCAACTGGATGATGACAGTCCTACGCTTCAGCGATACTGGCGCAAACAGGCGAATCCGGCCAACCGGCAAACCCGGCTCAACCTCTCTCGATTAGCACTTTATGGCATAGCCGATTGTCTCTGACCTGGCCCAGCTTCCGGCCCCGCCTCCGGCTCGTAGACCCGAGCCTAAGGGTCGGAGAGTAGGCCTACAGCCCGGCTTCCGGCTCGTAGAGCCTACAGCTCGGAGAGAGGGAGGACCAGGTTTTCGTTGACAGAATAAAAATTACATATATTGAGATGATCTTAAATTCGGCAAAATTGAAGATCTGCTATAAATTTGCCCCTGATTTGTCGGATTCTCGATGTTAGATTTCTTGCCATATATGAAAATACGTAATAATTAATACATGTTATAGATATCTCAATAAAACCAAGTTGCCCTCTGCTTTGGATAGATAGCAACACCTCAGCTTTGAAATCTGGAAATGATGATATCACAAATTTTG
>CALZJV010000588.1 GCA_945787595.1 uncultured Desulfobacterales bacterium | reverse complement strand
CTTCCACCCTTTAAGGCCTGACAGTGTCCAGTCACCGTAAATCCTTTTTACATTAGCTGTGCCATATTTTGCGATTTCCGATAGTAGTCCGTCAACAATAGAAGGTTGGGCGTTGTCTGCATCTATTAATACGGCCAATTTTTCAATTTTCCCGTCTGACATATTTCTCCTTTTATAATTTGTTGCCAATCAACCGCGCGGCTATTCGCGTCGGCTGCATTAGCCTGGTTCGGTACGATCCGAAGCGGCCAGCGGTTTTGATCGAAAACTTCTGTCTTTGATTTCAGTTGCTAATGCTTCTGATAATTCATTGATACGGTTGTTCACTCTGGCATACTCATCAGCGTATGCTTGGTTGGGTCCGTTCTGGATACTGACCATTATTTGAGGGTTCATTGGAACAGCCCATGAGAGGGCGAAAGGAAATCCCTGTCCTGATTCATCCCGCGGTGTGGATAAATCCCGAAGATCTGCCGCACCCCATTATGGTAATCTTGTGTACTTCCATCCACTCAGTAAGCCAGATAGGGGCAATTATTGATGGATCGAACAACTCATACCTCGTATTTATTAAGTATTAGGTTCTGATAATTTCGTATACTCCTGGATAATGGGGAGAATCCTTCATCTAAGGTCCTACGAGATTTTTAAATTCTTCACTATTCATCACTTGTCAATACGTACCAACAACATGGGCAACGGACTCGTTCATTCCTTCTGAATACAGGCTAACTTCGCCTACGGCGAGTGACTTGCCAACTTTCATGAGCTTACAAACGCCTTTGACATACTTGCTGGCTGGAGGCTTACGTAAGAAATTTATTGTGAGATTAGTCGTGACAGCAAGGGGAACAATGCCGATCTCACCAAATATGGCAACGTAAAGCGCCTCATCCGCGACACCCATCAACACCGTCCCTGAGACTGTTCCTCCCGGTCTCAATTCATCTGGCCCAATTTGATGAATAACTGTAGCGCCACCATTTCCGACCGCTTCGATGGTGCACTTGAATTGCGGGAACCCGGTCGTCATAAATGCAGCGATTTCTTCTTTGTTCGCCACGAGTACCTCCATTAAAACCTGACGCTGTGAGCTGCGCCGAGTATATTCCTGTGTCTACACATTCCTGTAAAATGTAAAACGCAGGAATATCTGGATATTCCGAGCTTTCGCAACGCAGCCAGGCGGGATGCATCGGCGTATAAAATGTGAAGTTATTTTTGAGTGAGCCCTTAGCTCAAATGACTTGTTCTGCCTTAAAGATCCAGTTGGATCGTTATAGCCTGGACTATACGCTTTGTCAAATTCCATGGCAACCAACAGCACCCTAAAGATATGGCGAATCCCGAGATTGAAGCTTTTTTTAAGTTATCTTGCTACCCATCGCAAAATGGCGGCTTCAGACCAGCGATAGGCGCTAAATGCTCTCGTCTTCTTGTAAAAGCATGTTTTGAACATGCCGATTGGGGACAACATCGCCCCTCCCCTGTCAAGGCTGAGAAACGCCGCCGTCCCCCTGTGGCAATAACAAAGGCTGAAGTTCGCCAAGTTCTAAATCAATGGTTTATGGACATCGTTTCTAGTTTTGCATGTGTTCAAATACGCCTTTGAAATGAAGATGGTGTTTTTCAAACACTCCCCAGATTTCAGGACCATACCAATCGAAACCACGAATTTCCGAACGGTCATCATTGGTCATCACGGCCAGGGTTTTCTCATGGGAAAATGCTTCTTTGTAAGGCCGTCTGCTTCTGAGCGCATCATACCGATCCGCCAGACCCACGATCAAGGCCTCGGTGGGAATTTCCGTCGCCGATAAGGGCGCATTGTTTAGATACTCCGCATAGTCTTTGTACAAAGGAGCCTGGATGGTACCGTTTATTTTTACACGGGGATAGCCCTTCCCATTGAAGGTCTGATGGTGATGAAGCGCAATGTTGCGGGCCATGAGCATCCGCGGGTCTTCCTTTTCAGAATAAGTCATCATGGTTTCGATAATTCCGGCCCCGAAGATGGTATGCATCTGCATTTTCAAACGTTGATCCTTGTTGTAATTTTTGGGAAGTTTGATCAGCTCGGGTATGGCGACTTTACCGATGTCATGCAGGGCTGCCACCCGCCCGATGGTTTCCACGAAATCCGAATCGAAACCAAGCTCCCCGGCAATAAAGCGGCTGTAAGTATTCACCCGCAGGATATGCCTGCCGGTGATTTCGTCACTGTACTCGGCCGCGGCACAGAGGCCCATCACCTTTTGCAAAAACTGCTCGTCATTCTCACGGGCCAGGTCGACCAGGGAGACAATCGCCCGGGTCGTGTTCAGCAGAACTTCAATAAATATGTTTTCCTGATCCGTGAGTGAACGGACCGAATTGAACGCAATGATGGACACATCACCGGCATGGTAGCAGATAAAATTTCGAATGGGCACATCGAGAAATAACCGCACCCGTTCATCGAAAGAGTACTTCCGGTCGAAAGCGCTTGCTGAAGCGTAATTGCGAATATCGTCGCCGATAACTGTCGCCTTGCGCCTGGATAAATAAACGGGGGAGAAGGAATCGCTGGCGATAACGATCTTTTCAGAGCGCTCAACTTCTCCGTTCCGCTTGAATATGTAACCGCCCAGGTTTCCATCCGGATCGTTTCTCGTGATAAACACGCCTTCGTAATTGCTCAATATATAGGCCGCCAGGTGATCATAGGTGCTCTTTTCCCTGGCAAGCGTTTTTACATTCGACATTAGGCTGCCGGTATAATTGAGCAGATCATGTTGCCGCATTTGGGCTTCTCTCTGAGCGGTAACCTCGGAAAACCAGACCAGCACTTTTTCGGGCGGGCTTCCACAACGGGACACGATCGGCTTGAATTTGATTTTATACCAATTTTGCAGGCGTTCGGAATAAGCATCGATGGATCGGGTTTGCGGATCGGTGCAGCGATTATCTAGCGTATTGATAAGTCGATCGAAACTGTCGGCTCCGATGACATCAACGATGCTGTTGATGCCTTCCTTCTTGAACAGCCAATTTGTTTTGCCGGCGGACAAGCCGACGTTGCCGCCAAGATCCATAATAAACGCAGGATCTTCCCGTTGAGCCGGCAGCATTAAAAGGGTTTCGATATCCTGCTTTCTGAATTGCAGTATCGCGTTGGCGGCTACCAGAACAATACAGGATACCAGAAAGGGAATAACTGAAAGGGTGTGCATCAACCATGCTACCGAAAGCCCGATCGTCAAGGATGTCAGGTAAACAGTCGGGTTTCGCAATTCCTGGCGCAGGTAAAATGAATATTCCCACAGCAGATGACTCAGATATTTAATTTTTGGTGCTGTTGTGTTCGCAAGCGTCGGCATGAAAAGACTCCCATTTTAGTTTATCCTACTAAAGAGTCGTTTTAGTCAGCCGGATATTACATTTGGGGTTCAGAGACAGTCTTTCTAGACCCTTATCGGAGATAATCTTACAATATGTTGCAAGAAAATGAAGTTTTCAGCCCGCCCTGGCCCCCGGCTCGTAGATCCTAAACCTCGGAGAGTGCGATATGATAGATTCTTACTGTTCGCTGCAAGAGATCCCAATAATGTCTTATCTTCCAGATTCATACAAAATTAGGTCTGGGCCAGGGGTGTCAGCAATTAATAATTTCAAATAACAATTTCGTTCATTGTGATTTATTTGGGATTTGTTATTTGCTATTTGAAATTATTTAATTGCTGAAATCGGAGCCCCGATCCTGGACCTGCTTAGTGTAGCTTTTTTCTTGCAATAACATATTGTTCAATCGTGACAAATTGTAAAGGCTGCATTAATTTGGGTAATCACAGAAATATCCCCACGGATAAGTCATCTAGCTGAGGGGTCGGGGAGTTTTCAGCGTAAGCCTATATTTATAGCGGAGTGGATGATCGCCACCGAAAGCGGATGCTGTCTGAGACCATTAGGGATCGTTATGGATGAACAGCTTTGCACCGCGGCATGTATTTAACATCCAATCCTGGCATTGCACACAATACCCCGTTTTCATTTTGATTACTGTTCATACATTACGATGCCTTAGGGTCGAGTTCATGCGGTTTCGGTGGTGATTATGCATGCAGCGGGTAGGCTTTGAGAAACTCCCCGACCCCTCATCTAACTATTTCAAAGCATACAACATAACACCATGGATGATACCTACCAAATTACGGAAGAAGCGATCCAATTGGCGGGAAAATGGCAAGACCGGGCCAATGAGTTGCGGACCCGTCGGGAACGGGTACGCCAACGTAAGTTTGCACGCCTGTTTGAAAGTTCCTCGGATAAAATAATTCTAACCAAACTGATCGATCAAAGTTTTCGCTGCGCAGACAACCACCGCACGGCCGATCAAATCCACTATCTGCTGACCGAGTATGGCATCCCCGCTTTTTTTTCGTCCCTGGAAAAATTTCTGATGGGTGTTTTCATTTATGCCGGACGTTTTTTGCCCGGTTGGACGGTACCGGCTATTATCGAAAAAATGCGGCAGGACAGCGACCATTTGATCATCCCGGGTGAAGCAGATGCGTTTAATGCTTTCCTGAAAAAAAGGAAGGATCAGGGCCTGCGGGTCAACGTTAATTACATCGGCGAAGAGGTGATCGGAGAACAGGAGGCGTCGTCCCGCCTCGCTATGTATCTCGAGGCTCTCAAAAACCCTGCCATTGAATATATTTCGGTCAAAATTTCGACGATATTTTCCCAAATTCAACCTTTGGCGTTCGAGCATACCGTCGGCATTTTGATAAAACGTCTTTCCGAGCTCTACCGCTCTGCTGCCGCACACCAATTTGTGCGACACGACGGCAGCAAAGTAAACAAGTTTATCAATCTCGACATGGAAGCCTACCGCGACCTGGCAATTACCACTCAAGCCTTCATCCGCACCCTGGACCAGCAAGAATTTAAAGATCACCACGCCGGCATGGCCTTGCAAGCCTACCTGCCGGATTCGTACCATATACAGCAGCAAATCACCAGCTGGGCCCGCACACGGGTGGCCGCCGGCGGCAGCCCCATTAAAATTCGAATCGTCAAAGGCGCCAACATGGAAATGGAAAAACTTGATTCCGCCATTTTCGACTGGCCCCTCTCGCCGTTTGATAACAAATTGGAAGTCGATGCCAATTGGAAGCGCATGGTTGATTTCGGCATGCAACCGCAAAACAT
>CALZJV010000587.1 GCA_945787595.1 uncultured Desulfobacterales bacterium | reverse complement strand
GTTATCGCGGGATTGCTCCTGTGCGTTGCGGACCAGGGCGGTGTATCGGTAAACAGCGTGGACGAATTTACCGTAGGGCAACATGAGAAACAGGCCCGCCACGAATCCTAAATGCACAGCAAGCAAGGTCCCCATGGCCGGTGTCGCCCTGAGGGCCAGCAACAGCAACCCCGACAGGCTGGTCAAAAACAGAAGCACTAAAAAAGAGACATCCATGCCGTATGGACCCGGGGCTGCCGGCGCCGTGTCCATCTGTCGCTTGAGAAAAAGCAGTCCCGTCGTCCCGACCAGCAAGGCCACGCCGCCGAAGGTTCCCAGCACGACCGGCCAGCTCCAGAACGGATAGGGTGCACTCAGGTGCAGGAAGTGATCGTAAAACGCGGCGACTGCCGTTGCACCGAAACAGAGCATGAACCCGTAGAATACGAAATGGTGAAAGCGGCGCCGGATCAAGCTGAAGCGGTCGTCGGGATAGTTGCAGCCGTAGCCGCCGCCGTCCAAATGCGTGAGACGCAACACGTCCCGCAGCGCTCGCAAGTTGGCACGCGGGTCGGCCATCTGTTTCGGTTTTACGCCGGTTTGACGCCAGAAGCGGATAACCCCGATCAATAGAGATACGAGAAGGCAGAAACCCAGCGCTGAAAAGGGCCAGACCATAAACAGATAGGGAATCACCCTGTAGAAGGCGCTTTCACCGACATGGGCCGAAAAGACCACCGCGGATCCCTGCAGTGCTATCGTCAACACCATAACGATTGCGACGCTCAATGCCGTAACCATTGAAACCCACATCCGGTTTCTGCCAAACAAACCCGCTAAAAAAGAGGGCCAGGTAAATTCCCGGTAGGTTTCCAGTCTCAGCTCGGCGAAAGTTTGGGGAACATTCAGGTCGAACTCGTGCGGTGGGGCATACTGGCAGGCGTAATAACATCCTCGGCAGTCATGGCAGAGGTTGGCCAGGTACTTCAGATCACCGTCTGAAAATGTTCGGCGCAGTTCCATGGCCGGGAAAACCGCGCAGAACCCTTCGCAGTAACGGCAGGCATTGCAAATCACCATCACCCGTTCAGCTTCTTTGAGCAGGTCAGTTGCCGGCACGGCGCGCTGCCTCCCTTCCGGCGATTCGGCCGAAAACCGTGCCGATCGTCATACCGAGACCGGCCAAGTAACCCTTGCCGAGGATATTGCCGGCCATGATTTCGCCGGCTGCGAATATGTTGGTTGCGGGCTGGTCGTCTTGCATGATGACCCGGGCGTTTTCGTTAACGGCAACCCCGAGGTAGGTGAAAGTGATACCGGGCCGCAGGGGATACCCGTAAAACGGCGGCGTATCCAGCGGACGCGCCCAGTGACTCTTGGGCGGTGTCAAACCCTCTGTCCGGCAGTTATCCAGAACCGTAAAGTCAAAATGAGCGGGACATGTGGAGGCATTAAATTCGGCCACGGTCGCTTCGAGAGCGCTTGGATTCAGGTTCAGCCCGGCGGCCAGTTCATTTATCGAGTCAGCTTCGATGGGCGGAAAAACCGAGGGCATGAACAGATCGATCGACTTTGAATCGATCAGCGCGTAAGCGATCTGATCCGGCTGCTGTGCGACGAGCCGTCCCCAGATTGCATAGCGTTTCGGCCAGAAATCCTGCCCTTCGTCGTAAAAGCGACTGGCATGCTTATTGACGACGATGCCGAAAGAAACGCAGTCCAGCCGCGTAACAATACCACCATCGAATTTGGGCGCCCGGGCATCGATCGCAACCGCATGACACTGACGCGGGTCTCCCACCTGGAGGGCGCCGTGATCGAGCAGCACCCGCAGCAGGCGCCCCTTGTTATAAGGTGTGCCGCGGATGATAAAGTTGTCCGCCGGTGCCCCCCAGTACTCTTTCAGCCAGGAAAGGTTCGCCTGGAAACCGCCAGAGGCCACGACGATGGCATTTGCCCGGATCCTTTGAGAGGCATCGCCCAGGATAAATTCAGCCGCATAGAATTTGCCGTCGCGGATCTCGAGATCGCGGACGTCTGCGTCGTACGCGATTGAAACACCCAGTTTCGCAGCCGTGGCATAGTACGCATTCATCAAGGCCTTTCCACCGCCGAGAAAAAAAGCATTGGTCCTGGCCAGGTCGAGTGTGCCGCGCAGCGGCGGTTGAAACCGGCAGCCGTGCGCTTCCATCCATTCTCCCAGGTTTTTTGATTCGCGGATGGTAAAGCGGGCAAGCTGCCTGTTGGTCTGACCGCCTGTCACGCGCAGCAGGTCGTCCCAGAACTCTTCTTCGAGGTATGGCCCGGTGAGGTTGTCGTTTCCGGATTCGTGCAGATAACGCAGGTTGCGGGTATGGCGGCTGTTGCCGCCGCGAAAATCTTTGGGTGCACTTTCAAGCAGCAGAACCTCGGCACCGCATTCCCGCGCGGTCATCGCGGCACAAAGTGCGGCATTGCCGCCGCCAACGATCAGCACGTCATAAATTTTTGACAAATCGATTCCGCTCTGGCTGCCGTCGGTCATAGCGTTTACGGTATTCTAACTGTTTGAATTTCGGCAGGGTGCCTGACGATACATGGATGAATATTGGCGTCCGGCGGCATGGCGTATCGTTCCGGAATTCAATCAGCCTCAAAGTTGTTTGACAATCGGTATCGGTAATGCAACGAATTGACTCGTACCATAATTATATGCTGGGAACAATAAAGAACTGGAATAATGGAACAATGGAATGATGGAATATTGGGACCATTGGTGTTCCATCTCCCTGAAAAATAATACGGTTCATGGGACCTGCCCGTCATTGCCCTTGACACCCTATCATTATATTATAATAATTCCGAGACGTACCGCATGATTTGTATCTAGCTTATAAAAGTAAAAATCCATTGCCGGACAATCAACAGCTCCAAGTGCGGCAAACCGACAACCCATTCCAGGAGGTATCACCATGCAAAAAAAGATACCAGCCGTTTACATGCGGGGCGGCACCAGCAAAGGGCTTTTTTTCCACGCCGGCGACCTTCCGCCCTTGTCGGATATCAGAGATGCGATACTGCTGGCTGCCTATGGAAGCCCGGACCCCAACCGTCGGCAGATAGACGGCATTGGCGGTGCTGTTTCCACCACCAGCAAAGTGGCCATCATTAGTCCCTCTGAATCCCCTGATTATGACGTTGTCTACAATTTCGGACAGGTATCCATCGACCGCCCCATCATCGATTTTAAAGGCAATTGCGGAAACATCTCATCGGCGGTAGGGCCCTTTGCCGTTGATGAAGGGCTGGTACCGGCGGTTGAACCGCTCACGCGGGTTCGGATACATCAAAAAAACACCGATAAGCTCATCATTGCGGAAGTGCCGGTCAAAAACGGCCGTTTCGATGAAGACGGTGATTACGCCATCGCCGGTGTTCCCGGTTCCGCTGCCAAGATCGTGCTACGGTTTGATGATCCCGGCGGGGCGCTGACCGGCAAACTGTTTCCCACCGGAAACGTCAAGGACGTGCTGGAAGTGCCGGACGTCGGAAAGATTGAACTGACCGTCATCGATGCCGCCAACCCGATTATTCTGGTACCGGCTGCGGAGCTTGGATTGTCGGGGATTGAAATCGATGAAGTCGACAATGACGCCTATATTCGTCAGCGTCTTGAAAATGTCCGCTGCGCCGTTTCCGTGGAAATCGGCCTGACCGAAACCATGGAGGAGGCAACCTTACGCAGCCAGGCAGTTCCGAAAATCGCCTTTATTACAGCGGCAACGCCCTATCAGACTGTTGACGGCGATACGGTTGATGAAACCGCTGTGGACCTGGTAGGCCGCATGATGTCCATGGGAACGCTGCACAAATCATATCCCGTCAGCGGTGCGGTGTCGACGGTGGGTGCCGCGATGATTCCGGGTACGGTCGCATATGATTTGCTGAAACCGGACACTCACCAAAAGGAAATGCTTTCAATCGGGCATCCGGGCGGCATTGTCGAAGTCGGTGCGGTAATCGAAGAATTCAACGGCACCTACCACTACCGTCGAAGTCGGTGCGGTAATCGAAGAATTCAACGGCACCTACCACTACCGGGAAGCGGTGCTGGGCCGCACAGCCCGCCGGTTGATGGAAGGCAGCGTGCTCGTTCCCGAAAAGTATTTCAAGGACGACTGAGGCTCCCTGCCGAAAGCGGGACAGGGTATGCGGGCAAAGCCGGATGAAAAAATATAAAATCGTGGGTCTTCCCGGGGACGGTATCGGCCCCGAAATCGTGGACGCTGCTGTGCAAATTCTTGAAAGGCTCCAAACGTTGTGCGGCCTATTCAGCCTCGATTAATAATGGTAAAAGCACTTAACAGCGAACTGGAAAGATTAAATTAATCGTTGCAGAGGAAAGCAAGTTGAAATGAGTTCCAGCCTGGGGTTACTTACTTATCATCGATGAAATTTTTGAATTAAACCCGATGATGAACGATCTTTATCCCGGTGAAAAGCGAGATGTTCTCGAGGGATTTCACCTTTACCGGAGTAAAGGTGAGATATTTGACCTTTCCGTTGAACCATTTGCTTGTGCATTCTCTAAAATAGCGAAAGTAGAGATTTCGGCATCTAACCTTTTGGGGAAATATATATTCCGTCCACTAATCCTAGATTCTTAGAACGCCTTAAAAGGTTCGATTCTGCACGAAATCTATCAAAAATAGAGACTCAAAAAAGAATGGATTGGTGATTGGCCAATCTGCAAAAGATATATGCTTCAAGTACAGATATAATTTTGAAATCATGATGACTGTATCAGACCATACCATTCTCTAAAAACCCTTGCGATAT
>CALZJV010000586.1 GCA_945787595.1 uncultured Desulfobacterales bacterium | reverse complement strand
CGTCAATCGGCGCGTTTGATTGTGCGACGTAGCCAGCTACGTCTCCGCACAAACGCTTGATTTCCTTGACCTTGGACAAAAATCCGCATTTCTGGATTGAAAACACTATTTAGTGCCCAAGCTGATTTTAACCGAGTTTGGGATGGGCACTATTTAACTTTTCCACGGCACTAAATAAGTTTGCGGATCAGATCGTTGGGTTTGGTTTTTGTGCCCAAATCCGAATACACGCGGCTATTCGGCTGTGCAGTTTGAACCTGATTTCCTTGTTCATCCCGCATGCCCCCGATGATAGTGATTCGATCCGCTTGCCGGGGGCTTAATATTTCCACGCGGTCGCCTGTCCGGCATTTGTTGCGAACCTCCATCAGGCTGTGGCCGTCATGATTCACGGCCAGAACTTTGCCGATGAACAGATGGGTGTCCGGATTTTTACTAAATTCGTAATCGGGTACGATCTGCTCGGGATCATCAAAGTAAAAACCCGTACAATAACCGCGATGATTGATTTTAGCGAGTTCAATCAGCCATTCGGATCTTACACGGTATTTCGACGGGTCCTGAACATAACGGTCGATAGCATCCCGGTAGACTTTTACTACTGAGGCCAGATAATTAATTCCTTTCATGCGGCCTTCGATTTTAAGTGCAGATACACCAGACTCGATCATGGCGGGAATGTGTTCAATCATGCAAAGATCCTTAGAGTTGAAAATATAGGTTCCACGGTCGTCTTCGGCGATGGGCATATATTGACCGGCCCGAATTTCTTCCATCAAGGTGTATTGCCAGCGGCAAGGATGGGTGCACATGCCGCGGTTGCTGTGACGTTTGGCCATGAAACTGGATAACAGGCAACGGCCTGAGTAAGCAATGCACATGGCACCATGGGCAAAGGCCTCGATCTCAATATGAGATTTTTCGGCGATGATTTTTATCTCGGCCAGGGTCAGTTCCCGGGCCATGTTGACCCGGCGGATGCCCAGCCGCTCCCAGAATTCGACGGTTTTATAATTGGTGCTGTTGGCTTGGGTGCTCAGATGCAAGGGGATATGCGGAATAAGCTCACGAGCGGTTATAATGACACCCGGATCCGCTGCGATCACGCCATCTGGTCCCACCGCGCCCAATTTTTCAAGATATTCGGCAAGCAACGGCTGTTCATCATTGCGGGCATAAACATTTACCGCTACATAGACCTTTGCACCGCGATCATGGGCGTAAGCGACCGCATGCTCGATTTCATCCAACCGGAAGTTGCCGGAAAAATTTCTTAAACTGAAATCCTTGCCCCCGAGATAAACTGCATCGGCGCCGTAATGAATGGCAATTTCAAGTTTTTCGAAATTGCCGGCCGGGGCCAGCAGTTCTACTTTATTTGGTTTTGGTGTCGTCAAAACGGATATATTCTTCGTAGAGGTTGTAAAGCGAAAAGCAGTTTTATGGTGGCATTGCCTTATGAAACTACACGAAATTAAAAAACGAACCGCAGTATATCGAATATCGAATGTCGAAGGGTGGAATCGCTTCGCTAAACCCTTTTAAAATAGACAGAATACATTTGTTCGACGTTCGATGTTGGACGTTCGATGTTCGATGTTCATTAGTTTCTTTTTCGATCAAAATGGTCATTGCGGTATCCGGCGAGGCGCTGACAAGGAAATACAACCAGCATCGGGTTTTTCGCTTTAATCGAACTCATTTTGAAATTTCCAATAGAAGTGCATATACCTTTCGAATTGAGTCTGATAGAATTCGTTGGCTTTGGCCTCAGGACGTACCTTTTGAATGATCGGGTTTCTCTCAAGCAAGTATCGAAAAGAGTCAATTATGCCGAGGGTGTGGTAGGCAAAGGCTGCTGCTCCGAGTACGGATCCTTCCGGCTCTCCGGTAACCATAAGTTCTCTGCCCAAAATATCCGCTAGGATTTGCAGCCATACCGGTGAGCGGGTGAAACCGCCCGTCACCCGAATCTCGCTGGACTTTCCGACCAGATCCTCCAGAGGCTGAATGACACTAAGAAGCCGGTAGCAGATCCCCTCTATCAGGGATCGAATCACATGGGCTTGAGAGTGATGCAGCGATAACCCGAATAGGATTCCTCGCATGCTGCTGTTCCAGTGGGGGGATCGCTCACCCGCCAGGAAAGGTAAAAAGAACAGCCCGTCCGCCCCGGCCGGCGCAGTTTGCGCATAATCACACAAAATCTTGTATACGGATGCCCCCGTTTTTTGAGCCTCTTTTTTTGCCCGTTCTCCAAAATTATCTCTGAACCAGCGCAGGGCAATACCGCCGTTGTTAATCGCCCCCCCGGCGAACCACAACCGGTTTGCGATATGGTAACAGAAGGTGCGTTGCTGTGGGTCTAACGTCGGGCGGCGGACCAGTCTGCGTACAGCGCCGCTTGTGCCGATCATTACCGTCATCTGGTCAAGATCAATCGTGCCTGAACCCAGACTGGACATGGCTGCATCTGAAGATCCGATAATTACAGGGGTTGAAATCGGCAGGCCTGTCTGACTGCTGATCTCAGGGCGTATGGATTCGATACGGAATGTCGGTTCAACGACCGGCGGCAGTTGTTTGCGGGAAATACCGGCCAAAGACAGTACCCTGTCTTCCCAGTCCAGCTTGTGTATGTTTAAGAGACCGGAACCGGATACCGTCGCCTGGTCTTCCAAGAGGGTTCCTGTCAACCGCTGGAGAACGAATGCCTTGACGGATACAAAGGTATTTATTCGTTTAAAGAGATCGGGCCGGTGCTCCCGCCACCAGGCGATCTTGGCAGACGAATACATGGGATGCAGGGGGCATCCTGTCAGGGTGTAGATCTCAGATTCCAGGCCCTGCTGCTTCCATCCTTCCACCAGATGGCGGGCCCTCGAATCCTCCCAGGTAATAATAGGTGTTAGCGGCGAACGGTCTTTTGCCAGCCCCAGAAGGGTATGAATCGAACAGTCCAGAGTGAGAGCGATGATGTCTTTTGGATCATAGTCGCATTTGGAGACAGTCTTCTCAATGGTTTGTAAAATGCTATCAAATATTACTTCAGGATCTTGTTCGGCCCAATCCGGCTTGGGATATTGGGTAGAATATTCCAGAATTTCGGTGCCCAGGCGCTGTAATTCCCGGTTATATAAAGCGCAGCGGCAACTGCCGGTGCCAATATCAACGGCTAATACCAGGCTCACAGATCCTCCTTAATATCAAAATAGCGGACCGCATTGTTGTAGCAAATATCTTTAATCATGCTGCCGATCAGTTCCAGATCGTCCGGCAGTTCTCCAGTCTCCACATCCTTGCCAATCAGGTTGCACAGCACTCTGCGGAAATATTCGTGGCGCGGGTAGGAGAGAAAACTTCTGGAGTCTGTCAGCATGCCGACAAATCGGCTAAGCAGTCCCATGTTCGCTAAGGCTTTGATTTGGTGTTCCATGCCGCCCTTCTGGTCGTTATACCACCAGGCAGATCCAAATTGAATCTTGCCGGGTATGCTGCCGTCCTGAAAATTGCCGATCATAGCGGCAATCAACTCGTAATCCCGGGGATTGACAACATACAGGATGGTTCTGGTAAGTTTGCCTTGGTTTTCAAGCCGGTCCAGGAAGCGGGCCAAAGGCCGTGCAATCTCAAAATCTCCGATGGTGTCGTAGCCGGTATCCGGACCGAGTTGCTGCATGGCAGGGGTGTTGACATTTCTCAGGGCACCCAAATGAAACTGCTGTGTCCAGCTTTTTTCAGCATCCATGACCGCCAGCGCTATCAACATGGCTGATTTAAACTGTCGGATTTCTATATTCTCAAGCGCTTTTCCCGACCGAACTTTGTCGAATATGCGGTGTATTTGAGCGTCAGTGTAATCTTCGGCATAGGGTTGCTCGATGCCGTGATCGGAAAGACGACAGCCGGTTTTATGGAAGAAATCATGGCGTTGCTGCAGTGCTGCCATAAAGGTTTCGTAATCGATGATTTCCGTTGCGGCGGCCGCTTCCAGTTGATCGACCCAGCCATTGAAGTTTTCGGGGGATTCCACGGCCATGGCTTTGTCCGGCCGGAAGGCCGGA
>CALZJV010000585.1 GCA_945787595.1 uncultured Desulfobacterales bacterium | reverse complement strand
TAGGGATAAGAATTTGCTTTTCCAAAGCTGATTAATCAAAAATGGTGAATTGTGTACCGGTTTCAGATGTAGCCCAACATATTGAGACGCCAATTAAACGACCGCCCTAACCATCCTGATAACCAAAGCGGGATTTGTTGTCAATACTAAATTTTCCAATGAATTGAAAATTCAGGCCGATTTTAGTATAGTTCACCAGTGCGGCTGCGGCTGCGGCTGGATTTTTTTAAATGTAGGTTTCAATCTGAATAGCCGTTTATGGGTTCAGGATTCAGAGGTTCAGGGTTAACGTGGAAAACGAATGAGAATAGAACAATTTGAGGATATTGAGATGGTACATGGCCTGCGATCTAACGCGCAAGGATGATCATGCCGGATATACCTTTGCTCTGTTAAGGGAATCTGGCAGGGTGCGCTGTCATTCGAGGTTCATCCCGCCATACATCTGCCGGGGAAGCCTACGAGCGTTATCAACGGAAGAAAAGTAACCCTGAACGGTGAAACCTGAACCTGTGAACGCTTACAGTATCTTTTTAACTATTTTTGAATCATCGATAAATGAAATTATTTTAATAGATCCAGAACATTTAGGACACAATAATGGATCAACATTATTTACCCTGTTCAATAGGGTTCCCTGAAGGGAGCCCTATTTAACAGGGCAGGCCAGTCCAGGGCATCAAATGTTTTGGTTGTCTTAGCATCCTTTGACTGATAGATCACTTTGGCAACCCCATC
The DNA here is from genome assembly GCA_945787595.1 of uncultured Desulfobacterales bacterium. The sequence goes on along the minus strand of CALZJV010000585.1, from coordinate 9,719 downwards.
GGATGAATCCTGCGCCGCGACATATGTCATGCGCTCTTGGGAAAAGGAGGCTCGAATAATATAACGCGCTAGGTTCTCTCTCCGAGGCGTAGGCTCTACGAGCCGGAGGCAAGACCTTCTTGATTGTGCGGCCATATGGCATTGCCGCAATAAACGTTGAATCCGCTGTGGCGCTCTCCGAGGCGTAGGCTCTACGAGCCGGAGTCCAATTCATCATATGCGCTTGCTTTGGGCTTGCGCGGTTGATAAACATCAAAATCAATTTCGGTAGGGCTGGCGTTTAACATATAGATCAATCCCATACGGTAAAATGCGAGTACCCTAACCGACAAAAATGTAAAGGATTTGTTCCATTTGGAGACTTACTGATGGGATCAGATTGAAATATTCAGTTCCGGCCCTATTGCCAAAAATGAGTCAGAAGACAAGACAAATGGGGTTATCATGTGTTTCCGCGTCCTTCATCATCTTACCATTATGAAATGCATCATGAAGGTCAGTTAGAGAGACGGCTTTCTTGATATTCAGCGATCCTTTCAATTCCGCAATTGAAAACTACTCGATAATCTTTCTTAAATTGATAAAATTGCTGCGATCAAATCCCAGCGTCTTAAAAAAAGACAGCATATCGGTGGAATCCCAGCGAACCGACGTGTAAACGTTTTCAATCCCCTGGGCCTTGTAATACTTAAATATTTCCTCAGCCAAACTGGCCCCGATTCCCATTCCCATGAAATTCGGATCTACGCCCAAGGTGGCAATCCAGGCGCTTTTGGTCATGCCAAAACCGGCGGTGAGAATGTAGCTGATCATAAAACCGACCACATTGCCCTGGCGTTCGGCGACAAAGCAGGCTTCATCATCTCGTTGGGCATGATCTTCAACGACCCGCTTGAAGTCTGAATCCACGGACTTCCTTGTGATAGCCGCATAGATTCGGCTGATTTCGTGTGCATCCTCTTTCTGCAACTTTCTTATTTGAACGTTATCCACTAATAAATTCCTTTTTAACCCGATTTTAATCCGTGCGAATGATTTTCACTTTGTGGCCGACCCAATTTGGAGGGAGATATACTCTGCCGCTGTTTCCGCTTGACTTGACCCGCTTTTCAAGCATTTCTTCACCGTATATCTCGAATTTGACCTTGCTGTTGGGCACATCGACGGCGGGTTCTTTGTCATTATCGGGATTAGGATCACTATCATGATTTTTTTCGTTTATCACGGTGTATCGCCTCATTTTCGGATACAAAATAACATAAAAGTGGTCTTCTTCGCGGCTACCCTGACTGGTGCATCGGTCTTTGTCGCGAATTTGATAATCCGCGGTTCGCCGATTGAGAGATATCCCCAGTCACAAATAGGCTTGATTGTTGCCCCTGAATGCGTTAAATAACTTAGCGAAAGCTACAATACAGCTACATTGTAATCTAGTCAAGGAAAAAGAAGAATGATTACAGTCGGTATTGATGTCGGCTCCATAACCGCCAAGGCGGCGGTAATAAAAAACGGTAAGATGATCTCGCATAAGTTGATTTTGACCGGTTATAATGCCCGCAATGCCGGGGAGAAGGTGTTTAAAAGTATTGTTAGGGATCTGGCCGTGGAATCCTCGTCCGTCGATAAAATCATCTCGACCGGGTATGGTCGAAACAGTGTGACATTTGCCGATAAAGCCGTTACCGAAATTACATGCCACGCCATGGGCGCTCATTATCTAGATCCGGCGGTTCGATCCGTCATCGATATTGGGGGTCAGGACAGCAAAGCCATCGCTGTCAATGAGTTTGGAAGTGTCAAAGACTTTGCCATGAATGACAAATGCGCTGCCGGAACCGGCCGATTTCTAGAAGTCATGGCAAGGGCCCTGGAGGTCGATTTGAATGATTTCGGTGATTTTTCTTTAAAAGCAGATCATCCGTCGAAAATCAGCAGTTTATGTACCGTTTTTGCGGAATCGGAAGTCATATCCCTTATTTCAAAAGGTGAAAAAAGGCGTAATATAATTTGCGGAATCCATGAATCCATTGCTGCCAGGGTTGTGGCCATGGCCAGGCGGGTAGGCCTTAAAGCCCCGGTCATGATGACCGGCGGCGTGGCTAAAAATATTGGTGTGGTAAAAGCGCTCGAAAGAAAAACAGGAGAAAGCATAATAGTTTCAACCGAAGCCCAGATAACAGGGGCCATCGGAGCGGCGTTGCTAGGACAGGGGATCTAGCGCAGGGCGCATAGAGCATAGTGCATTGGGTAAGGGCATAGGGCATGGAGCGGAGAGCAAAGCGCATAGGGCAAGGGTTCGGGGCAACAAATAAATTCCAATTACTCAAATTCCAAAAATCAAACGGTTTTAATGAGTTATTAATTTAATAGTGTGGTTTGAGACTTAAAATTTGCTACTCTATTGTAAATCCAATATTCAATTGCCACCCCTCCCGCAACCCGCAACGTCCTTCTTTTTATCCCTATGCGCTCTGCTCTCTGCCCCATGCCCTTTCGTCCTGACACCTTCAGTCACCCTGATCTTTCTCCAGCTTCATATGATCCGGGATGATCATCGACTCAACGATGATTTCCTTGAGAGATAGCGCCTTGACTCCCAGATCGGCATCTTCGGAGAGATCATTGATCTGGTCGAAACAGTTGTGGCAGGGCGTGACAACGATTTTTGCCCCCGTTGCCCTGATTTGCTCCGCTTTCACCCGGCCGGAGGCCATGCGCGCCGGTTTATACTCCGGTCCCATGGGCATGATGCCGCCGCCGCCGCCGCAGCAATGGTTGTGGTCACGATTCGGTGCCATGTCCCGGAAATCCTCGGCAAGATACGGGATGATTTTGCGGGCCTCCTCCCAGAGTCCGCCGTTGCGTGACACATTGCAGGGATCCTGGTAGGTAACCGGTTCCTTAATTTTTTTGGCCGGATCTATCCTGATGCGTCCGTCTCTGAGATATTCGTAAATCAATCGTACGAAGTGCACGATCTCAACGGGCGGCATACCGTCTTTGTAGCCTGCCAGGTAAGGTCCTTCAAAAGCAAGAGAACGATACGCATGTCCGCATTCCGTGATCAAGATCTTCTCAGCACCCAGTTCCAGGGCTTTTTCATACACATTTTTAACCTGCCGGCCCGCAAGGGGTCTGTCTCCTGCAAACATCGGCAGATTCGTGCAGTCCCAACCAAAACTCGGAATGGTCCAGTTTTCTCCGGCGGCGGTGAAAATAATGGCGGCATTGGAAATGTCCTGGGGATAGTATACAGGCTCCCGCGGGTTGATGGTATACATATAGGCCGGGTTGGGTTTATCCACGGGAATCTCGACACCGCGAAGTTCATCTTCGGTCTCTTCGGCCATCCACTCGCAGGTGTCGATGAGCTCTTCGACCGGGATACCCATGTGGTTGCCGGACTGACGGCAGTTTTCCGAAAATTTGGCCAGGCTTTGGGGCCTTAGTCCCTGGGAGTGGCAGATACTGCGGGATATAGAGATCATGGTCGCCACATCGATGCCGAAGGGGCAAAATATGGCGCAGCGTTTGCACATGGTGCATTGCAGCCATGAAATCTCATAACATTTTTTTAAATATTCCCGGGTAATCTTTCCCTTTCGGCGATACATTTCACCCAGGGTGTGTTTGAACTTATAGGCCGGACTGAGCCGCGGATCGCGATTGTTGGCGAGGTAGACGAAGCAACTTTCGGCGCATAATCCGCACCGCGAGCAAATGCCCAGCCAGGTTCGAATACGGGCGCCGTCATTGGCAGCCAATATCTCAAGGATTTTATCCGGATCGGCGGGCACCTCATTTTTTTTGAATTCTTTTTCTAATACTTCTTTTATATCAACCATATGATTATTTGTGATTTGCTATTTGTAATTTTGAGTCTCCAATTAGTTAAAAAGCACCCAACACTTCAGTCACAAACCTATAAAATTCTAAAATCCGTATCCGCCTTTCCAGCCCCTTAGATTCCAAACCTCCCAGCCTCTCAGCTTCCCAACCTCCCATCTTCCCAGCGTCATATTGGTCTACCACGATCTTGCACCCCTCCTTCCCCCCATCTCGAATCCGATAAAAGCGCGGGTAAAAAAGAACAGGATCATGTGCCCGAGTTTGGTAAACGGAATCAGGACCAGTAAGATCTCGCTGAATATAATATGCAGTATCAGCAGCGTCTCATAAGGTCCAAACTGATGGTACGCCAAAAACCCGGTCAAAAAGGGCAATACGGTGAGCCCCAGCAACACGTAATCCCATGCACCGGTGAGGATACGCACCTCGCTGCGCACCATGCGTCTGATGACCAGGAAAAGAGCCGAGCCGAGCAAGAGGAGGGTCATTACATCGGCCCCGATGTCCGGCATGGACCAAAGGCTGACACCGAAGGCTTCATCCCAGAGAATATTATGGGCATTGAGGAATAATGGTACGGCCAGCAGAGTGGCGTGAAATACGAAAACCATGATCGTAAAACAGAGTGGCGTGAAATACGAAAACCATGATCGTAAAAACCGGCTGTTGGCGCATAGAAGCACTGCCGAACGGTACCAGCCAGAATAAAATCGATTTTATCCCCCAGCTGAAGGCGGCATGATTATAAATGATGCGATCTTTTTTTTGACTGAGGCGATACAGAAATACTATCCGGATAATCAGCCCGCATATAAAAATGGTGAATGTGGCCCACAGGGCCGGTCCCATCAGGAATTGATACATGCGATATTGGTTCTCCCTTGATGTATCCGATTTTATATAATTTGATCGTACTGTCAATGAGAAATATTGGGGGTATCCCAACTAATTGCCTCAAACAATAAGCCTTTGGGTCCTGGCATGAAAAAGATTTCGCGGGCCACAGGTAAAAGAAAGCAGCTATATTTCATGCAGGAGGTATTACCATCACCGTGTGTGCCGCCTAATTTTGGCCCGGGCTGTTGATCATGCACATTTTCCCTTGCAAACCATACGAATTATCTGTTATACGTTTTTATGTTAAGGGTTCATTTAATTGATGAGGCACATTCATTATTTCCGATACGAATCATCAATAAGCGCCAGATAATAGCCGATTATCGCTCCGGTCACTTGCACGGGGGTTCAAGTCTCTGAGATACCGGACCGTTTTTTTTATATTTAAAGGAACTTAAACCTAAATTGAGCGGTTTTTAACTCGGTCTGCACCGATCTCTTGCGCATACCGGGGCAGGCGGGATGCATTAAGATTGATGCACCTCTCTTCGCCATAAAACACTCGACTTAGGTCAAAACAAAGGAAAGGAGAAAAAATGATGAAAAGATTCAAACTTATCACGGTATTTGTTGTTGTGGCGTTTTTGACCACGATCGGTTTCGCCATGGCCGGAACATTGGACGATGTCAAGGGCAAAGGTTTTATTTCAGTCGGGGTAAATGAAGGCTTGTTCGGGTTCTCAAAACCGGATGAAAAAGGAGAGTGGCGCGGACTCGATGTCGATACTGCGCGGGCTATTTCCGTAGCGGTTTTTGGTACTAACGATAAATTAAAATTTGTTCCCTTAACCGCCAAGACCCGCTTTACCGCCTTGCAGTCCGGTGAAATAGACGTTTTGACGCGGAACTGTACGCAGACATTGGGTCGCGAAACCGCCCTGGGGTTGGCCTTTGCCCATGTGAACTATTATGACGGCCAGGGATTTTTGATACCCAAGAAATTGGGCGTGAAAAGTGCCAAAGAACTCGACGGCGCCACGGTGTGCGTGTTGCCGGGAACAACCACCGAACTCAACGTGGCGGATTATTTCAGGGCCAACGGCATGAAGATGAAGCCGGTGGTCATTGAGAGCACACCGGAACTGGCCCAAGCCTTTTTTGCCGGGCGCTGCGACGTCCTGACTTCGGATGCATCCCAGCTGGCGTCAACCCGGGCCGTTGCTCCCAAACCGGATGATTACGTCATTTTGCCGGAAATAATTTCCAAGGAGCCCCTGGCTCCGGTGGTACGTCACGGAGACGACCAGTGGTACGATATCGTTAATTTTTCGGTTCTGGCGATGATTGCCGCTGAAGAACTTGGCATCACTTCCAAAAACGTCGATGAAATGCTGAACAGCAAGGACCCCAAAATTCAGAGATTTCTGGGAGTCAGTCCCGGCAATGGCAAAGCACTGGGGCTGGACGAAAAGTGGGCCTATAAGATCATTAAACAGGTCGGCAATTACGGCGAAGTCTTTGAACGAAATGTCGGTGTCAATACGCCTCTAAAAATCGAACGTGGCTTAAATGCCCAGTGGACAAACGGTGGCCTTATGTATGCACCTCCGTTTAAATAGGGCTTGACCTTAAAAAGGTGCCACCAACGGTGGCGCCTTTTTTATTTTTCAAAACAATAGTTTAAACGCTGATGAAGAAAAACACAGACGCTCCGCACAGCCCGCCTTCGGGTAATGTTGCTTTCTGGTACGATCCGCACAAGCGATCCATTTTCTATCAGCTGGGCGTTATGGCAATGGTGGGGCTGCTGGGGTATTATCTGGTTTCAAATACCCTTGCCAACCTTGAACGGCAAGCCATTGCCACCGGATTCGGGTTTCTTGAGAAGGAAGCCTCTTTTGAAATCGGTGAATCCGTTATTCCTTACTCGGCTGCGGACAATTACACCCGTGCGTTGTTGGTTGGCGTTTTAAATACGCTGTTGGTTTCATTTATCGGCGTTGTCCTGACCGTTGTTCTCGGCACCATCATCGGTATACTGCGTTTATCAACAAATTGGCTGGTATCCAGATTGGCGGCCGTCTACATTGAGGTTTTTCAGGACATACCGGTCCTACTGCAGCTTTTTTTCTGGTATGCTTTGTTTTATGAGGTCCTTCCATCCCCCAGGCAGGCACTGAACCCGTTTACCGGTATTTTCATGAGCAATCGCGGGCTTGTTATCGCGATTCCGGTGTATGCGCCAGCCCATATGTACATGGCCATCGCCTTCCTGACAGGTTGTTTGGTTGTCTATTTTCTGCGCCGTTGGGCGCGCAAGCGACAGGCGAAAACAGGCGAGTATTTTCCGGTCTTCAGCGTATCCATCGGTCTCCTCATCGTCCTGCTGCTGCTGGCTTGGCTGGCCGGGGGGGCCCCAAGCGCTATGAGTGTTCCCCAACTCAAAGGGTTCAATTTTCAAGGCGGGCAGAATATCAGTCCCGAGTTTAGTGCGCTTTTATTGGGCTTGGTGCTATACACGGCGGCCTTTGTGGCCGAAGTTGTCCGCGCCGGTATCCAGTCCGTAAGCAAGGGACAAAGAGAAGCCGCCATGTCCATCGGGCTTAAACCTGCCCAGGTTCTCAATCTGGTCATATTGCCGCAAGCCTTGAGAGTGATCATACCGCCGCTGACAAGTCAAATGCTGAATTTAACCAAAAACAGCTCGCTGGCCGTAGCCATCGGTTACCCCGATTTTGTATCGGTTGCCGGGACCGCCATCAATCAAACCGGGCAGGCCCTTGAAGGCGTCGCTATGATTATGATTGTTTATCTGTGTCTCAGTCTCTCGACCTCGGCTTTTATGAATTGGTACAACAAAAAAGTGGCGCTGGTGGAAAGATAGAGCACGAGTTGCGGGTTGCGCGTTGCGGGCTTGTGGGCAAAGCATAGAAGGAAAAAAAACGAGATGTTGGTTGGGTTGCGGGTTTCGGGAGGGTACCTTCGGTACAAATTGATAATTATAGCGGAAAGAGTTGATTAAGTTTATTGGGTTTATTGGGTTGAATGAATTGATTGACTTATAAAATCAGACTTAACCCTTATTTCCCAGTCGACCAGTCAACAATTAACTCAATCAACCAATCAACTTAATCAACCATCTAAACGAACACAACGATCCTAACGAACTAAACGAGCATATGGAAGCAGCAGTTCAAAATGATCCGGTCGAAGCTATTAAACCACCAGTCACCCAAGTGGGAGTAGTGGGATGGATTAGAACCAATCTATTCAAGGGTTGGCTAAACTCCATTTTGACCCTGATAACGATTTATTTTTTGTGGATAACTGTCCCCCCGCTGATTCGCTGGGCATTTATCGACAGCCTTTGGCTCTCTACCGGGGCGGAATGCCAGCAGATCGATGGTGCCTGCTGGTCGATCATTCCCGCCAATATAAGATTTATCACTTTTGGTTTTTTCCCCTATGATCAGCAGTGGCGTCCGTTCGTGGCGATGGGTCTATTGGTGGCGTTGCTGTTTTACAGTCGCAACAGAAATCATTGGAAGAAACATTTGGTTTATGCCTGGATTTTGGGTCTTTTTCTGATGGGCTTGTTGATGAAAGGCGGAATTTTCGGTCTGACCCCTGTGGAAAGTACCCAGTGGGGCGGGCTTCCATTAACCCTTCTGTTGTCTGTTTTCGGTCTGACCGCTGCCTACCCTCTAGGTGTTGTCCTGGCCCTGGGTCGTCAATCTAAAATGGCGGTGGTAAAAACACTGTGTGTCCTGTACATTGAACTCATCCGGGGTGTACCCCTCATCAGTCTGCTGACTGTGTGTCCTGTACATTGAACTCATCCGGGGTGTACCCCTCATCAGTCTGCTGTTCATGTCTTCGGTGGTCTTTCCCTTATTTTTACCCGAGGGAGTCAACGTCAACGCGCTGATCAGAGCCCAGGTTGCCATCATTCTATTTACGGCAGCCTATATCGCCGAGGTGGTTCGTGGCGGATTGCAGGCCATCCCGCGCGGGCAGTATGAGGCGGCCGAATCTCTGGGACTGAATTATTATTTGACCATGCGATTGATCGTTTTACCCCAGGCACTAAAAATTGTCATACCGCCGTCGGTCAGCATTCTGATCTCGGCCTTTAAAGATACATCCCTGGTTGTCATCATAGCGCTTTTCGATTTTCTAAAAACGACAAAGACGGTCCTGAATGACCCTCAGTGGATGGGATTTTCAGCGGAAGCCTATATTTTTGCAGCTTTGATATATTTTCTGTGCTGCTTTTTTATGTCAAATTACAGCCGGCAGTTGGAACGCGAGCTGGAAAGAGGATTATAGCCGCCGGAGCGGCTTGCCGCTATACCGTAACTGGGTACTGGGTATTCGGTATTGGTTTTTATCCGAAATCAGCGTAAATTTTATATGTCTACTTATGGTGAAATATAAAAATCGGAAAAAATTCCCTGATGCAGTACCTGATACCTAATACCAAATACCTCCTCAATTGAGTTTGACTCAATTGGGGTATGAGTCTATTTGAGAGCAGCATTTCATAACGCCAGCTCTAAATCTGAAATGAGAGAATCTTCATGGTCACGCAATCATCCGAAAATAAGCAAAATACTTTGACAGGCGAAGCCATCATCGAAATTGTCGAAATGCATAAGTGGTATGGCGATTTTCATGTGCTGAAAGACATTAATCTTACCGTCAAAAAGCAGGAGCGTATAGTTATCTGCGGGCCTTCGGGTTCGGGCAAGTCAACACTCATCCGCTGCATCAATCGCCTTGAAGAACACCAGCGGGGCAGGATTATCGTCGACGGGATGGAATTGACCAACGACTTGAAAAATATCGAGAAAATCCGGGCTGAAGTCGGTATGGTCTTCCAGCATTTTAATCTGTTTCCCCACTTGACCATTTTAGAAAATCTGACGCTGGGTACCATTTGGGACCGCAAAACCCCCCAAAAAAATGCCGAAGAATCTGCCATGTATTTTCTGGACAAGGTGCAGATTGCAGAGCAGGCTTTGAAATACACA
>CALZJV010000584.1 GCA_945787595.1 uncultured Desulfobacterales bacterium | reverse complement strand
ATGACGACTTTTCTGACCCATTACAGTTATATTGAAACCTATCGCAGGGTTCGAAATGAGTATTTCCCGGAGCCCTGTCCGCCCAACACACTATTGATTATAGAGAGTTTAGCACTGCCGGAGTACCTGATTGAAGTGGAGGCAGTTGCCGTGCTCGATTAAACCTCAATAGGGAGGGTGAAAATTAGCCGCAACATGTCATATGAAAGTAACTTAGCCTTTTAAATAATTGAGGGATCGGGGAGTTTTCGACGTAAACTTATATCTATAGCGGAGCGGAGCGGCTTAGAGATACTCCCCGACTCCTTAATTAATTATTATTTCTAAATTTAATTCTTCACCCACCAGGGAAAGCCCTTTTTCTAGCTCCTTTAGAGAAATCTCTTCAGGGATTTGGACCTTGATCTCCATAGAATAGATCGCTGTGCCGGTTTCCGGTGAGATGAGCCTCCTTGATGAAAGATTTTCAATATTGATATTGCTATCTGCCAGGAATCTGCTGACTTTATAAACAATGCCACTCTGGTCAACACCTTCCACATTGATACCCTTTGTATATGTTTTTTCTTGCTTTTTTGTATCTTCTATTTCCACCGGCCTTAAAAAAGCAGTTATGCCCTTATCGCGCTCAAGTCTCCGACAATCTTTTAAAAGTTGTTCTGTTAACCTTTCTCCTTTGCCGCTGAATAGAAGAATAATTGCAAATTCATCCAGCATAGAGGTCATTGTGGAATCTTCAAGATTACAGCCATTTTCATAAATCGTTTCTGTGATATCTGCGACAATTCCAGGTCTGTCCTTGCAAAAAGCAGTCAAAATAAATTTTTCTTCCATATTTTAGCCCCCATTGCTGAATTGAATCAGTCAATTTGATACTATAAGGTATTTACAAACGGTTTTAATATTCTTTGTAGAGTACAAAATCATCGGGCAAGCATGGGTATCCACATTGAAAATATCGGGAAATATGTCACCAGCATCAGAATCACGAACATCGATATCCAAAACGGCCAAAGCTTTCGGGACACGCTTTCGATGGACACTTTGCCGATGGCGCAGCCAACAAAGAGCGTCGATCCTACCGGCGGGGTGACAAGCCCGATCGACAAATTCAACATCATTATGATGCCGAAATGGACCGGATCAATACCAAAAGACTTTACGACTGGTAAGAGAATAGGCGTGCAGATCAGGAGCAACGGCGCCATGTCCATAATCGTGCCCAAGACCAGCAGCATAATATTTATCAGGGCCAGGATCACATACTTATTGTTTGATATGTTGAGGAAAAAATGGGTCGCCTTGGCCGGCACCTGCATCAGGGCCATCAGGTATGCAAATCCGGAAGCAAACCCGATCAAAATCATCACGATGCAGACCGTATTGATCACGCCGTGAAACAACTGTGGGAGTTGCCGCATTTCGAAGTCGCGATACACGAACAGGGTCACGAGAAAGGCATAGATCACCGCGACCGATGCCGATTCTGTCGCAGTAAAGATACCGCCGATGACGCCCCCCACAATGATAATCACGGTAATTAAGCCCATAAAAGCCTGGCCTGAAATCTTAATTGCCTCCCGCAAGGGTACCAGTTGGCCCTTTGGATAATTTCGTCTGGTAGCCATGATGAAGGACAGCACCATCAGGGACAGGCCGATCATAACACCCGGGATGAATCCTGCCAGAAAAAGCTGGGCGATTGAAACCGCTCCTCCGGCCGCATACGAATAGATCACAGCGTTGTGGCTTGGTGGGATAACAATTCCCTGAGTTGCCGATGTGATCGTAATGTTGACTGAAAATTCATCGTCATACCCCTGCTTTTTCATCATCGGGATCAGGATCGAACCGATCGAGGAAACATCCGCGACCGACGAGCCGGAAATTCCGCCGAAAAACATCGATGCCAGGATATTGACCATGGCAAGACCGCCGCGGATAAAGCCAACAAAAATATTGGCGAAATTGACCAGCCGCCAGGCCATACCACCCTCGGCCATTAACGCGCCGGCCAGCACGAAGAAGGGAATTGCCAGCAGTGAAAAGTTGTCGACGCCGTCGGACACCTTCAACAAAATGGCTTCCATAGGAATTCCGATAACCAGCGCCGTAATCAGCGAAGCGATCCCGATGGCATAGGCAATGGGCACCCCAAGCACCACCAGCAGCAGCATGCCTCCAATCAGAAGTAACGGCCCATATGTTCCACCCAATTGGTTTAGCCCTCCCTCGTGACTTTGGTAGACGATATGTTAAATGCTTTTTCAATCACAAATAAAAACGTAATCAATCCTCCGATCGGAATTGCGGAGTAGGCCACACCCACTCGAATGTATTGAAACTCCGGATAGGATTGAAAATAGGTGGTTTTTACCAGGCTGCTACCCCAGATGACCATAAAAAGACAGATCCCGGCCATCAAGAGATGTACCAATTTTTCCTGCCACTGGTGCAAGGCCGGAGGAAGGCGATCCGTTAACATCCTCAGACGAATATGAGTGCCGGCCCGGTAACACGCCGCAGCACCATAAAAGGTAAGTTGGATTGCCAGAAAGATCGAAATCGGTTCCGGCCAGAACGATCCGGAGCCCAAAACGTAGCGCGTAAACACGCCCCAGGAGATGATCACACTCATGATCGCAAGCGCAACAGAAGCAATGAACACACAAATAAAATAAAGCACATCCATTAATTTTACATAAGCGTTTGTCATAACATTCTCAGGGAAAAAGAAGGCCGGTATAATTGGACCCTAACGTTGCATCAGGGTGAATTCGGAACTACACCGGCCTTTTCTGTTTTGCTTCTGCGGCGTTACCCTATTTTACAGCCTGAATTTGCTTGATCAGAGCGGAATACTTGCCGCCGAACTTGGTACGGACCGGTTCCGTCGCCTTGATAAACGGTTCCTTATCAAGATTCCCGTTCACGGCATAGCCAATTTTTTTGAGTTCGGCATAAGCCTTCTCTTCTTTTGCTTTCCAGAGCTCACGCTCTTTGAGGACGCACAGAGCGGATGCTTTGCGAATCAGCTGCTGGTCCATCGGGGAAAGTTTTTCCCAGACTTTTTTGGAGAATACGAAAATCTCCGGCACCATTAAATGCTCGGTCAGACTGTAGTACTTCGTAACCTCGTAGTGTTTGTGCTCGATAATAGTGGGCGGGTTGTTTTCCGCGCCGTCCACAACACCTGTTTGTATCGCAGTGTAAAGCTCATTGAAAGCAACCGGGGTACCATTGCCACCCATTGAATTGACCATTTCCACAAAGATCGGGTTCTGCATCACACGGATCTTCAAGCCTTTGAGGTCTGCAGGCTGTTTGATCGGGCGAACTTTGTTATAGAAGGACCGCGAGCCGGCATCCATGTAGCCGAGGCCGATCAGACCGCCTTTCTCCAGTCTATTCAACAGGTCGGTACCGATCTGGCCATCGGTGACATCATACATATGCTGGGCGCTGCGGAAAACAAACGGCAGATTGAATGCGTTAAATTCATCCACAATCGGCCCCACAACACCGACACTGACACGCGTCATCTCCAGGGCGCCGACCTGCACCTGCTCCAATGCCTCTTTCTCTCCACCCAGTTGCATGGATCCGTAAACTTGAATGGTAAGTCGGCCATTGGTCCACGTATCCAATAGTTCTCCCATGTACTTGATGGCTTCCACTGTCGGGTAGCCATCGCCATGCACGTCGCTTGATTTGATCACCATTTTATCAGCCGCATATGCTGACAAGCCAAATACCAACATGCTCACTGTTAACAAAATGACGACTAGTTTCCTCATTTCTTCTACCTCCTTTGTTTAGGGTTAGCATGATGAATTAACAACCCGCCTCTTCAGATACCTAAAAATTACAAATTAACGAAATACGGCAGATTGCCCCTTCCCAGATATGTACATGTCAAAACGGTAAATGAATGCTAGTTTACCTCAAATCGGCTAAATCAACGGCATCCATGTCAGTAAAGGCTTGATTATCGCCCAGCATACCCCAGATGAAGGAATAATTTGAAGTCCCGGCGCCTGCGTGGATTGACCAACTGGGTGATATCACAGCTTCT
>CALZJV010000583.1 GCA_945787595.1 uncultured Desulfobacterales bacterium | reverse complement strand
GCGCTGATCCTGGTCCGGACTGCATCAAAATTGGTCATGGTCAGTTCCAAGTCGATAAAAGAGACAGGGACATTCGCGTCTTTGAGATGTTTCATGAGCTGGGGGCGGTCGAAGGCATCCGGCTCGCAGAATTTAATGTACCAAAATAATACGCCGTCGGCCCCGGACTCCCTGACTTTATCGAGCAGGTAGGGATGACGGTCATTCTCCGGATTGTAAAGGCAACAGCACGGCGTTGGACCAAAAAGGTAATCAGTGATTCCTTCCACCAAATTTTCAGTGTTCAGATCCCCTTTCGACACCGTTCGCCAACCATTGGCAAAATCGTCATCAACGACGCAAGCGCCCGATTCATCAATAATTTTATGGATCTCAAGCGGATCAAAAACCATACCGGAAATAAGCAGCTTCGGACTATTGCCGTTATGTGCTTCCATTCCTGCCAGTTTCTGCAGCAGATCTTCCAGCATGCGGTTGTAAACGTCGCCGGGCAGAAACCAACCGGTTTTGATGGCCGTATAAAAATCGAGACTTTTAACGAGGCCGGGGTTTTTAGAGCGCATCCGGTAAAGCCGGCGTTGCAGGGCTCGCGTGCGGCCGTACATTTTGGCAGCTTCCCCCAGAGTTTCCGGCGTGATTTCTTTCCCGGTGATTTTTTCCAATCCGGCGGTCACGGATTTAACGACACTTTCAAGATAATTGTGCCGGGCGACCTCGGTCTGCGTAATGGGGATTGAAAGTTCCAGCGTCGGCTTGCTGAAAACCCGACGATAAATTTCCCTCAAATTTCTCGCATCTCGAGTTCCATTACCGATCGCGCCACCGAGCAGCAATAGGACTGCAGATAGGCATCCGCCTTCTCAATCGGCAAATTGTTGCCCCACAACTGTACGGGGTATCCGCCGGCGGCCTCGATCAACTCCAATGGGAAATAGGCCGGCATGACACCGATGACCGGACGCTCCAGTTCCTTTTCATATTTCAGGATCGTTTGCGAAACGTTGTTGATAACATCATAGAATGGCCTAAACATATTTTCTACCCCTTAAATCTGATGCCGTTGCGACAGCAGAGCAAGCCACTGTGGCTGCTATTTCGAGTGGTTAAAGTAGCCGACCCCACCCGGAGTGATGGATCATTGAAAATTCCAAATAACAATGTCCAAATATTTTCTGCCAGATAGATATATAACTATCTGACTGATCATTCGTCTATGATTTAAATACACCCGCCGTTTCCGGCGAAAGGCAGAAAATATCACCAGTTATAGGCTTCCCGTTCAATAATGGTCGCAACGCCCTGACCGCCGCCGACGCAGGCATTGGAACAGCCAAAGCGTCCGCCTTTTGCTTCTAAGATTCGGGCCAGCGTGCCGGTCAGCCGGATGCCGGTGGCTCCCAGGGGATGCCCGATGGCTGTACCGCCGCCCATGACATTGACGCGATCCGGATCGAGACCCAGCTCTTTGATACAATTTAGGGCCACAATACAAAAGGCCTCATTGATTTCCCAGAAATCGATATCAGAAGCTTTCAATCCGGCTTTGTCAAGGGCTTTCTGGCTGGCCGGAACCGGGCCGTGTCCCATGATGGTGGGGTCCACGCCGGCAAATCCGATCGACCGAATGGTTGCCAGCGGCTTGATTTTTTTCTTTTTGGCGGTCTCCTTGGACATCAAAACCATGGAGGTGGCGCCGGCATTCAACGGCGAAGAAATCCCGGCAGTAATGACGCCGTCCTTTTTAAAGGCTGGTCTCAGCGAGGCGATGCCTTCCAGGGTGGAGTCCCCGCGCACGGCCTGGTCTTTGTCTACCACCATCATGGAACCATCGCCCTGCTCGGCTTCAATGGGAAAAATTTCGCCCTCGAAGAAGCCGGTTTCCTGTGCCTTGGCCGCAAGCTGGTGAGAGCGCAGCCCCCATTTGTCCATATCCTCCTTGGTATAGTCGGTCCGGGCGAAGAGTTTTTCAGCTGTCAGCCCCATATTCATAGCTGTCATCATATCCCAGTGCTGGTACTTGGGATCCATGAAAAGGGTCATGTTCGGCACGATAGCCCCTCTGTCGATCAAAGAGCCGCCCATGGGCACCCGGGTCATATGCTCCATGCCGCCCACCAGAACGATATCGGCAAATTCCTGGGCGATTTCCATGAACCCGATGTGGATGCCGGCCATGGCCGAGCCGCACTGCTGATCGATGAACTTGGCGGCAATGGTCTCGGGCAGATTGGCTAAAAATATCGGATTGCGGCCTCCGTATGCCCACTGCTCACTGACGCCGGTGGCGCAGCCCACTAAAAAATCATCGATTTCTTGGGGTTCAACACCGCTTCTCTTAATTACTTCAGGCAGTATCTTGGCCAACAATTCATCCGACCTCATCTTACAAAACCAATCGCGCGCGGGATCATTCGGTCTGGAACGGGATTGGGCCGTTCTTAAATATCCGGCTATGACGACTTCTCTCATGACTTTTCCTCCATATATTTGGTTGAGTGGTTAAATTGGTTGACTAGTTTAGCTGGTTGATGAGTTGATTCGTTGATTGGTTGATTTAGTTGACTTAGTTGACTATTTGATTTAGTTGAATTGGTTTTTGTTAAAATCGGAATTGGTAATAAATGTATCCTATCCGGTATTACCCAATCAACTAGTCAACCGTTTAACTATCCAACTGATTTTCTAGACAACCGGTCAACTCGTCATCTGCTCAACAATTCGCTATTATTTGTAAAACGTACTCCTCTCTTCCGCCATCTTTTTAATCAAAGCGGCGGGTTTAAATCGAACCCCGTATTGCTCTTCAAGTGCCGTCAGTTTCTCATACACGTTTTTTAGTCCCCATTTATCGGCGTATCGCAAAATGCCGCCGCGATAAGGGGGAAAACCGGTGCCGTAAATCATGGCCAGATCCATATCCTGCGGACGATCACAGATGCCTTCTTCCATCATGAGCGCGGCCTCATTGATGCCGAGGGCCAGCATGGCGTCTGTTATTTCATCTTTTGACATTTCTCTGGATTTTACCCCATTGTCTTCGAGGTATTTTTGCACCACCTCTACGACCTTGGGATTGGGAACGGGTTGATCGCCGCTGTAATCAAAATATCCGGCCCCGGTCTTTCGACCATAGCATCCGGTCTGATAAATCAATTCAGTCAGTGGGTGCACTTTGTAACGTTCACCCAATCTCTTTTCAAAGGTCTTGTTCACATGATAACCGATATCGATCCCGGTCAAATCTGATAGAGTCGCCGGCCCCATGGGCATGCCGAAATCCAGCATGGCGGTCTCAATGGCCGCGCCGTCAACACCGTTCGCCGTCAGATAAACGGCGCTGCCCAGCAGACCGCCCAGTTGCCTTGAGACGTAAAATCCGGGTCCGTCATTGACGACAATGGGAATTTTCTTGATGGCCCGGGCAAAGGAAACGCTGGTTGCCAGGGTTTGGTCGGATGTCTTCTGCGCACAGATAATCTCCAGCAGCATCATGCGGTGGGCCGGATTAAAGAAGTGCAGCCCGATCATGCGGCCGGGATCTTCCAGGATGGAAGCCATCTCGGTAATCGGCAAGGCCGATGTGTTGGTGGCAAATACCACATCCGAACTGCAAATACCCTCGAGCTTTTTCCAGATGTCCTGTTTGACCTGCATGTTTTCTAAAACCGCTTCAATGATCAGGTCTGCATTCTTCAAATCTTCCAGGGAAGCGGTGGTCGTTAGCTGCTTCTTGAGCATGTTTTCCAAATCGGCCGGCTTCATTTTTCTTTTCTTGATGGGATAGTCAAATGTTTTGCGAACCGAACCCACGCCCTTTTCCAGGGCTTCATCGTTGATATCCCATAACACGGTCTCGAAACCGGCCTTGAGAAGCAAATTGACGATACCGCAGCCCATCACACCGCCACCCAGCATGGCCACCTTCCTGATTTTGGCCGGTTGGATGCCTTCGATGCGCGGCAGTCTGCCGGCGGCCCGCGTATTCAAAAATATGCCGATCAGGTTTTTAGCCACGTCCGACACCGCACAGTCGGCAAACAATTCCGCTTCTCTTCTGAGATCGGCGTCGATATCATAACTGAGTCCCTTGTCGATCGCTTCAACGGCTTTGAACGGCGCGATATATCCCCTGGCCTGGGCTTTCGTCATGGCTTTGGTAAAGTCCATTAGGGCTTTTTTCTCGGCTGCACTGGGAATCCAGTGATGACGGTTGCGGGTGGCCCGGGCTTTTAGGTTCAGCTCACCGGCGATAAACCGACCGGCAGCTTTCAGGGCGGCATCAACCAGCTTTCCCGGATCGGTGACCTCATCGACCAGTGCTCTCTGATGGGCAACTTCAGCTTTAATGGGCTTGCCGATGGTAATCATCTCGAGGGCATAGCGCAGACCGATAAGTCGCGGCAAGCGCTGGGTACCACCGGCTCCGGGAATCAGACCGATCTGAACTTCCGGCTGTCCGAGATTGATGCCTTTAACGGCAACCCGATAGTGGCAGCACATGGCAATTTCCAGACCGCCGCCCAGGCAGTTGCCGTTGATGGCCGCCACCACAGGCTTGGGTCCGGTTTCGATCTGGTTCATAAATTTCATGCCTTCCATCATTCCGGACACGAGCTCTTCTTTATTCTCGATATGCTGAATTTCGGTGATATCCGCTCCGGCAATAAAATTTTTCCCGACCCCTGTTAAAACGATGGCTTGAACATCGTCATCTCCGTAAGCCTCGCCGAAGGCTTCCGCCAGATCCGATCGAAACTGCGCTGATAATTGGTTGACCGGCGGATTGTTCATGGTGAACACGGCCACATTGTCCTTCGCTGCCACCCGGATAGTTTGGTATTCCGTTTTCATGCCTGTAGACCCCC
>CALZJV010000582.1 GCA_945787595.1 uncultured Desulfobacterales bacterium | reverse complement strand
GTAAATGATCGCATTCTGGTCACCACGGCCGTTTTCGATGTGAAAGTCCAAGGCATTATAACACGTATTGACCTCGCCGCCGCTAAACCAGCGATAAAAGGGTTTATTGGAATCATCGAGTACTTTGTCCCACTTTTTATACCAGTGACAGTCTTCCGCGGCTTTGGCCCAGAAAGTATTGGGGTCTTCAATGGACTGTTGGTAGGCTATTTCATAAGGATTGGTCATTCTATCCTCCTTTTGTCCGACGAATAGGTGAGATGTTGATGCGGTTGAAAAGTATATAACAAAGATCCTAGATAGGATCGAATATGCTGATTAATAATGATATAATACCTTGATTCGGTCCGCCGGAGGCGGATCATTCGTCATTCGTCATTCTTCATTCCTCATTTCTAGCCCTGGCCGCTTTGCTCTTTCACCTTCTGCTTTAAATACTCCAGGTGTTTACGGATACCTTTTTCGGCATTCGGATCGTTGCTGAAAAGGCGTTTAAAAATGCCCGGTTTATTGTCAGCCTTGGGGTCCAGTCCCAGTAAGCGGATCCGCGGTTGATATAAGCATTGGCCAGCTTCGGATCAATTTCAAGGACTGTATCGTAGTCCTCAATGGATTCTCCATAACGTCCCATCATATTGAGGGTATTGGCCCGTCCCAGGTAGCCGCCGGCCAGCTGTGGGTCTATCTTTATCGCACGATTGAAGTCCTCGAATGCTTTCTCCGGTTTGCCCGTATTAAGATTGGAAACGCCATCTAAAACGGCATCGTCATACTTTGAACCCCCGAGGCCACAGCCGGCAGCCAGGAAAAAAGCAATTATTAAAACTGTAAGTAGTCGTTTCATTTTTCGGAGAAATATTTTTCTTTTTCGGCAAGGTTGGGAAGAGGAAGCGCAGGCGCTTCCTCTTCCTTATTAATATTGGATTAATCAGGGTACTACACCAAAATGCTATACCCCTGACTGTCCTCGCGAGGAACCCTCATCTACTACCGGCTCTTCTTCGTAGATATCATGCTTCAAGACGTCAAATTCTCCTTTGATGTTGGTCGACATTTCCAATTTGTATGCCAAAAACCACATCATGCCGATACCCAGGAGCCACCAGATAATCTGCCAGATCCAGATTGACGGCATTCCATTGGCCCAGGTATCCGGTTTCATGGGGTTACCAAAGATCGTATTGCCGATCACGCAGCCGGGTCCGATGGCGAAAAAGTACCAGGTGCATGTGACGATCCAACCCCATTTGATCAGGTGCCTCTTTTCCGGCGCCAAACTGGCATGTTCCCGGATAAAGGTGTGATATCCCATTTTGCGGTCCTGTTCCTTTTTATCCGGCTGGGTAAAGAAACTCACCAGGATTGCGACCGGCAGGTTGAACATGATCCCCCACCCCGCAGCGAAGATCGTGAGCGGGTTGTAACCCCAGGGAAGTCCGAGATCGAACCTGAAAGTTAAGAATACCGCGAGCATGCCGCAGATCAGGCCGGCGACGACCCCCTGGCGCGTCAGCCAGGGCCAGTAAAGCGTGGCGATCAGGGGCACATACATCATAAACCCGAAAGAGGTCGCAAAGGCACCCAGCATCACGATAGCACCCGGTACGAGGGTGGCGAAGATCAAAGCCGATCCGACCACAAATGTTACACGGTGATACGCCCCCATTGGGTCTGTTCGGTTTCCGTCATATCCTTTTTGAAATACCGTTTGACAAGGTCGCGGGTCAGCATACCGCTGGCGGTGGACATGTAGGCCGCGCCGGTGGACTGCATGGCCGCCAGGGCGCAAATGGCCAGAATGCCGACGGCAAACGGCGCCGTGTCTTTCATCAAGTGGATCAGATAGGGCACGAGGTCGTTACCCCCACTGGTAATGAGCTTGTCAAGCGGCAATACGGTGCCGGATCCGTGACTGCTGGGTAACAGGGCCAGCACCCAACCGCTCATAGCCTGCAGAGTGGTGAAAATAATGAGGGCGAATCCGATACCCGCGGTGGAAGCCCACACCTGCTGCAGCGGAAAGGGTTTGGGGTTCTTGTTGGCAAAGGCCCACATGGAAAACGCCGGCGAGGAATGAATTCCCATCAGAGCAAACATGTAGGTTAAAATCATGACACCGGTCCAGGTGCCGCCTTGGGCCATGGCACCGGCCGGAACAAATTGGATCACACCGGGCACGGCCACTTTATTGGTGACACCGGACGGTGTTAGGTTAATTATTTTTTTGCTGCTTGCCATAAAAACTTTGACGGCCTCCGGATCCGCCCATTTGGGTACCTCCGCACCGCCGCTGTTGATCCAGGCCACTACGTCGCCGAATTTTGATGTCAGGGCATCGAAGCCGCCGGCAAAATTGGCCCCGATGATACCCAGGGCGACGATTCCCGACCACAGCAGAATGCACTGGGCCGTGTCCACGTAAGCCACCGAGCGCAGGCCGCCCAGGCCCACATACAGCAGAACGATGATCGCCAGCATCCACATGCCGACGTTGACCGAGAACAGCCCGTCGGTTAAGATGTTAAACAAAATGCCCGAAGCCCGCAACTGAATTCCGAGGTAAGGTATGCTGAAAAACAAGGCTACAATGACGGTCAGAATGCGAATTGCCTCGCCTCCCATATAGCTCGAATACATCTCTCCCGGGGTGACGAATCCATAACGCTTGCCCAACAGCCACTGGCGTTTAAGGAAGAACACGCCCGTAATCGGGATGGTGAGCACATAAAAGGATGCATATCCGTACGGAAGTCCGTCCCTCCACATCAGCGCCGGATGTCCGACAAAGGTCCAGCCACTAAACGAGGTGGCCGTGGCCGCCAGTACAAATACCCAGATGTTGAGCTGGCGACCGGCAATGAAGTAGTCGGTTCCTTTTTTGGCCCTTAGGTAACCGGTAACACCGATGGTGATGCAGTATCCCCAGTAACACAGGACGAAAAAGAATAGCCAGTATACATGAGATCCCATGCTAGTCTCCTTTCGCTTATAGGTTATTTTTTAGGTAATAAAACCTTCATCCATTTCCTCATTTACGGTTACATTCGTGACGGCATCACCTCCTCATTTATCGAACAGAAATTGGAGCATTAAACTAATCTTCGGGCTGCCTTTTTCCGATCATCCCGACATTGAGCGCTTTCGATCCGCTGCGTTGCATTTCAAGCCAGCTTCGGTGCTGAATCCAGACGGCAGTCCAAATTATATTGGCGGTTCTGGCCACAGACATTATGTTAAAAGCACAATGAGTAAAAACCTTAGCGCACCCCGACCGTGGTGCAATACCCATTTCGATTTTTGCTAGCTTCATTCGGCCATCTTCTTAATTTCTTCGACAATTTCGGGGTTGGCCAGGGTGGTGACGTCGCCGACATCCTTCTTATTGGAAATCGCCCCCAGCACCCGGCGCATGATTTTGCCCGAACGGGTCTTGGGCATATCCGTGACGATCCAGACATGGCGCGGCTTGGCGATCTTGCCGATTTCTCTACTAATGGTGTCTGATACTTTCTGCTCCAGTTCCTTTGAGGGCTCAAATCCGGGTTTAAGAGATACGAAAAGATCCGGTTCGCGGCCTTTGATCTCATGGGCAACCGGAACGACAGCGGCCTCAGCGACCTCGGGAACCACCAGGGCGGCGGACTCGATCTCTTTGGTTCCCAGCCGGTGGCCGGAAACGTTGATGACATCATCGATGCGGCCGAGAATACGGTAATAGCCGTCTTCGGCCTCCACGGCAGCATCCCCGGTCATGTAGGGCCAGTCCCGCCAGTCCTTGCTGTCCGGATTTTTACAGTAGCGGGCATAGTAAGTTTCGACAAAACGGTCGCGATCACCCCAGATCGTCTGAAACCCCCCCGGCCACGGATTCTGAATGCAGATGTTGCCGGCTTTACCGGCGCCCGGAGGAATAACGTTGCTTTCATCGTCATAGATGATGGGGTGAATGCCCGGTACACCCTTGCCGGCACTGCCCGGTTTCATGGGCGCAAGGGCCGGTAAGGTGCTGCACAGAAATCCGCCGGTTTCGGTCTGCCACCAGGTATCCACGATGGCGGCCTGGCCTTTGCCGACCGCGTGGTAGTACCATTTCCAGACTTCCGGCTCGATGGGTTCGCCCACGGTGGTCATGTGCTTAAAATGGTAATTATATTTGGCCGGCTCATCCGGACCGATTTTACGCAGGGCACGGATAGCGGTGGGTGCGGTGTGGAAGATGTTCACATCCAGATCCTGGGCGATCCGCCATGGTCGACCGGGGTCCGGGTAATTGGGAACGCCTTCGTAAATAACCGTTGAGGCGCACAGCGCCAGCGGTCCGTAAACGATGTAGGAATGTCCGGTGATCCAGCCGATATCGGCCATGCACCAGTAGACGTCCTCCGGATGGATATCCTGCACATATTTGGACGTGCCGGCAGCATAGGCAAGATACCCGCCGGTGCTGTGCTGGCAGCCTTTGGGCTTGCCGGTGGTCCCGCTGGTGTACATCAGAAACAGCGGTGCTTCAGCCGGCATGGGTACCGGGTCGACGCGCTGCCCGTAATAGTCCTTTAGCATGTCGTTGATGAAATAATCACGTCCCTCCACCATAGGGGTAGGACTCGATGCTTTGCCCGGATAGCGCTGCCACACCAGCACCTTGTCGACTTTTTGGCCGTCTTTTTCGGCCAGATCAACGGCGATGTCGGCATTCTCCTTATGGTTCAGCAGTTTCCCGGCGCGATAGTAAGAATCCATGATGATGAGCACACGGCTCTGGGAATCCACAACGCGGTCAGCACTAGCCCTGCCGCTGAAACCGCCGAACACCTCGGAATGAATGACACCCAGACGGGCACAGGCCAGCATGGTAATCGGCAGCTCGGCCGACATGGGCATATGAAGGGTCACCCGATCGCCGGCTTTCAATCCGGCAAAATCCCGCAACAGGGCCGCAAACTCGTTTACTCTCACATAGAGTTCCTGAAAGGTAATATGTTCGATTTTCTCCTCTTCGAGCTCAGGGACAAAATGAATGGCGGTCTTGTTCTTATTCTTGGCGAGATGACGATCCACACAATTGTAGCTTGCATTGATCTTGCCGCCGACAAACCATTTCCAGCAGGGTGCATCACTGGTGTCCAGGGTGGTATGCCAGTATTCATACCAATCGAGAATATCCGCGTATTCCTTGAAACAGTTCGGGAAATTGTCCAGGCTGAACCGTTCAAAAACACCCGGATCCGTCATGTTGGCCTGTGCAATGAACTCTTTGGATGGATGGAAATATTCTTCCTCCCCCCAGTGAACCGCAATTTCCGCTTCGGAAGTTTCGATAACCTCTTTTGACGCCATAAATACCCCCTCTCAGTTTTAAGATTGACAATAAGAAAAATAAAGAGACCTTCTAACTTTTAGCGAATGACTGCCATTGAGGCCGAGAAAATGAATATAATTCATTTATTACTTTATAAAATAGAAATTCAAATCAAGAAGAGCCCGTAAAGCCAAGCACAACCGTTATAGCTTTTTATATCCTTTATTATAGGTTTGTCAATATGATTTTTATTTATATAGGTAAAATTTTAGACAAATAAGCATGTTTTGCTTGGTTTATTGGCGCCGTCGAATGAATCATGGCTCAAGGCCACTGAGTGATTGTTCTTATATTCCCTTGTAATCCCCACCCTGATGGTTATATTCACCCATTCGGCTGTCCCGGAAAATAATGGCCTCAGGAAGATTAGACCTC
>CALZJV010000581.1 GCA_945787595.1 uncultured Desulfobacterales bacterium | reverse complement strand
TTAGGCATTCGTTTAATCCGCTATATCAGTCTGTTATAACGAAGGACTGAAGTAAGAATAACTATGACAAAGTAGAATTAGACAATTAAATTGTTCCCAAGGAGGACTATGTCATGGGCAAAAAAGTGCTGGTTGTAGATGATGATCCTGACGTCAGATTGTTCAGTGTAACGGTTCTGGAGGAACACGGGTATACCCCGCTGGAAGCAGCCAACGGCGAAGAAGGACTTAAGATGATCAAAGAACACAAGCCCGATCTGATCATACTCGATGTTCTCATGCCGCGGCAGAGCGGAATCAGGTTGTACCGAGATTTGAAGACCAACAAATCTCTGCAAAAAATCCATGTTATCATCCTATCCGGAATCGCCAAAAAGACATTTCTGAGGTCCCAGAAAGCGCTGACCGAATTTGGCGGCAAGGAGGTGCCGGAACCCGAAATTTATTTAGAAAAGCCGGTGGAGCCTGAAGAATTGGCTGAAGCAATTAAAAAATTTCTGGGCTGATTCGATAATAATATAGCAAAACGTAGAAGCGTATAGTGACCAAAATCATGGACATAAATAAACTGCTTTTTGTGACAAAATTTGAAGAACTCGGCTTTGATGCATTAAAATCACTGCTGAGCCTGCGCAAGGCATCCTTAAGCCATGTGGTTTTTGTGAATGTCATTGAGCGAGACCGAGTTGCCATGCACCGCGGAGCCGGGTACCGCAAAGAAGAAGAGATTCGCCTGCGGGAAACAGCCAATATCCGGTTTATCGACTGGGCCGAAGATCTGTTTGAACAGGGAATGGAAGTCGGCGTCTATATTGTGGTCGGCAGCATGGTCTCCGAGGTAATTAAAGCGGCCGAGAAAGAGGAAGCCGACCTGATCGTCATCGGCCGCCCTCATAAAGGTGTGCTCGAACAACTGTATTCGGGTTCGGATGTTACCGAGTTACTTCGCAGGACGGCGACGCCCGTGCTGGTATACAAACAACTGTCGGAGACGACAATTTCTATCGAAAAACCGTTTGAAAAACCCCTGCTGGCAGTAGATTGGTCTCCCGCCAGCCTGAGAGCTGTGGAATATCTAAAAATCCTTGACGAGGTTATCAGTGAAATCCATATCATCCATGTCGTCAGCCAAAAGGAATTGAAAGGCACATCGGCCATGGAAGTCCAGCGCCTCCGCAAAAAAACAAGAAAAAAACTTGAAGAAATCTGCGATATGTTTGAAAATGGCGGCATCAAGGCCGACGCGCATGTTTATATCGGCGACCCTGATCAGGAGATTGAAAAGGCGGCCCGGGAGCATCAGGCATCCATGATTGTTTTAGGTTCTTCAGGAAAGACGGCCTGGGTCGAAAGGTGGCTTGGGAGCACGCCGCAATCGATTGCTGAAGATTCAATCTATCCGACCCTGTTAATTCCTTTTGAAAAAAACGATTAACGAATAACTATGCTTACGTGCAGGAGGATTCGATGGCGGTAATCACCATCTCAAGACAATTCGGAGCCGGTGGGATCACCCTCGGGAAAATGATCGCAGAAAAATTCGGATATATCTTTGCCGATACGGAAATCATCAAAATGGTCGCGGAAATGGCCAATGTCTCGACCAATTTCGTAGAGACGGTGGAAAAGGAAGCCGGGGGCAAGTTTTCGAAATTTATTTCAAAAACGGTTTCAAAACCTCTGGTAGGACGTATCTTAAAGGATGAGCGCGGCTACATCGACGAAGAAATATATCTGGATTATCTCGTTTTGATTATCGCCCAGATGGCCGACGACGGGGATGTGGTCATACTGGGCCGCGGAAGCCAATACATCTTAAACGACCATCCGGACGCTTATCACATCCTTCTCATCGATACCTTCGAAAACCGGGTGAAGTTCATGCAGGATAATTATGATCTTTCGCACAATCGGGCGGTGCATGTTGTTAAAAACGAAGATAAGCGCCGCTTAAATCTTTACAAAAAATTAGGCAAAACGGACTATGACCATCCCGACCTGTATCATTTGGTGCTGAATAGGAGCAAAGTTAGCCTGGATCAGGCGCTTCAACAGGTATGCAAGCTCGTTGATCCGGGCAAATATTAGTTGCACACTGTGACATAATTATGCTACGGTCGATGGACAGGCGTAACTTCTCGTTGGATAGAACGTCATCTGCATTTTCCCAATTTAATTGGCTGATTAACTGCAACCTGGCGATGGCTCAGCGATGAGTAATTTGAATAAATAAAACAAACGTCATACAATTTTATCTGTTCTCAGCTGGCATCGACAATCTGATTCTATCCCCGATACGTCGCGGATCATTTATATTCCTAACTTTAAGTTTGTTATCGCAATTCATCATAGCATGTAGCGACTGAGTTGAGAACTTCCGAATCAAGTTTCGAATACCATGAGGAGGGTTAAGCTATGACAGTCAAACTTAATCAATATTGGACGGTTATTCCTGGTAAAACCGAAGAATATCATAAATTTATCTTAAAAAAGTTTATTCCCGGGGTCAATCAATTAGGCTTGCACACCGTGGCCGTGTGGTCGGTGCTGGTGGGCGCTTACAGCGAAATAATGTTTGAAAGTGTCACCAGTGACTTGGACCTGCTTGAAAAGGCATTGAAGGATAAAAAGTATAAGGAACTTAAGGGTGATCTGCTCAATTATGTAAAAAAATATAAATCCAAAGTTCTGGTCAAAACCGGTAAAAAGGATTCATACTCCAGCGATATTCATGAAGATACGGTAAAGTTTAACCAGATGTGGGATTTAATCGGTGATAAAAAGGGATACGGCCGCTATGTCATAGACGAATTTTATCCGCTGCTCGAAGAATTGGGCATATCCGTCGCCAGGGAATGGGAAGTCTTAATAGGAGATGGCCCCAGTATTATATGCGAAGGAAGAGCGAAGGATATCAACAACCTAATACACAATTTGCAGAGCAAAAAGTTCCAAGAGGCAAAACAGAAACTTAAGGAATTCGTAGAAAATTATGAGAGCCGTATTCTTACATTTCATATCAAAAAAGTAAAAGGATATAAATCAGCAAGCTATCATGTGATCTCCAATTAAACCTGTTTCTAGAGCTAACCCCTAATTTAATTCATGATGACAACTTGGCAACGCTTTATACAGACATCACCTTGCCGGGTGAAAGCTAAGCGAGATCATTCGGCCAAATCGTTCCTTTTTGACGTTACCATGGATTTTCATCTTCTACAGGATCTCGAAGATTGGATTGGTGACTTTAGCACTGGAAATCTTTGATAAATGCTCATTAATTCGCGCAATCGCACCAGAAACCGCTTTGCCGTTGTGCCCTTTGTGCTGACATTTCTTATCATGTTTTTCTTTTGGGTGCTTTTTTCCGGTAAATTCGATTTCTTCCACATTTCTTTAGGCGTCGGATCCAGCCTGATCGTCGCCGCATTAAGCAAAGACTTGTTCTTTCCGTCGAGGATAAAGCCGGGATTTATTATTTGCTGGCTACGGTTCACCGGCTATATCCCCTGGCTGTTCTACCAGATTTTTCTGGCCAATCTTCGTATTCTCTATCTTGTTTTCCATCCCAGAATGATGGAGCTTATCGATCCTAAAATAATCACTTTCAGCAGCAAATTAACCAACGACATCTCCCGCACCACATTTGCCAATTCCATTACGCTGACCCCCGGAACGGTTACGGTCAATGTCAGCGTATTGGGGAAATTCAGGGTACATTGTATAGATGAAAAATCGGGTCGATCCTTACCCGGTGAAATGGAGAAAAGGATCGCCAAAGTGTTCAACGAATAATGAAAAATGTATTCATATATTCGGGCATATTCTTGAGCCTGTTAATGCTGTTGTCCTTGTACCGTGCGGTTTTCGGCCCCACCGTACTGGACCGTCTGGTGGGCGTCAATGCCATTGGCAGCAAAACCACCACCTTGTTAATACTTATTGGGCTGATTTATCATCGGGTCGACATGTTCGTCGATATCGCATTGGCCTACGCCATGTTAAACTTCATCGCCGTACTGGCTGCTTCCAGATATTTTCAAAAACAAAAAGGGCTATATGATGAAGGACCCCGAAAGTAGGAAGCA
>CALZJV010000580.1 GCA_945787595.1 uncultured Desulfobacterales bacterium | reverse complement strand
AAGCCTGAGCAAATCCATTTCCGTCAGGTATTTTTTATTGATAATGGTCTGGATTATCTGGCGGTGGCCTTTTTGCAGATCCAGCTGTTCCTCCGTCGGCGGAATTCTCAAAACTTGGGTGGTGCGCGGGGGCAGCTGTTTGATGACTCCTTTGCGCGTGCGGCGCAGCAGCAGCGGTTCGAGGTTCGCCCGCAGTTCGTCCAGGTTCTTGTAACCCAGCAGCTTTCCTTTTTCATCGACCACCTTATGCCGATTGAAAAACCGGAAGGCCGGTCCCAGCCGTCGGTCATCGATAAATTCCACCACCGAAAAAAGCTCATCGAGCCGATTCTCAAGGGGTGTCCCCGACAGCACCAGGGCAAACGGAGATTTCAGGGCTTTGATCACCCGGCTCGTCTTGGCCTCCCAGTTTTTAATGCGTTGGGCCTCGTCGAGGATAATCAGGTCCCATTTGACCCGCTCGATGGACAAAAAATCCCGCAGCACCTGCTCGTAG
Source organism: uncultured Desulfobacterales bacterium (assembly GCA_945787595.1). The sequence continues at coordinate 3,593 of CALZJV010000580.1, read as the reverse complement.
TTGCATACAGTGAAAAAACTGTCACCGTCATATTGCGCCGGACGATCTTTGGCGCTGCCCAGCACGAGTTGGCAGCTGCGATTGCTGAACCGTTCGATCTCGATGCGCCACTGGGATTTCAGGGAAGCCGGGCAGATCACCAGCACTTTGGATACAGGAGCATGGCGGGACAGCAGTTCGGCCACACCGATGCCCTGGATGGTCTTGCCAAGGCCCATATCATCTGCCAGAACCGCCCGCCCGACCCCGGCGGCAAAGGCGATACCGTCCAGCTGGTAGGGAAGCAGTTCGGCATCCAGCAGGGTCTTGCGCAAAGGGTGTTTTTCGGCATCTTTACGGATTTCGGCAACCGCTTCGGTCATGCGCTCCTGAAAAAGCTTTTGATTGATGTATTCTTCGGCATCCGGATAAAGGGTCACTTCAGCGCCGAGGCCTTCCACCCGGCGGATGCTCCGGATCAGTTTTTTAATGTTTTGAATCGATTTTGCTCTATACGGTGCAAGGAGTTTGGCGATCTCGGGAGAAAGGTTATCCGGAACCAGCATACCAAGCTGTACACGCCGTCCGTAACGCAGATACACGCAAATGTCCCTGATCTCTGCAGACGTCGCCCGAACAGCCTTTTTGAACTTTTTCCCGACTTTATCCAGGGCATATATGATGTGCTTGCAGGTCCCGAGGGTATTTTTTCGAAAATCCGGGCATGAACAGAACGACTCACCCGGCTCCCAACCTCTCAGGGCAATTCGATAACTTTTACCGGAGGCATAGCTGGTAATGATGTAATCAGTCCACAGCTCAAGTGGGTTCATGGACCGTAGGCGCATCTTTTCTTTTTGCGCTCTTTCCTTGCGGTCGGCCATCGCCTGTTTGATGAGAGCCGCCTCACTCAGGCTCTCCATGGGAACCCTTTCAGGCGGCGGTGCCGACAGCCCCAGAGAGAGTTTTTCCTCCAGGATCAGCGAAAGGGCCGCACCCTGATGCTCACAGGCAACTGAACAGGCACTGCATCCAATGTTCAGGCGCCGGGATTTCATGGGGTCCAGGGCAATTTCAACCTTGGCATCTCCCAGATCCAGTCGGAACCGTTTGTTGTTGAACGCTACCCGCTCAAACAGGTCGATGTCATATTTGCCGCCCGCCATTATCAGCTGCTTACCCTGGGCGCCCAGCATCTTACAGGCCTGGGTAAAAGAAAGATGTGACAGCTTATCCTTTAGTGTGATCATGGTTACAATTCCTTTTGACATGCGAGTCTGATACAGTTCAATAGTTGGGCCTTCGGTTTCGGCAATCTGTTTTGTAACCGTTCAGGGGTTCAATCTTCAGCGTTCCGCGTTCATGTAAACGGATTGTGCCCTTTAACAAATTTACGAATTCTACAATTAGCCTTCATGGAACTTTATGTCAACTTTTAATGACCCGCGACAGGGCTGCGTCATTTAAATAAGTAGTTGACTGATATCACAAAAATTACTTGCTTCGTGAAAACCATGAAAATTCCAAGCACCAAAAACCAAATTTCAAACAAATTCCAATGACCCAAATTCAAAATTCAAAACAAATAATCCGTCGACAGTCGTGCCCACTGTATCATCACAGGCAGAGCCGGGTTTGCGAAGCGATGCGATACAACTGTGGTGAATGTTTTGGTAATTGAATATTGAAATTTGTGATTTATTTATAATTTGGTGCTTGAGATTTGAGATTTTATTGTCTTATAAAACCTTCTGAGGCAACTGGTTTAGAATTTACTTTGACGTTACCCTGGACCCGCGATGGGTTCCTTGACCCCTTAGGCCGTTTCCGCTATCATGCTCGCTTCAAAAAAAATCCGGCCAATAGTCAAAAACTAGATATCAAGCATGAATAAAATACGCCAAATAGCATTTGGATATTCAACCAAGTGCAATATTAGATGTGATCACTGTGTTGCCGCTGGTGATGAGTCTCCAAATGCCAAAATGTCATTTGCTGCGGCCAAAGCGATTATCGAAGAAATGGCCGGCTGCAATGTGACCGGCATAAGCTTTACGGCCGGGGAACCGCTGTTATTTCTTAATGAAATAAATCATCTTATTCGGCTGTGTAGAAAACATGGGATCTATTCAAGAGTTGTAACGAATGGCCACTGGGCAGGGACTCGACAGCGTTCGGATAAAATGATCTCGCAATTGATTCAGAGCGGGCTATCACAATTGAGAATTAGCTGCAGTCGTTGGCATCAAAAAAATATCAATCGTGAGAACATTGTTAACGCCGTATCCAGTTGTAAGAAGTATGGTCTCGATTATTTTATTTCTTTTGTGACTGATTTTTCAAATCAGGATGACGCATTCGAGCAGTTTTTGCGAGACAGCAACTTTAAGTTTTTCCCGGAACCGCTGATATATTCGGGCCGCGCAAAAGGATTCAATCGTTTAAGGGTTTTTACAGACTTCCCGCCCAACCTGTGCGCCCTGAATCCCTATCTTTCACCGCAGCTTGATATGTTTGCCTGCTGTGATGCGGGCACCCACTTCACCAAAACTGGCTTTTTTTATCTGGGTAACCACAAAGATCATACTATCGATGAACTGTTTCAGAAAAAAGAAAAAAATGTTTTGTATGATCTAATCAGAACCATGGGTCTGACAAATATGGCCTCATACATAGGTTTCAAGGCCAGTGAAATTGTAAAGTATAGAAAATGTCAGTTGTGTGAAAAGCTTTTTAACTCAGCTGAGAATTTACGCCGACTAGAAAATTCAGTAAATTCAGGTCTAATAAATTGGACAAGATGAAGGGCAGGCGATAGCCTCATAGTCACCTCCGTGTTTTGATGCCAAAGCAACGCGGCTATACACATATTCGGTGGACCCGAGGTTTTCCGTCCCTATCTTAACGTTTGGTTTCGCTTTATCTCCTCTCGGCTGCTTCCAAGGCTCCCTCGATTTATCTCGATCCCTATTTTTATACCTGCATGAATTCGAGGACAAAGAGGTCTGGTCGCTGAAACGCTGTTCTGTGAAATGTTTTTCCTAACTTTAGTTAGTTGGTTACCTATTCTGGAAGAGTACAATGAAGATATTGACACGGTAAGTACTCATAATTTAACCAGATATAGTTAAGAAAATGATATGGCATAATTTCTGCAAAAGCTATTTTGGTGAGTAGGTTAGAAGAGTTCCCGGGTTGTTTTTTTGTCATAAATTTTAAAATTATAATGATGCTGCTTTTCTAAGTAAATCTTAGCACAGCAGACAAAACGACCTGAGGCCTTGCGGTCTCCGAAGGTTATAATCTAATCCGGCGGAATTGAGGGTGCAAATTGCTGACTTCTCGGGTGTACGTGCACCGGCATCACGGGATTCGATCCAAGGCCGCAGGAACTCCTTCTAACCTATTGGAAGTTTACTTTGTCTATAGGAGGGCTAACTATGTTTGATCCCAGTACGATAAGAATTGGAGAAAATAGAATTAGATCTAACAAACATGCAGTCCGGAAGCTCAAAGCAATCCTTGACAAATTGGAAGTGCCTCACATTCTCGATGATGTCAGTTTTCATAACACTCTTTTAGATCTCTATCGAATGAAGTCTCTCTACAAGACG
>CALZJV010000579.1 GCA_945787595.1 uncultured Desulfobacterales bacterium | reverse complement strand
ACGGGCGCTTCGCCAAAATTGCGGGTATGGCCGCCAAAGCGGCGTTGATCGATGCGTCCTTCGGGTGTCCGGTTAAACGGCAAGCCCCTGTTTTCCAAATCATAAACCGCTTGAACGGCTTCTTCTGCCAATATCTTGGCCGCCTGCTGATCAACCAGATAATCGCCTCCCTTGACGGTGTCAAAGGCGTGCCACTCCGGCTTGTCTTCTTCCACATTTCCCAGCGCGGCGCTGATGCCGCCCTGCGCGGCCCCCGTATGGCTGCGAATAGGAAATAACTTTGAGAGTACGGCGGTTTGAGACCGTTGACTGGCTTCCAAGGCCGCATACAGACCCGAACCACCAGATCCCACAATGATCGTTTCAAATTGATGAATCACGCTCCACCTCCCTTATTGGTTTAATAGCTCGTGCGTTGTCTTTTATTCGGTCTATATGATTCCTTAGAATATCTAGCCCGTATTGGCAAGCTTTTTCGTTCACAGTAAGATGCACTGCCTTCAATATTATGACCTCGTCATGATTCTTCCTAAATGTGTAAATCTTCTCGCCATGACAGTATTATCAAATGAAGCATTCATAAAATGCAAAATGAACTTAAACAGAAAATGAATTTTGTCAAAAATAAAATTCACCGTGATTTCAATGAAAAGTTATGCATTAAGTAATACGACACAATCCCGCGATATAAAAAGCTAACAAATATTAGACCCTATAAACAAATTCTTGACAAAACCAAGTATGCATTCTAATATGCGCCATGACAACTAAAAATCTATATCCCATTCGATACGTATCTCAGCGCACCGGATTAACGTCCCATGTCATTCGAGCCTGGGAAAAACGCTACAAAGCAGTGGTTCCTCAGCGCTCTCCCAAGAATCGTCGGCTGTATTGCGAAGATGACATCAAACGTCTGCAGCTTCTCAAAGAAATCACGGTGATGGGGCAAAGCATTTCTCAAGTTGCACCATTAGACTCAAAAGAGTTAATGGATCTTGCTCAACGTAGCGTTTCGGAAATTTCCCGAACGCCAGAGGTTGGAAAAAAGCCATTGCAACCGGCTGCTGCAAGCGGTTATTGTAAAAAATGTTTGTCTGCTGTTTTGAATCTTGATCCAGATGGTTTGGAACGTTCTTATGATCAAGCAGCAATTAATTTGACCAGAACCGCGCTGCTGAGAGACATTATCGATCCGTTGTTTGAAGAAATCGGAAATTTATGGCGAAAGGGATCATTAAAAATCCTGAATGAGCATATGGCTACCTCATTGACGCGCACTTTTTTGTCAAACATGCTAAGAGCCACCGAGAATTCCGATCCGGCGCCTGCAATTTTTATCGCAACAACGGTGGGGCAGTGGCATGATGTCGGAGCACTGACCGTGGCTTTGACGGCTGCCGAGAATGGATGGCACCCCATCTATTACGGTCCCAATTTACCCGCCGAGGAAATTGCGGCGGGTGTTAAGCAAAGCGGTGCCCGAGCTGTGGCTATTAGCATTGCCCATCTGTTGACCCAGCAACCTCTGATTGAAGAACTGCGCAAGCTGCGACGATATGTAGGCAAAGACATGGCACTATTGCTTGGGGGTCGGGCCCTTGAGAATCATCAGCAGATCCTGAATAAGGTCGATGCGAAATACATTTCAAGTGTTGAGCAATTTAGCGAAGAGCTTAGTTCGTTGCTCACTGCGAACGTGAGTTGAACATTTATCGCGCAATACTGCGGCATGATTCCTCATTTTTTGAACTCTAGACCATATTTTCGCCCCCCCTCCCCCGTTGCCGGCATGTGCACAATGCACAGCGCTTCTCAAATGCAGAAATTAAGGACCTAGTCATGTTTAATTATTCCTATTTGGTAGAGTTACTGACACCGAAAAGAGCGGCTGACGACCAGCTTGAAGGCCTCCTGGATAGATTTGCCGAGCGCTATCGAAGGATTATGGATGCGGGCTGCGGTATATCCATACCGGACAATCCCATGGGACAACCCAGGTTGGGCGCACTGGAAAGCATTGAGCTAAGAGGCCTTTCGGTGGATCCCAAAAAGATTGTGATGAATTTGAACACGTTCCACCCCAAAAGCGAGCTGGATGGGTTATTACAAAAAGCCGCTAAAACCAACTTAAAATACATTCTCGTCCTCAGGGGTGACGGTGGACCCCTCTTGCCTAACCTCGACGCCAAAAGCATTGGCGGCAAACGGAGCGTGGCAACCTCCATTGATTTGATCCAATACATCAACCAGGAATATTCCGGTCAATTCATAACGGGCGCCGCCTTCAATCCTTATAACCCGATGCCTTTTGAGTTAAATCGAATGCAGCAGAAGATAGGCGCCGGCGCAAAATATGTGGTTACCCAACCGATCATTGGCAAAGACGACAACGTTGACAGGCTAAAAGAATTGAACATTGCTGTTGTCGTTGAAGCCTGGATGTCGCATAACATCGATCTTCTGTATAAAAGTGTGGGTAAAGAGGTGTCTATCTGTCAATGCTGAGCTTCAAACAGGTTTGGCAGGAAATTTTACCGCGGCTTTCACTCTAGGATTTACTGCCGATCAGAATCGGCATTAATGTTCAAAATAAATCGGAACCTTCCATTTTATTTGCCATCGCGTAATCTCGCCAGGTCTGATTCGTCTCCAGAATTACCCCTCTTTTGTCCAGAATCGCAATGTTGGCAGAAAGGGAATCTAAGACCGATTTTGCCAAAGAACCGGAAAATTTAAGGGTCGCCGGTTCCGGCAGGCTATCTATATTTTGGTGGCTCATATTCTATCCCGGGCATGATTTCATCCCATTGCTGAAGAAACAATTGACATTGGCCTTTTGTAAAAAGAGCGCGGATACTCTTACGTCCGCGCTCTTTGTGGGTTCATCTTTCCATCGGACCGCAGGGATTACCCATTCGATCGATGCGGTATGTCTAACCCGATGAAAATAGATTTACTACAGGCTTGTTAAGTATGTTAGCCAGGTATCGAGACCGGTGAGGCTTTACCAATGTAATCCATTGTTTCTTCGTACTTTCCTCTCATGTCAACAGTGCCCTCTTCGATATCCTTTTTCATCGGGCTCCAGTCAGAGGGGCACTCGGTTTTCAAATTCTCGACCCTGTCCGTCATTTCCTCAAGTAACATATGGAGGTCTTCGATATTTGGCAATGCCTTCTCTTTTTCAGCCGAACCCAGCTTGTCGACCTTTCGCATGACATCATAGAGTTTCGCTTTCCAGGCGGTCATTTCCACTTCCAAACCCTTGCAATAATCTTGAACGTCCATCGGATGTCTCCTTTCATGTGGTATGTTGTTAGAAGGTACTTTCGTTAAAATCGCAGGTGTCAGGATCTACCAGCTTCGAAAACATTTTAAATTGGCTTTCATGTCTATCTCCTGAATTTTTATGTCAAGGTTAAGTAGAATTATTACATTGTTAAAATTAGACAGAACGAAAATTTTTCAATAGACAATCTTTAAGGGCAAAATAATGGGTGATACCTGCCATTTGGCAAACTGAATCAGAGGATGGAAACTCCTTTTGCTCTTTGGACTTGCCCAGGCTGATAGTCGGACTTACTATGTGAATGCCATCGTTTTTTATGACGCATGGCCCATGGCGTATGGATGCTCATCTTTTAATATGAATATCACACCAACGTGGCCGGTAAACAATGACGAATTCCAATCAGAATAGATCACAAGGCACCCTATATGGCCTTTGTATCGGCGATGCGCTGGCGATGCCGGTTCACTGGTATTACAACCGCCAGGCACTCGAGGAGGATTATGGCCGGGTGACGGACTATCTGGCGCCTCGCAATCCACACCCGGACAGCATTCTCTGGCGCTCTGACTATACTGCGCCAAATTCAAAAGGTGACATTCTGCACGATCAGGCCCAATATTGGGGGCAAAAAGGCATTCATTATCACCAATTTCTCAAAGCCGGTGAGAACACTTTGAACGTCAGAATCTGCCGGCTACTCGTTGAATCGATCAACCAAAGCGGAACCTATGACGCCGACGATTTTCTGAGAAGATACATTACCTTCATGACAACACCGGGTAACCATCGAGATACCTACATCGAGGAATGCCATCGCAATTTCTTTGCCAACTATGCCAGGGGACTGCCGACTCACAGGTGCGGCGCCCAAGAAAAGCACATCGGCGGCCTGATCGGAATCGTTCCCGTCGTCGTCTTTTATTTTAACCGGCCCGACAAAGCCCGCGAGGCCGCCCTGGCGCATCTGGCGTTGACGCACCCCGGTCTCAAAATGGAGACCGCTGGCTCCTTGATTATTGATCTCTTGCTGAAGTTGCTCAATGGGAGCTCTCTCAAAGAGGCCATTTTCGAAGAAATCGAGGCCCAGAGCAATCCCCTGCTGGGACACCCCTTTGTCAGGCTGCTGGATAATCCGGATGATTGGGTGATCGGTCCGCGCTTCAGCACGGCCTGCTACGTTGAAGATTCGATTCCGGCCGTTGTGTATCTGGCATTAAAATACCATGATGATCCGGAAACCGCCCTGATCGTCAATACCAATCTTGGCGGAGACAATGCCGCACGCGGTTCGATATTGGGTGCACTACTGGGGGCCTGCTACGGTGTTGAAAGATTTCCAAGTCGCTGGACTGACGGACTGCTAAATCCACTCCCAGATATGTTGCAGGATTAGTATAATACTGCAAAAGCAACTTTGGAAGGTCGCTGTAAGATACCCAAGCATTTTAGCCATTTCCGCCAAATTCTCTTATTACCGCTTCAGCAGCTTGACGGCCGGACAGCATCGCCCATTGAATGCCCGGCACACTGCCGTATTCGCCACAAACATAGATCCCGGGGCTTATTGTAGCGGGCCGCACCGTTGGACCCGGCATTGGAGGAGACTGCTCCGGCAAAGCATGCAGGATGCGATAGGTTTTCAAATGTCGCCAGTCACTGACCACCGGGCCGAACCATCCGGAGAGCTCTTTGCGGACGATAGTCTCTGCAAATGTGTCGTCTGCGTCCAGATGCCCGATCACCAAATTAGATATCAGATGTTGGCCGGTAGGCGCATAAGTTGGCGCGACAATGCTCGGAACTGTCAGGCTGTTCACCCATCCGATTCCATCGCCGTTGAGAATCAGGTAAGGTTCATCAATGGGGGGTTCTTTGGCCGCAAAATAGAGACACAACTCTCCCCGGGGGTCGCCTGGCATAGATGCCCCAGCTAAGCGGGCCGTCTCCGGACCTTCGGTCGCTAAAACCACGGCGCACGCGTTGATGGTTTCACCCGTTGCTAACACGACACCGTCCGTTTGGACGGATTCAACCCGGGCACCGCTACGGATGCGGTCAAGCGGTAAATCCTGCAACATTTGATCCGCGATGGCGGCCATTCCCCGGCTGGGTAAGGCGACATCCCCCTCGGCAAAATTCGGAAAATATACTGGAAAACCCGGCTGGATGCCCTAATTTCAAGATCCAGACATACCCCGGCGAAAAAGGGTTTAAAAAATCGGTGAATTATTTTTTCCGAAAAACCCTGCAACCTTAAAAATTCAATTGTTGGCATGTCTTGTTTCTGAAAAATACGAGACGGTGTTCCGCGACGGACATTCAACGCCAGCCGAATCATATGCAGACGGTCCGCCAGGGAACCAATCGGCGCAGCCAGCGTGCGCCACACGTCTCCGGGACGGCGCCTGGGATCGCCAACTCGATAAAATCTTCCATTAAACGGCGCGGGGTGTAACATTCACCAAATCGGTCTTCCGCCATTTTCCGTCATCGTCTCTACCAAAAAAAGCAAGCGCCTCAAACTGTGGTAGAAGCAGAATTTTCCGAAGCCGGAAATCAATACGTCATCGCCAGATTCCAGGGATTGTTTGATGAGCTCCAACGATATTTCGACGGTTTCAATCGATTTTTGACGGGTGAATCCGTTCCTTTTTGCCACTGCGTCGATAATGTGGGCTTTAGTGAGGCACTGGATAATGGCATGGTTGGGGCCTCTTTTCATTCGGAGACTTCAAATTAACGGTAAGAGTTTGATTTGTCAATTAAAAATAAACATCCGGAAATGAACTCACGCTACCATGAAGCTGAAGTATTGGAATAAATGACAATCCGATGGCTGTTATTGTGATATTGGGATGGCCGGCAGGATGGGACAAAGAACTGCGTCAATTATCCAAAGGCTATTCCTTTCTCAACAATCAAACCTTATTTAGATTGGGCGAACCAATCCACAATAACGATGGGATTCAAATGTTAAGATTTGCTGAACAAATCTAAAACGCCAGCCATTGTAGGTTTCACCTACCCAATCTACATTCTGTAGCAATTTAATATTGTGTGCCTTCATCGAATCTTTGAAATCCCTTAAAATTATTGCACATTTCGTTTGGTAATCCCAAAATTAACGCCAACTGATGGTAGGACCCTCAACCCGACCAATAAATCTAAGCTTGCCAATTTTTCTTGATTCTTCGCTGTTCTATGATTAGCGTAGACGTATTGAAAATATTTTTTTGATTAATTAATCTGAATGATCTGTGGAGGTATTGCCAACATGTCAGTGGACAGAAAACAGAT
>CALZJV010000578.1 GCA_945787595.1 uncultured Desulfobacterales bacterium | reverse complement strand
GCGTCCATATTTTTTCATCACCTTGCACAGCCGATCGTGGGGAATCGCTATTACCCTGTGATCATCCCTGCCGCTCATGGATTCCGCCGCCACCAGGGCATTGACGATGGCTTCCTCTACCGCCGATACCGTGGCGTCAAAGATCGGATCCATTTGTTCATTGGGAACCATGGTTAACTGAACGATTTCCTTGGCTCTCAGCGCAGTGGCGTTGGCCGTCGAAAAGGCCAGAAACAGATCTCCTGAAAAATTACTGCCGATGCTGCCGGTACGCCCGAGCCCCAGGCAAGCGCGGCGGGCCAGCCGCTTTAACTGGTGGGGCATCAGCGGTGCGTTGGTTGCGACAACAATGATAATTGAACCCTCGTCTCTGGATTTGATCAAATGATCGGTAATCTCAAGCCCTGCGGGGACTCCGGCGATGCGAAGGTGGCGTCGAAGACCGTGATTGGCCTGAACCAGTGCCCCTACCGCAAATCCGCCTGTTATGTCATTAAGCCGTCTGGAAGCCGTACCGATGCCACCCTTGAATTCATGGCAGATCATTCCGGTGCCGCCGCCCGTATTGCCTTCGGCCACCGCGCCGGAGCGGGCGTTTTCGATGGCTTCAAACACATGTTGTTTTCGGACATGAAATCCGTTGATGTCATTTAAATAGCCGTCATAGGTTTCTGCGACGACGGGCAGGGACCAGGGTCGATCGATTTTAGTCTTACTCGTCTGCCATTCAATGACAGCGTCCCGCACGATACCGACACTGTGGGTATTGGTCAGCATAATGGGGCCTTCCAGAAGACCGGATTCTTCCACCCAATGCATTCCGGTCATCTCGCCATTGCCGTTTAAGGAAAAATATCCGGCAAAAACACGATCGCTATTATCATTGCCGCGTGGCAATATTGCTGTCAGTCCCGTGCGGACCGGGCCTTGCCCGACGACTGGTGATGGCATTCAACGGTCCCGGTGTCCCTTCAAAGGGGATGCCAAGATCCCGCGCCCTTGGTTTTGGTGAAATCATATCAGGCATTACCTCCTAATACAGATATCGTTGATTGGTTGATTAGTTGATTGATTAAGTGGTTGTAAATATGGATTTAACCCATATTTGCAAAATAATTGGACACTTCCTGTTTAAAAAATCGTAACATTTTGAAATTATGACTATAATTCACCTAATCAACCATTCAACCAGTTAACTATTCAACGAGGTCTGTAATATGTTTATTACAGAAATATTACCTGCAGATTGCCTATTATTTATTTATCCTTGATTTCAGATTATTGTCGTATTAGTCGTTAATAAAGCAACCTATAGCCGAACCTCCAATTGAATTTCGAACCGTTCAAGATCATACATGTCAATTTCGCCTTACAGCGATATGAGCATCGACCTTTTCAACATAAAAAGATTTCCTTAGTGAGTAAATACGTCATCGCATTTACGAATCGATGGACTTCAGCAATAAAATTGTAAATTTTATAAAATACACATTCACAATAGATTAACATTGAAAGCAACACTTTTTTGCTGATTTGAGGGATATTTCCATCGGGATAGGGAGAAGCCTCACAGCTCCCCCCTCCCACAACATGCAGCATCCGCCTTTAAGGAGAGCTTATGGACCAGATTTCAAAAGCCGCTGAGTTTATCGCGGATCTACGCTTTGCGCTTCGCCAGGAACCCGAGATACCTGAAAATTTTCGACCGGAGAATCTTGCCGTGGGATATGCAGTGCAGGAAGGGGTGGTGGACCGACTGCTTAAAAAATACGGCGGCCGTGCAATTGGATACAAGGTGGCCTGCACCAACAAGCTTGCCCAGGAGCTCCTGGGCACCGACACCCCTTTTTACGGACGGCTCCTCTCGCCCTTTGTGTACCAAAGCCCAGCCCGGGTCAAGGCCCAGGATTTTTCCATGCGGCTCGTCGAAGCGGAATTTTCGTTTCAACTGGCCGGAGATCTTCCCCGAGAGGGTGCCCCCTACAACAGGGAATCCGTGGCCGAAGCGGTGGCGGCGATCCTACCGTCCATCGAACTCGTGGACACCCGGTATACCGTCTGGACGGAGGTGACCCTCCCTTCCCTCATTTCGGACAACGGGTGCAACAGCGGTTGGGTTCGGGGAGACGCCACCGAGGCGTGGCGCCATATTGACCTTGCCTCCCACGAGGTCATTCTCAGGGTCAACGGTGCGGAGAAACTCAGCGGCTCAGGCGCTGCGGTTCTGGGCGACCCTTTGAACTCTCTGGTTTGGCTGGCGAATACCCTGTGTGAACAGGGCAAGGCGTTAAAGGCAGGCGATCTGGTCAGCACCGGGGTCTGCACGGATGTCTATCTTGCAGAACCAGGCGACCACATCGTTGCCGACTTCGGAACGTTGGGCACCGCGGAGATATACTTTATTTAGATTGCGCGTTTTGGCGGCCAGCAATTCTCGGTGATCACCTATTATAGGGGAATTGGGGTCGTACCAGGCTAAGTATCTTTAGAAAGACTATTTGGCTTAAACATTTAGTTTATGGGCTAAAATAGATGCTTTCCCTCCACCGGAAAAATCGAATCTTTGAATTTGCTAGTACCCCAGGTTTCCGCCAATCAGCTTGACGTGAATTCGATCTTTGACCATATGGCCTTCAATCGTACTCCAGATATTGCAAATACGCTGCGGCGAGCGGCAATCACTGCAAAGGCCGGTTTCAACACAGGGATTATTAGGCTTAAGACGAATATTGTTAATCGGCGCGGCAATATGCTTGACGCGGGCAACGGCTGTTTCCAGATCAGGCGCCACCTTGTTCATGCCAACCACTAGGATCACCTTTTTAGGCCCAAAGGCCATCGCTGCAACCCGGTTGCCCATGCCGTCTAGATTGACCAGACGGCCATCCAGGGTAATTGCATTGGTACTGGCAATCATAACATCGGCGGTCAGGCCCTGGCGACGGAGCTCCAGGCCTTCCTCACGTGACAAATCGGGTTGATAAGGATCAATCAGGCTCACGCCCGGTAATGCGGCGATGGCTTCCCACAGACCCATGCCCCCGGCAGTCATCGAGCCACAGCGAAAGACGGTAGCCCCCTGCGGGATCATCTCGAGAACCTCGTCTTTGGCCTTGGCGGCGCTGACTGTATAGCTGCCGGCCATGCGGCGTTTCTCAAGGTTTTTTATGATTTTTTCTGCCACTTTCTCATTCCATACAACTTGGTGTTCATCCATTGTTTGCCTCCTTTTAATTCAAGTTTAAATATATTCGCAATATCGTCGGGCGCATCATATCGAATGATGTCTGAAGATCAATTAAAAAATTTCATATTTCTAAAATTTAATGGATTCGTAAAAAGTCTGAAATTCGATTTTTGTGCCTTTTTGTGCCTTTTTGCGGCTATCTCAAATTTGAAGCCCTCAATTTAGGAAAAAAAGGGCGCTGATACCGGGTGAACTCCCGATGCGCCCTTTTTTTACAAGTTGCCAGTCGCTGCCAGCGACGATTATATAATTTATGACGGCACGCATCATCTGATGTGCTGCCGTTCTCTTATCTTGCCGTACCAAATAACCAGAATTCCGAAGATCCCGCCAAAAATTGAGCCGATATCGATCCAATTAGATATCTGTTCGATCGCCCTTAGCGTCTCTCGAGAGCCGTCTTCATTCATCTGCTGTAAGGCAAGATCGGTGGCTTGCTCCGGAACGAGGGCCTGGTGCAAATAGAAATTGAGTGCCGGAATAACTGAAATAAACAATAAACTCAGAAGTATCCTGCCTATCATTTTCTCACCTCCTTACTTGGTTCCGGTATTGACCAAAATACCCAGCCCGTTTGATCCGTTGGTATTCCAATATTGCTGGGGATACTGGCCGTTCCATTTTCCAATACGCTTGGCCTCAACTTCCAGTTTGCGCAGCGCTAAAAAGGCCGGGTTGGATTTCGCCTGCGCCGCGGCATTGGCTACTACGCGGATGGCTTCAGCCTCACCATTGGCTTTAATGATCGCCGACCGCTTCATGGCCTCGGCTTCTTTAATGACTCGGCGGTTTTTATCCTCCTGGGCATCATAGAGCGCTGCGGTCACCACTTTTTCCTGCTGAGCCACAAATGTGGCATCGATGGCTTTCTGAATATCCTTGTTTTCATAGGTAAAACCGCCAAACATGCCAATGGTGGTCACTGTGATTCCGGATTGTTTAAAGAAGGAAACCACATGGTCGCGGACCCCTTTTATGATTTCATCTTTTTTAGTCCGCAACTCATCCATTTTATATAAGGTGGCAATCTCGGCCGCCTTTGACTGGATCTCGGCCCTGAGCTGATTGTCCATAATGGTGGCCAACCTTCCGTTGGGATAATGATACAGGAACCTGGGAGCATTTTCTTCTTGAATGTAGGATGTACAGGTAAAGCCTGTACTGAAAGAAACACTGTCTTCGCTTTCGATCCAGATTCCTTCATTCTTTGTGCTGGTGCCGGTATCCCGCCCGGCAGTCCATTCCCGGGTGATCGGCGAACGATCTACCTTGATCACCTTGACCGTGTCGATCCATTCCCCGGAGTACCAAAGGCGTCCGGTTTTTCTCCACCGGCGAGGAATGTTGATTCGTTTCACGGCCACCTGATAACTCTCCAATGCTTCCAGGGATTTTAATTTCTGCTGCTTTTTCAGATTTCCTTCCAAGGGGATGACAAAGGCGGTTTCGTTGTTTTGGACTTCAACGAATTTTTCGCCTTTATAGGGCGTACAGCCGGCAGCCAGCATCCCGACGACCATCAACAAGATGAATAACTGTCCTGATTTTTTCATTGGCCCCTCCTTTTTATCGGTTCACTCATGACGACACCCTTGTCTATGACCTCTGTCTGAGCAATGACTATGCCAATTCTCTAATACATAAAAATAAACAAATTTTTCAGATAGTTATATAAAAAATAAATTTGAAATAAATGGTTTCAGGTGTCAGGAAAGGTAGACGCAATAGCATATCCTGAACACTGACACCTGAAACCTTACACTCATCAAGAGGAATAAAAATAGGATAAAAATTAAGAGCCTCGTTATGAGAATTTTAACCACTATAGTTAGTGACTATTCGAATCCGCAAGGCGGATCCGATTAGGGCCACGCCTGATCGGTTTTGAAATTCCGCCAGGCGGGACCGGATGGAAAATAGTTAAGAATCCGGGCCCGAGGACGTCGCTAGCCAAATTAGATTCAAACGGCTTTACTGGATTCGGCGTTCAGAACATTGAACCGCCAAAGAGCGAGGAAACGATGAGAATAATTGTACTTGATACTCCCGACGGACACCTGCAGCCCCTTATTAATGCTTTTGAATCCGCCACCAGGCAAAATGATACTATCGAACAGGTGACGTCGATGGACCAAATAATGAAAAAGCTCACAGCGGGTCTGCCCTGGGATTTGCTGGTACTAGACTACGAATTAGGCGATGGGAAGGTCGGAAGTGAGCGGATCCTGTCAGAAATCCGAAACTCACGACCTGATATGCCCATCGTCGTAGTAGCCGATCATGGTGATGTGAACATTGCCTCCCAGGCAATCCAGGCCGGCGCCAGCGATTTTTTGGTGAGAACAGGAGATCTTACTAACCGTGTGACCACCTTGCTCAAGAAAATTCGACCGCACCTGAATCTGCTCAACCACAACCGCATCCTCCGCGAGCAGAACATGATTCTTCAGGCAGCCACCAGCGATCGATTTCGGATCATAGGTGAGTCGACTCAGATGCTGGAGGTCATCGAGAAAGTAAGACGGGTAGCCTCTATCCCTCGGCCGGTGCTCATTATCGGGGAACGCGGAACCGGCAAAGAACTGATCGCCCGGGCCATTCACACCGCTTCCGGCGACGCCGATCGTCCCATGGTGGTCATCAATTGCGCCGCATTTACGGACAGCCTGCTTGAAACCGAATTGTTCGGTCATGAAAGAGGGGCGTTTACCGGTGCTGATACACAGGTATACGGCAAATTTGAAGTCGCCGGCAGAGGTACCCTGTTTCTGGATGAAATTGCTAATATGTCCCTGTCATTTCAGCGAAAAATTCTGCGAGTTGTTGAATACGGCACCTTTACCCGGGTAGGAGGCTCCAGTGAAATTCAAGTCAACACCCGGATCGTGGCCGCCACCAATTCGGATCTTAAACAACTGATCACGGATGAAAAATTTTTGCACGACCTGTATGATCGACTCAGCTTCGAGGTCATTGAGGTCCCGCCTTTGAGAAAACGGGAGGGGGACATTCCCATCCTGGCTCGATATTTTTTGAATGAATTTATGAAAGAGATCCCCTCCTTGAGCGGCAAGCATCTCAGCAAGGCAGCGCTGAACCTGTTGAGCAAATACAAGTTCCCCGGAAATATCAGAGAATTGAAAAATATTATCGAAAGATCGGCCTACCGCGACAGTACCAATGAAATTACCCCCGAAGACCTGGGCATGCTCCCAGAGAAGCAACCGAGGATTCAGGGCAAAACATTTTATGAAAAGATAGAAATTTTCCAAAAACGCCTGATCACCGACGCCCTGGCGGATGCCGGAGGCAACCAGGCCCGTGCTGCGCGGGCAATCGGACTTTCGTATCACCAGTTTCGATATTTTTTGAAGAAATACGGAGGACCGCAGACAATGGGGGTGCCAAGTTAGTACCTGGATTTTGCACGCAAATAGCCTTCGTCAAAGCTCGAGATTAAATTAGGACACAGATTTTCACAGATTTCCACAGATATTTGGTTTTTTGTAGCTTTTAATATCCTGGTAATCCGTGTTCATCCGTGTCCCCAAAATGGAAATTCCTATACTTTCAAGTCACCGCAATTGACTTGGGGCAATTGGTGTTTTTAGCAAAATAGACTTAAAAAATAAAAGTTTATCAAAAATAAGAAATAAAATTCAGAACTATTGGCCCAAATTGAGTATTGTTAAGGCGATCACAGACATTTCTGTTGCATCAGTTTTTACGACACGTCAAGAGGTCTGAATTTTGAGAAGGGAACTTTCAAGCTTGGAGCAATAACCATTGACATCTGACAACTCTTTGGAAAAATCGGCCCTTTTTGTTACCACCCTGACGTCCTTCATAGGACCGTTTACAATCTCTTCTGTAAATGTTGCCCTGCCCACAATCCAGGCGGAATTTTCCGCCGACGCGGTTCTTTTAAGCTGGGTGCCGACATCTTTCCTGCTGGCGATGGCTGTTTTTTTAGTCCCCTTCGGCAAGGCCGCCGATATTTACGGCCGGAAAAAAATTTTTGCCTGGGGCCTGGTTCTGTACACATTTTCATCGTTTCTGGCAGTCTTTTCCTTCTCGATAAAGATACTTATTGCCCTGCGGATACTGCAGGGTTTCGGTTCGGCAATGTCTGTCACCACCGGCATGGCCATCCTGACCTCGGTCTTCGAACCGTCGAAACGGGGCAGGGCCATCGGCATTTACGTTTCGGCCGTGTATATCGGTTTGTCCGTCGGGCCGTTTGCCGGTGGATTCCTGGCCCGCTATCTTGGCTGGCGCAGCATATTTGCGGTTGTGGTGCCGTTTGGTGCGATTTCCGTCTTTATGACTATCAGATATTTAAAGGGTGAATGGGCCGACGCCCGCGGTGAAAAACTGGATATACGCGGCAGCGTGCTGTACGGTTTTTCAATTCTGGCCCTGGTCTACGGTGCGTCGTTGTTGCCCCGGATGGTCGCCATATATCTGATCATTGTTGGGCTGGCCGGTCTCGCGGCTTTTATCCGGCTCGAAACGCGTGTCCGCTACCCGGTGTTTGAGGTCAGGTTATTCAATCAAAATAAGTTGTTTACCTTTTCCAGTCTGGCGGCGCTGATCAACTATTCCGCCACATTCGCACTTACCTTTCTGCTGAGCCTGTATCTGCAGTATATCAAAAACATCGCTCCCCAGTATGCCGGATCGATCCTGATTGCCCAGCCGATCGTCATGGCGCTTTTTTCTCCGCTGGCGGGTAGGCTTTCCGACAAAGTTGAGCCGCGTCTGATTGCATCCGCCGGAATGGCGATGACAGCCATCGGACTGTTCTCCTTTGTTTTTATCGGAGCCGAAACATCCACCGTCATCATCGTTTTAACCCTGGCTTTTCTCGGCTTCGGATTTTCCCTGTTTTCATCACCCAACATGAACGCTATAATGAGTGCCGTGGAGAGGAGACACTTTGGCATTGCTTCCGGGACGGTGGCGACCATGCGCCTGCTGGGGCAAATGACCAGCATGGCCATCACCATGGTTATATTTGCCATTTTTATCGGTAGAGAGCCGATAGCACCGGGTAATTACGATCAGTTTTTAAAGAGTGTGCGGCTGTCTTTTCTGATTTTTTCATCGCTGTGCACCATTGGAATCCTATTCTCGTTGTTGCGGGGCGAGGTAAGAAGTGACGGTTGACGATGGATAAAATTCAGCTCATTTTTTTCTTCATCAGTGGTTTCGCGATCTCACGCCTGATGATTAAAGCCAGGCTACCCCATCGAATGGTTTATTGGTTTATCGGCAAACGGCATCTTTCGATCACCAAAATTCTTTTTTACCTCATTGCCATCTCGGCCTTTCTATCTTTTTTCATTCCCAATGCCATCACCGTGCTGACCCTTCTGCCTCTTTTGGAATTATTGCGGCGTTCCTACGAAGAATCCAGCGGTTCCTCTAAAAATGTTGCGACCATGCTGGCCCTTTCAACTATTTATGGCGCCAACATCGGCGGTATGGGCTCGATCACCGCCACACCGGCAAACGGCATCCTGGTTACCTATGCCGTCTTGAACGACATTCCCGGAATACAATACCTATCATTTGCATCATGGCTCGTCTGGGGCATTCCTTTGGTTATTATTTTTGTAGGTCTCGCCGGGTTGGTACTATGCCTGGTCCTTAGACCCTGGAGACATCAAAATAGCAGCATTCAGCTTCCGTTCGATGCCGATAAAACATACCATCCCTTTCAGAAAA
>CALZJV010000577.1 GCA_945787595.1 uncultured Desulfobacterales bacterium | reverse complement strand
GCACTTATGGCCCGTCCCAAACTTCTCCTGCTAGACGAGCCTTCCCTGGGCCTGGCCCCAATTCTTGTGGACGCCATCTTTGATATCATCCGCCAGATCAACGATCAGGGTACGACCATTCTGCTGGTAGAGCAGAACGCTCAACTGGCCTTGCAGTTTTCCCACCGCGGGTATGTACTTGAAACAGGTGAGATTACTTTGGCGGACACTTCTGAGGCACTGCGCACAAACGAGCAAGTAAAAAAAGCCTACTTAGGCGAGTAAATAGTTACCCTTGTGCCCCATAAATCTTGAACCCAAAAAACAAGAGGTAATTATGAAAAGGGCCATCATTTTTACGTGCGTATTGATGTATTCGTTGGGCTTTATTTCCGGCGCGTTAGCCCAGGAAATTAAGATTGGAACCCTGCTTGCTCACACAGGCCCGTTAAAGGAATGGGGACCACACATTCAGAATGGAGCCGTGCTGGCAGCAAAGCAGTTGGATGCGGCTGGCAGTAAGTTTACCCTCATTCATGAGGACAGTAAAACCTCGGCTGTTCCAGCCACCAAGGCCGCCAAAAAGCTGGTGGAAGTCGACAACGTGATCGCAATCATCGGCGCTCTGGCGAGTAGCTCGACCCAATCCGTGGCCGAGTATGTGACCTGCCCCAACAACGTGATATTGATCTCACCGGCATCAACATCGCCTTTGCTCACTATCCTGCCGGCGGATTACGGTAAAGATTTCCTGTTTCGAACCTGCCCATCCGATGTCCTTCAAGGTATCATAGCCGGTAAACTGGCAGCCGATTTCAACAAAACAGCTTCTGTCCTTTACGTAAACAATCCTTATGGTCAGGGCCTGGTGGTGCAATTCAAGAAATCCTTTGAAAAAAGACGAGGCAAGGTGCTGGCCATGGTTCCCCATGGTGAAAAGGCCGCCGAGACTTACAAACATGAACTCAATAGGGCTCTCTCGGGAAATCCCGATATACTGTGTGCCTTCAGTTATCCGGAACATGCGAAGGTATATCTTAAAGAGGCCATCGAGCTCTTCCAACGCAGAGACTTCCTGTTCTGCGATGGAACCAAATCGGAGGATATCGTTAAGGCCCTTGGTGCTGACAATGTTGAGGGTCAGATGGGTACTGCACCCGGCTCAGCAGAGGGTAAAGCCTATATGATCTTCAGAGCCGCCTATGAAAAAGAATTTGGCAGACTCCCGCCCCTGCCCTTTATCACCAATGCTTATGACGGTATGGCCGTCATCGGTTTAGCTGTCTATGCGGCCAAGGTCAAAGGCCTCGAATTGACATCCAGAAATATCAGGGATAATTTGCGGGCGGTTGCCAATCCGCCAGGGGAGATTATCAGACCGGGTGAATTCATAAAGGCCGTTGATTTATTGAACCAGGGCAAGGAAATTAACTATGAAGGTGCAGCCGGATCCGTGGATTTCGACAAACATGGAGATGTCGTCACACCCATTGAAGTTTGGAAATTCTCAAAAGGCAATATCGTGACCGTCAAGATAGAGCACGAAATTCCAGTAGAAGAGGATATAACCCGTCAAAAACCTGGAATGATAAAAAACGCTTTACCGTAAAAATGGCTAAAAGGAGGGCATTGTCATGAGAGGATCAATTTTTGTTATGTTTGTAATCATCATGGGCACTATTTTTTTTCTGATAAACGCGCCAATGGTTTTTGGAGATCAAAAAATTGGGTTCATTGTGGTCGATTTGCAGGGCGATTTTACCACTTATAAAAACGGATCCCTTGCTGTTGCAGGAACAGACGAGGCGTTTGTCAGCAAAGTCCAAAAAGTCACCCAAGAGCTAAGCACAAAGGGATATCCAATTTTCGGCACACAGGACTGGCACCCCGCAGATCATATATCTTTTTTTTCGAATCATTCCGGCAAAAAACCCTTTGAAGCTATTCAGATCGAAGGAAGGACCCAAGTGCTCTGGCCGCCTCATTGTGTTCAAGAAACTGAAAATGCCCGGATTCTGGTGGACAACAACCTATTCACAGCCATCGTAAAAAAGGGTAAAGATAAAAAGTTTGACAGCTATTCCGGATTTCAGGACGATGGCGGGGTAAAAACAGAAATGAACCAGATCCTGGAGAAAAACGGTATCAAAGAGCTCATTGTTTATGGTATTGCGACCGACTACTGCGTCAAAGCGACGGCGATCGATGCGGCTGCTGCCGGGTACAAAGTTACCGTCATAGAAGGATTGAGCAAAGGTGTTGCTCCCGAGACAACAGCCAAGGCTTTGGAAGAAATGAAAGAAAAAGGTATCATCATCAAGGCGGATCTGGAAATGTAAGTCCATACCTAATTGGATGTTGGACGTTCAATGTTCGAAGTTCGATGTTCATTTTTGAGTTAACCTCTTAAATGACGAGACCTGAAGTCGAATGGTCTCAGATATTTATACCCTGCCACAAATTTTAAAGGCAGGGCGATGATGCACCCTGCCTTTTTCCTATCCGGATAACCGGGTTTTTTTCGCTTTTTCTATTGACATGCCATAAATGTCTATTGTAGACAATATACAAAGTTACCTATTCCATCCAATCCCTAAAGGAGGCTCCAATGAAAAAAAAAGATTTACTCGGTATTTCAGCTATTCTGGTATATGCGCTTCTTATTGTTTTAATCGCTTTCTTATTGTTTTAATCGCTCCCGTGGAGGGAATCTGCCAGGATAAAAAAGTCTATAAACTTAAATTTGCCTGGAATGATATATGGGGCCCAAAATTTCGAGCCTCACAGGTTTATCGGCCGGGTGGAGAAATGCAGCGGATGCTTTACGAGCGCAGCAACGGGAGAATTCAACTGGAAATTATTTCACGAATGTTTCCGACCGGTGATCTCTTCGTGGCTGTGGCCAAGGGCAAGGCCGACATGGCGGATGTTGCCATGCCGTGGTTATCCGGGACCTATCCCATTTGGAGCTGGGGTGAAATCCCCGGCATCGTCAGCGAAGATCCGGTGGAGGGATTGGCCGAAGAATTGGCGATCTATCAGGACAGAAAAGTGATGAAAATTTATGACGAAACCATGAAAAAATATAATTTAAAATTCTGGTTTGTCACCCAATGGGATGCCGCCAATGGTATCTGGAGCAAAAAGGAGGTTACCAAGCTGGGTGATTTGAAAGGGATGAAAATCAGGGTGGGGGGGTATCTGCCGACCCAGGGGATCAAAGCCCTTGGCGCCAGTCCGGTAACCATCGCAGGCTCTGAACTGGCTCCTGCCATGATGGCCGGTACCATCGATGCCGTATTGACCAGCCTGGGCTATGGGTATTCTATCGGTCTGGCGAAAGTTTCCAAAACCTTCACCTTGACACCCCTTTCACCCACCTGGTCAGCCGTTACCGTCATGAACTTGAAGACATTTAACGCGCTTCCGCCTGATCTTCAAAAAGTGGTTGTGGACGTCGGACGTGAACTTCAACACATGGTGAGGCTTTCAACCACGGCCGAGTATATGATGAGCCTGGATACGGTTGATCTTTCGGGCGTCAAACGAACCCGGTTTTCGCAGGAAGAAATGGACGTGGCTGTAAAAGAATGTAACGTTGTTGAGGAGGCCTGGCTGAACATGGATGGCCCCTGGAAAGCAAAACGCCCGGAACTCCTTTCAGCTATCAAGGCTGCCGTGGCTAAATACAGGGCGTTTACGGGGAAGTAAATGTACTAGGTTGAGCGGTTCAGGCCTGCCCTGGCGCGACTGCTTTTGAATACGTTTGGAGTGCCATCAAACCGATGCGACCGTCAGATCAAGGGAATTCGTATATAATCCAGGTCTGGGCCAGGGGTTCAACGTTCCAGGTTGAAAAAAGCTAGTAGAATTTAAAATTATTTCAACGGTTTGCCGGATAAACGCTAAGTTATTATAAGCCAGGGAACTGGGGAAAGTTTACTGAAAAAAAATGAACATCGAACATCGAACGTCCAACGTTGAACATCGAATAATGATGTCGCTCTGCTCCGCAATTTAATTTCATTTGTTTTTAAAAATCCGATCTCGAACCTTGAATGATTATTTCTGTTTCTTAATCTCTTCCCATTCAACATTCGATGTTGGACGTTCGATGTTCGATGTTCAGTCCGTTCGATATGCCGATCATCCTTCAAAACAATGCTTTACGGCAGAAATGTATCCTGCAAATGTTTAAATAACATCTTATCGTTTATGCGGCTTGATCAGGAAACCCACTTCAAATGAAAGTATTGCACGGCATCGTAAAATTCATTGAAAAAGTGACCGATATTCTCAGCGGGCATCTCCAGGCGGGGATTATTTTTTTCCTGATGATCATGCTTTTGGTCGAAGTCTTGACCCGCTACGTTCTGCGCTCACCACTTTCGATCGCAGATGAAATGGGCGGATATCTGCTGGTTTCCATCACTTTTATGGGGTTGGCCTATACATGGAAAGAGAAGGGGCATGTGCGCGTCAGTCTTTTGATCCGTCGACTGCCGGACAAATTCGCCCATCTACTCCGATTTATCATGCTTATTCTGGCAACGGTTTTTACCCTGCCGCTTATTAAAGCCTGCTATGACCTGATAACGGATTCCCTGCTTTTTGAATCGAGGAGCGGCAGCTGGTTGAGAACACCACTGGCTTATCCTCAAACCATCCTGCTAATTGGGGCCCTCTTGCTATTTTTGCAGCTGGTTGCTGAAATTATCAAAGCCACCATCGCCATGGGTAAATCCGAGGAAAAGAACTGATGGGTCCGGAAATAGCCATTGCGGTGCTGCTGGTTGCAGGTCTCCTTATTCTCCTGCTGCTTGGCCTGGAAATCGGTTGGGCGATCGGCATCGTCGCGGTTGTGGGGCTGACCGGGTACATCGATCAACCCATCAGTCAAGTGGCTGAAACCGCGTGGAGCTCTTTGAATTCATTTACCCTTACGGCCATGCCGCTATTTATTTTCATGGGTACCATCCTGGGTAATACCGGGGTCAATGAACGTCTATTTGCCGCCATTGACAAATGGTTCGGTCATTTTCCCGGAGGGTTGGCTATCTCCGTGATAGCCGGCAATGCCATTTTCGGAGCCATGTGCGGTTCTGCAATGGCGGCCACGGCTACGTTCGGCAAAATTGCTTTTCCCGTAATGGAAAAGTATATTGTTGATTATTTATGGATCCTGGCAGGGCATATCGATTGTCGATCTTCTGGCAGCCGGACTGATTCCCGGGTTGACCATGATGACATTGCTTATGCTTGCGATTATCGTTCAAGTGAAACTTAACCCCAGCCTGATTCCGCCTCCGATAAAGTTTAGTTGGAAGGAAAGATTTGTTGCAGTTTTAGAAGTGCTGCCTTTCGCTGCTGTCATCGCCGGCGTACTGGGTGCCATTTTTGGCGGCTTTATGACGCCCACCGAGGCAGCCGCGCTGGGTGCCTTCCTCAGCCTGGTTCTGACTTTCGCCTATAGACGACTGACTTTTGAAATCATAAAAAAGAGTTTGCTGGAAACCGTAAAGGTGACATCTTTTTCTTTATTCATCATGGCCATGGCCACATTAATATCCCATGTTTTTAACTCGGCGGGAATTATCCCGCTGATTAAAAATTATGTCATCAGTCTGCCGATCGGAAAATACGGTATTTTGGTACTGTTTTTTGTCATGTATTTTTTTATGGGAATGTTTTTTGACTCCTGGTCCATGCTGTTTTTGACTTTTCCTTTCGTAATGCCGATAATTCACAG
Source organism: uncultured Desulfobacterales bacterium (assembly GCA_945787595.1). The sequence continues at coordinate 3,521 of CALZJV010000577.1, read as the reverse complement.
TCTCGATATCAATCTGATCTGGTGGGGCGTCGTTTATGTGATGGCAGGCGGTCAAGCCTCCATGACACCCCCGTTTGGTCTAAGCCTGGCGGTGTTGCACGGGGTTGTTCCCTGGCACCCCATGGAAACGATCGCCAGAGGTGCGTTTCCTTTCCTGATTCCGATCTACCTGAATATATTGTTGTTGATACTTTTCCCCCAGCTTGCATTATGGCTGCCGGGTTTACTGGGGGCGCATTAGTTCTGCTTAGTCACATTTTCAGAGCAATATATTTTATTCGAATTTTAAAAGATTGTAATTTTAATCAAGAAAATGATCTAAATTTTAAAATGAACTAAAATGAGCTAAAATTTTGGTATTCTGTCAATTTTATAAAAACAGATAGCGCGCAGCGCTTCCTTAATTTTAGTCATTTTAGGCAATTTAGCTCACTTTAGGCATTCGTTTATTATGCTATATCAGTCTGATATAGCAAGGAACGGAAACTAAGATAAATATGACAAAGTAGAAATAGTGATAGGAGGCAAGGACCATGATGCTGAGTTCAAGGGTCGCTTTTTTTGCCCAAGATCAATTGGAATTGATGAAAACAAAAGTGTTTGAATTGCTCGAACAGCGTGGCGTCAAAATGGACCATCCGGAGGTTCTTAAAATATTGGACAAAGCCGGCGCCTCGGTAGATTTTGCCGGCAAAATTGTTCGCTTTCCCAAAACATTTATAGAAGAGCAAATCAACAAGGCACCGAAAAAAATTAGGCTGACGGGAAGAAATGGGGAAAACCGCATAGAGATACCCCGCGAAGACGGAACCTTTCACACCCGGACCAATACCGGCGCCCAGTCATGGATAGATCTTGAAACCGGAAAGTATCGACGGATCAAAGCTTCGGATATCCGAGATTGGGCCAGGTTGGCCGACAGGCTTGAGCAAATCAGCCTTTGTGCATTTCCTGTCCCCAGTGATGTTCCCACTGCCACGCCGGATGTGCATGCCTTAAACCTGATGCTGCAAAACGTCCAGAAGCATGTTTGGGTTCAACCCTATACCCAAGAGAGCGTCGATTATCTAATTGATCTTGCCATTGTGGCGGCCGGTGGAGAACTGCCGTTACGAACCAATCCGCTGGTAAGCTTCATCACCTGTTCGCTAACCCCGCTCGAATTCAAGCCAATGGATCTCGACATTATATTAAAGTGCGCCCGTAACGGCATACCGCTGCATGCATGCAGTCTGCCGGGAGCCGGGGCGACGGCACCGATCACCGTTCCTGCTGTGGTTCTTCTATCGGCAGCTGAAATTTTGGCGATGCTGGCTGCGGCACAGGTAATCCAACCGGGGACTCCGATCATTGCGACACCTCTGATTTTTTCCACCGATATGATGACGGGAAGAAGTCTGCAGTCCAGTGCAGAGTCAATGCAAGGTGCTGCCCTTGCAGTTCAATTTATAAAAGCCGCTTTTGGGATTCCGACACATACCTATGGAATTGGTTCCGATTCCCCTTTAATGGACGGTCAGTGCATGAGCGAGGGAGCTATACGCAGTATGCTGATCGGCTTGTCGGGGGCTGATATACTTGGAGCGGCCGGTCAACTGGAAGTTGCTACCACCATAAGCCCGGTCCAATTGGCTGTTGATAATGAAGTGTTTGGTATGGTCCGGCGCATGATTACTAACATAAATTTTGACGATGACAGCCTGGCCTGGAGCGATCTTTTAAGGGCCGAACCGGGTTCCAATTTTCTGACCGCTGATCATACCCTCCGACACTGCCGTGATGGATTGATGCCGACAAATTTTACTCGAATGACCAGAGAGGATTGGAATAAAAAAGGACAAGGTGATTTGGTCGCGCGTGCGATCGAATACTGCCGGGACCTTTTGGAAAAAGCAGTGCCCCCGAATCTGTCCGAGGATGTGAGCCGGGAAATGGATTCTATCGTCGAGCGAGCGGACAAGCAGCTGCGGTAAAAACTGCTATTTAATTGAGAAAATGAGCTAAAATTTGAAATGAACTAAAATGAGCTAAAATTGTGGTATTCTGTCATTTTTATAAAGACAGACAGAGCGTAGCGATTCCTTAATTTTAGTCATTTTAGGCAATTTAGATCACTTTAGGCATTCTTTTATTGCGCTATCTCAGTCTGCTATAATAAAGGGCTGAAACAAAGATAAATATGACAAAGTGGAATTAAGTGGTACTAACTGGTGAGCTATGAAAATCGAATCTATCGTTGATCTGGCGAAGCGCCATATGGAGTTATGGATTATCAAAGGTGAGTACGAGCCCGGTCAAAAACTGAAAGAAGAAGAAATTGCCATGCGACTGGGCATCAGCCGGCCGCCAATTCGAGAGGCTTTTAAAGCCCTGGAAACCGAAGGACTGGTGGTGCGGAAGCCCCGCCGCGGAGTTTTTGTCAGCGAGATGACCGCAAAAGATGTCTGGGAAGCTTATACACTCAAAGCTGCTCTTTATGAAATGGCAACCGAGCTGGCCATGGATACGATTTCTGGGGATCAGATCAACGATTTGGATGCGGTTGTGCGGCAGATGGAAGACTGCGTTAAAATGGAGACTGTCGATCTGCTGCAATATCAGAACTATCACCAAAGCTTTCACGATCAAATCATGGTTATTTCCGGCCACGATCGTTTGAAAAAAATTTCCGTCAGCATCCACAACCAGGTCGGCCGGTTCAGTTACAGATCGCTGCAGAATAAATCTCATCTGCAGTCCTCGGTTCGGTACCATCGCAAAATCGTGACTGCACTTAAAACAAAAGACAAGACGCTGGCCTGCAGTCTAATGAAGGGACACGTGCTCGAGGCATTGGATGTCCTGCTGTCGATGCCCGGATTTCAGGAAGAAAATTCCGACCCAAAGCGCCCAGCGGCGACTGCTATGGGTTAAAGGGTTCAAGTTTCAGAGTTCAGAGGTTCAGGGTTCAGCCCAGCCGCCGGCCAAAAAAAACGGCCGGTCTAATCGAAAAAGAAACTCTAAAAAAGAGAATATCGAATAATGAATGTCGAATGTCGAATATCGAAGGAATGTATTCTAACTTTTTTAATAAAGAGATGGAGCGATTCCATCCTTCGAAATTCGTTATTCGTTATTCGATATTCTGCGGTTCGCTCTTTAATCCAGGCCATCGCGGCGGCCAGTCTGATCGTGGAAGAAATTTAGATGTTATTTGTTCAGCCACCAAGACACCAAGGCACCAAGATCACTGTGAAAATTATTGGTTCCATACCCACAATAGATCTAATGATTTAAAATACATATTATCACTTCGTGTCTTAGTGCCTTAGTGGCAAAACTGTTATTTTGAATGAAGTTTCAAACGAGTCTTACGTAGCGTATGGTCAGCAATACATAAGGAGAAGAATATGGCAATTTTACCTGAAGTACAAAAGCATTATGGAAAATTAAAGTTTTACATCAACGGCAGTTGGGTGGCGTCGGAATCCGATCTAATTTATGAAGACCTCAACCCGGCCACCGGTGAGGTGATCGCAGAG
>CALZJV010000576.1 GCA_945787595.1 uncultured Desulfobacterales bacterium | reverse complement strand
GTCCATATTTGAGTCAAGCGAATGTCTCTGATAACTTTTTCAATGGGATAAATGTCGGTGTAGCCGATACCGCCCATTAGCTGCATGGCCTTGTTGGCGATTTCCCAGGCCGTGTCCGTGGCATAGCGTTTGGCTTCACTGACGACCCTGCGAACGTTCGCGGCCCCTGTGTCCACAGCACGGGCCGCCATGTATACTAATGCCCGGGCGGCATCCAGATGGGTAATGGCGTCGGCCACCATGAAATTTACTGCTTGAAATTCACGAATAGGGCGGCCGAAGGCATGGCGCCTGTCGCTGTAGCGAACCGCTAGATCCAAAGCTGCCCGCACGCCCAGGCTGGCTGCGGCCGATGTCAGTCGCTCGGGAATCATCATTTGGTTGAACACCAAAGCACCGCCGTGCAACTCACCAATCAGGTTTTCTTTGGGGACCCGTACATTTCTGAAGACAAGCCGCCCGGTGCCGCCGCCGCGGGTGCCTAAAAGTCCATAGTTGTATTCGGTTTCCACGCCGGGACCCCGCTCCACCAAAATCGCGCTGATACGTTGGTACTTGTGGGCATTCTCATCGAAGTTGGTGCGGCAATATACCAGAAACACATCGGCCTCGGTGGCGCCCACCACGAAGCGCTTTTGCCCATTGACTACAAAATGATCGTGCTCAAGCACCGCGCGCGTGGTGGCACCGAAGAAGTCCGATCCTCCTCTGGGTTCGGTTAGGGCTTCGGCGCTGATGTACTTTCCCTGCAGGATTGGCTTTAAAAAACGTTCTTTTTGCTCATCTGTGCCGAAAACATGCAATGCTTCACCGACAATAGACGGCATAACAAAAGCACAGCCCAGGGTAGTGCCCAAAACACCGATTTCTTCTATGGCAATGACTTCCGACGTCCAGGGCAAATCGCGCCCACCCCATTTGGGATCAAAACGAAGGCCAAGCAGGTTGTGCGCCGCCAGTTTTTCGACGTATTCTCGGGGGTATTTGATTTCATCTCGATCCAGGGCCCGGATAAAATCATGGGAAACTTCATCACGTGCAAATTTCCGGACTTCGCGCTGTATGCCTTTTTCTTGGTCGTTCAGCAATGATTCATAGAACATGATTTCATCTCCTACCTAAATTAATGTCATAACCCGGACGATCCGGAAAAACGGCAACAAAGGCACATGGCAAAAGTGAACTCGGTTTACTGAGGCCGTTTTAAGTACAAGGAAAAGATCATTCCCAGAAATGATATCCCCCCGGCCACCAGAAACGGCACGGTAAATGACGTTGTGGTGTCAGCCAGATATCCTCCCAGGGCCGGCCCCAAGGCCTGCCCGATGCCAAAAAATAAGGTGATAAAACCCAGTCCGGCCGGTGCCAGCTGCGGTCCCACATAGTCTCCGGCAGCAGCTGCCATAATCGTCGGTATGCTCCAGGCCGTTAACCCGAACAAGACGGCCGATAGATAAAAGCCGAATTTGACCTTGATTAGCGCATAGATGATATAGGAAATCCCAAGGACAAGGTAAGCTAAAGCCGCTCCCCTGTTTCGGCCCAACCGGTCAGATATGCCGCCCCAGATGACGCCGCAAAAAATGCTCAATCCCCCGACCAGAGCCCACAGGCCGCCGGCCCATTGCTGGGTCATACCCATTTCTTTAACAAGGAAGGCAGCAAAGAATATCATGTATATAATGTAGGAAAGGCCGTAGAAGAAATACACGATACCAAGGTACCAGACAGATGCCATTTTGAACACCGTGGTCCACTGAAGAGATGACGTCTGTTTTGCGTCCGGAGGCAAAGGTGATATCAGTTCCGATTTTTCAGCTCCGACCTGCTGCAGTCCCTTTTCTTCCGGCCGGCTGCGGACAAACACATACACAATTCCGGAAACCACCAGAACGGCGCCGCCCAGAAAATACCAGGAAAAGCGCCATCCGTTAGGCCCAAATGCAGATAATATGGGAGGGACCACCAGACCCGAAATTAAAGTGCCGATTCCGATGCCGGCAGAAACAATTCCGGTGGCAAAGCCGCGGTTTTTCATGGCGAACCAGGCTGAGCCCAAAGCCATGGCCGGCACAAAAGAAGCGCCGCTTCCCAGACCGGTCAGAAGGCGCATGACAAATGCGAAACCAAATGATTGGGCCAGGCCGGTTAAGATCATGGTTATACCCATGAGCATCACCGCAAAGGTGATGACAAGGCGCGTTCCAAACCGGGAGGCCAGAAACCCACCGATAATCGCCATCGTTAAATAGCCCAGGAAATTTCCGGTACCCAAAAGACCTAGCTGGGTGTAGTTAAACTGGAGCCCGTCTTTCATGGCAGGAAGGATGATGGTGTAAGACATGCGGCCAAAGCCGTGGGAGGCGACGGTGGTCAGAAGCCCCATAAAAATGACGATCCAACCGTAGTGAAGTTTGCCTGGCTTCATACCGCCACCTTTCTGAGATGGTGCAAAAGTGCACGATTTTTTTTGATAGCATGTCCGGCCCTGGTTGTCAAAGTGGAGGAAGGGGACTAAAATTCCGATATAAGGATTAAAAAATTGCAATTTTTTAATCCTTATATCGGAATTTTAGGGATTCTTTACTTTTGAGGTGATCTTTTCTATAATGCCGGGTCATTGAACGTGAAATATCGGCTTCGAATTATAAGAGTCCAATTGGAGATTATCAGCAATGAGCAAATTTGAAAAAAGGCTGTGTATCGTCGCTCTGGTATTTGTCGCAATTTACCTGGGAGCTGCCATCATTACCATTAAATATCGGATCAGCAAGCCAGACAGAATAGAACGGCTGGAATCCACGGATCTTTCAGCCGCGGAAGGACAATTGTTGATGGCAGAGCTTTTTTTACCGGTGATGATACTTTTAACACTAACCATTTGTTATATCATCGTCAGAAAAACACGCGCTAAAAAAGCCCTGCTGTTGGATGAACCTGATGAAGAGACCCCGGATTAACCCCAATGTTGATCGGTTCCAGGTTCAGGGTTCAAAGGTTCAGGGGTTCAAGGTTCCATTTTCGTCCCTGGACTGAATTTGAGATGCGTATTTACGAGAAAAGCGGCAGCTTCGTCAGGTCTAATCCAAAATTTGGAGCCAAATTGGCAATTATTTGGGGAAATGAGCATTTTTAGCGAGGACTTCGGGTCTTTAATGCCTTCTTTGTCCTTAACCCTGAACGTTGAACTCTGAACCTCCTAACCTATTTTTAATTCAAGAGGTTAAGCCAGGGTTTGGTCAAACTGTTCCAGATACTGCTCCCATTCCATGGGAAGCAGTTGCTTTTTCGCCGTGTTGCATTCCTTGCAGCAAGGTGCCACATTGCCCCTGGTGCTTTTGCCGCCCCGGGATACCGGGACAATGTGATCCATGGTCAGTTCTCTCGGCGGGGTTGGCCGGCCGCAGTAGTGACATACGCCTTTGGCCAGACGGCGTTTCCACCACTGGGATTCTCTAAGTTCCCTTGCTTTGTGACGCGTCCGTTTTAGATCATCTTGGCCCAGATCATAGGCGAATGGCTGGATGGTTTTTTTTCGTTTCATTTTTGATATGGCCGCAAAAAGGCGCAAAAAGCACAAATACTAAGATTCAGAGCTTGTAATTTCAATGTGTTACAGTGAACATAAATCGAATTTATGATTTTTTATGAATCCATCATTTTTGGCATCGTTGACTCTGCGACCAAATTCCGGCTGGCCAGCCAGTTCCGAATCTCCGCCAGCAATATCCGATAATAATTCTCCGATCCGCCGAGACCTTTTCGACCGAAAAAGTAGTTAATTTCCAACAGCATGGGATCGGGATCGTCATTTTCCGATGAAAAGATGATATCGAACCCAGCCAGATTGATTCCTGTTTTTTGACATAAATCCTTTATCAGGGCAACCGCTTTATGCTGTAGCCCGGGCTCGGCTTCCGAATCAATTACAGCTCCTTTGCTCAGGTTTGAGTAAAAGCCATCCTTATTTTCCTGGATGCGCCAGTAGGAAATCACACGCTGTCCAAGAGGGTTCTGCTATTGGATGAAATATATTCCTGCAGGATAAAGCCGGCTTGACCTGATTTTTCATATTCAGCTGATTTTTCCAATTTTTTCTGTAAATTATCGGCCGAATTGATAAGGTAAACCGTTTCCCCTTCACCGCCCCAGTCCAATTTAAAAACAACCGGAAAATTAAAGGAGTGCTTTGCAAGTCCTCCCTGGTAGTGTTGTTGAAACGAGGCTAGGTTTGAAAATATTTCAGAAACCGGATGGGCAACCCTCATTTCCCGAAACAGTTTGATCTGATTGATTTTTCCCGGATACTTAAACCTGGCATCATAATTGGGAAATACATGCGAGCAGTTCTGGCGGGCCATGTCATACAGAGCCCGGTAACACCCCTGGGAGAGAATGACGGCATCCGCCGCACGAATAGCGGCCAGGTCCTCTCCATCTGGTTGCCGTCCGGCGCAAATGATGTTTTTATCGGCTTCAAACAAAGGGTGAAATGAAACTATCATTTGAAATTATACTTGAATTGCGTATCTGTCAGGTTGCCTTGAGCGTGACGGTTGCCTTGCGCGGTTCAACGCAGCAGCAGGGCCGGACGCTGACGATTCTAACACCGCTGGCCCGCAGCGGTCCGACCTTGATAAAGGTTCCCAGGACCGTGTTTTCTCCGCCCAGTCCCAGTGGGCCAACCGCTTCGGCATTCACCCGTTCGGTGATTCTTTGCTCCCAGAGGGTCTGCCGGATCAGCGTCCCCTTTGCCATGGCTTCGAGCATCAGCGCGCAAGCCTCCATGTGGGTCCTGCCGATACCGACGGCCAGCGTACAGGGGGTACAGCCGAGGTTTTTTACTTCCGATGCCATCCAGCCGGCGGTTTCCTTCATGACCGTTTCAATCCGTCGTTTGTGAAAAACCCGGTGGGTTCTGGCGCGAATTTCAGGTCCGCCGCCCAAAAGCAGCACCGTTATCCGGAGGATGGTTCCCACTGTCGATTTTACGATCACCGGCGCCGGCGCCAGCTTTGCCGGATCTTTAAACAGCCCTTTGGACTGCTCGATACGATCCTGGGCATTGCCCCTGACTGCCATGGGTCGGCCGGGCATTTGTCGCAGCCCCAGCCGAAGACCGCCGTGAATGGCGTCAAGCCAGCCAGCCGGCAGATTCAGGGCCGCCCCGATTTCAACAATGACATGCGGAATCCCGGTATCATCACAGAGGGGAAAGGCTTTGTCTGCTGCGACCGTTGCATTTTCCAGCAGTCTTTCCAGCACCCATTTGGCATTTGGGTTCGTTTCCCTGCGGATGGCGGAGCGGTATGCCCTGAGCTGATCTTTGCGAAAGGTTGTCCCGGCCTGCACCAGGCAGCGACTTGCGGCGGCTTCAATGTCCTTTTTACTCAGCATTTCAGGCTCTCGTATCCTTACGTCTTCCGGCCGGGTTGCGATGTCGCCGATATGGTTTAAAACTCCCTAAGGGCTCACTCAAAAATAACTTCACATTTTATACGCCGATGCATCCCGCCTGGCTGCGTTGCGAAAGCTCGGAATATCCAGATATTCCTGCGTTT
>CALZJV010000575.1 GCA_945787595.1 uncultured Desulfobacterales bacterium | reverse complement strand
ATTATGGCTGATCTTGATCATTTCAAGCTGGTCAATGACAGATATGGACACAGGGCAGGGGATGAGGTTTTAATCGAGGCGGCCAAGCGCATGTCCAGCTGTCTTCGCCCTTATGATGTCATCGGTAGGATTGGTGGCGAAGAGTTTTTGGTCGTGGTCCCGGAATGCGAAACCCCAGGTGGTGTTGTCGTAGCGGAAAGAATTCGTGAAATTATCGGCGGAGAAGGTTTTGAGATAGCGACTGGACGAATTTCCGTTACAATCAGCATGGGCGTTGCAACCGCGAAAAAAGATAGCACACTTGATAATAATCAATTGGTTTTAGCGGCCGATAAGGCGCTTTATAGTGCCAAAGAGGCCGGCCGGAATACGATCCATACCTCAGAAATGAATAAAGAAAATGAAAATCAGTGAAAAAAGGATTTCCCCGATTAGCCGATAAATAATCTGATAGGTTCTATGAGCATTTACATCATTACGACAAAACCCGTTATCATTTGATACCCTTTGGCACTAAATTGAAGATAGACCTGAAGACCCATAATACTGGATTTACTTTAATCGAAGTGATGATTGCAATCGCTATCATTGGTATTCTGGCGTCCATTGCTATACCTAATTATATAAAATACAAAGAAAAAGCCCGAATTGAACTGGCGATAACGGAAATGAAAATCATCGAAAAAAAAATTCTAGACCTTGTTGCGGATAACGGCGAATTGCCTGAAGATCTCAGTGAGATTGGGCTGGACAAGATTATAGACCCCTGGGGCAGACCTTATTACTACCAAAGAATATTCGGCAGCGACGATGCCATAGACGATAAAGGCAAACAAGACGATAAAAGTAAAAAAGGCAAACCCAGAAAAGATCGATGGCTGCATCCGATGAATACCGACTTTGATCTTTACAGTGTGGGCAAAGATGGCAAGAGTACGGCCCCTCTGACGGCTAAAATAAACCAGGACGACATTATACGCGCAAACAACGGCAGCTTTTTTGGATTGGTATCCGACTATTAAGATATTCGCAGCATGAAAATTAATCACTATATTTTCACCAGTAAATTCGCACGCAGGATTTTTTTCGTTTTTTTCCTGTGCGCTTTGATTTTGGAAACAGAAATATCTTACAACGATAATTTATATAAACAAATCCGGCACTAGAATTTTATTGCTTGTCCGAATATCACTGGAGTATCGAAGATGAAGTCAAGAGCAAATCGTAGAAAACTTAGGAATTTTTTTATCCACAAAGATTTACAGCGGCCCATGATCGTTGCCCATTTAGCATATCTTTTATATGTATTGGTTGCAATCATTGCAACCGTACTATCCCCTTATTACACCGATATTTTTGCAACAGGCGATTTATGGGTTAAGCATTTTTCCGCTAACATGTTTATCGTATTACTTGAGCGATTAGCACTAGTCAGCCTTTTTATTGTGGTCATATCATTTTTTCATTTTGTCCTATTTACACATAAATTCTGCGGACCCTTGGTTAACATTGGCCATACCATTGCCAGAGTATCTGAAAGGGATTTTACCCGGAAGATTTATTTGAGAAAAGGCGATTTTTTAAAAAATGAAGCCAAACAGATCAATACAATGATGGAGGCACTTTCGAATTCGATAGAAATAATCAAAAGGGAAAATCATCTGCTGCTCGAGGATATAGAAGATAGCATCCAAACGTATGGCAAGCAGACGGAATTTGATGCAAAATTAAAAAACTTCCAGAAAAAGGCCAACCGATGCCGGGTGCAGTTAGATAATTTTCAGTTAATTGGCGATAGAGCGAATGGTACCGATACCGGTCAACACCAACACCTTGTCAGCGATAACCCGCTTTCAGCAAATAAATGTCTATAGGCCGTAGAAAGTTTCCGTAGAACGGCTGTCTCCTCTCGAATAAGCGTTCTGCTCAAATGGAAATGAATCCCGTTATTATGGAATTTTATTTCCCATTCAATTCTTTGACTGTATTCTATCTAACGACGTTTGGAATTGTTAAAATTCAACCCAATTTGTGGCGGGATCGCGTTTGCTTTTTTAGCTGCAATTAGCTATGCTATATGGTACAGACGCAAAACCCAAACTGGAATTTACACTAATCTAGTTCGATGATTATAATCTTAGGTTGGCCGTTCCCAAAAATTTTACAAATAATGGATTCACCATGCGATTCAGAACGTACGCTGCAGCGCTAACAGCCGGTTTAATTTTGGGAGTTCTATTTTTACCCATGCCTTCCCACGCGGTGGATACTGGAAAGTTTTCGGTGTTAATTGGTTATTGGACCAGGCACGTTGATAGATCGGACGACACGAATGAGAAGACGGGTATGGTCGCTTTTTTGTATAACGACTATATGATATCGAGATTTAAAAACAGCTATAGTGATGAAACATTGTTTGCTGGGAAAAGATTTCATACGAAGAAGTTTGGCCTTGGAAAATTCAAGCATCTAAGCGTCCAAGGAAACCTATACGCCGGGTTAATGCACGGGTATTCGAATAATTTACCAAATGTCGGAGGGATTTCACCCGGTGTTTTGCCAACCGTCGGCCTCATATGGAAAAAGGCATCGGTTGAACTCGGGTATGTCCCAACACCAAGCGGCGGTGTGTTCATGAGCATGATTCGGTTTCCACTTAAATTACCGTGAATCATCGAAATCCGTCTTAGGTTTCAGGTTGCCGCACTTGGGTTTATCGCTCCTGACACCTCAAGCCTGAAATTCAGAACAATAAAGCAACGCCTATTTTCTCTGACTCCCGCAATCCGGAATCTACGACCGGCCCAGAGGACTATGTTTTCGATAATGAAATAAAACGATAGCAAACCTTTGGTCGGCTCAACATAATCCATTGGCAGCGAAGCTTAACCTCATGCAAACACGGAACCATATTAACATCAAGAAAGTCCTGATTGAGATATTGATTTTCTTAGTCTTTGTGGTCTTATATGTGTTTTTTAAGAAGGAAATTTCAGGTAAATATTATTTCATCATTCCAGCGATTATTTTATGTGGCCTCTCCCTTCGTTGGGATTATCGAGCGGACAAACACGTCCTAAAGACCTATGGCATCAGAACTGATAACTTAAAAGAGGCAACTAGACGGTCGGCTGCGTTTTTCGGGCCCATGGCGATCGCCATCCTCGCTATTTTTCCGTTTACAGATAATCCTAAGCCACCCCCCTATTTTTATTTTACCATTTTTCTATATCCCCTATGGGGATTGGCGCAGCAATTTATGTTTCAATCATTTTTTCATTCTCGACTTCTAAAATTGGGGGTTGCGCCCTGGAGCATTTTCATCTGTACTCTGGTTTTCACAGCCGTTCACTGGAATTCAGAAAAACTTCGCATTTTCTCCTTCATCGGAGGACTATTCTTTTCTTATTCTTTCTATCGATGTCCAAATATCCTGCCTTTGGGGGTTGCGCATGGAATTCTTGGCGCAATGGTTTATTATTTACTTCTGGGAAAGGATCCGCTCAAACATTTTTTTTAATGGATAAGGGTCAGCGTCCTTCTGAGACCACAGTGAATCATTATGAAAGTTTTTCCCTAGAAATATGCACTTTTTTTGATAATTCTATCGACTGTCACCATAGCTAATTTTAACTTATTCCACTGATTTCACATGTCTTTTAATTCATATTCAAGAATTGGCACACATATTGCTTAGTATTAATGCCGGACCCAGTTACACAAAAAATAATCGAACGGATTACAAGGGCAATTAAAAAAATGCGGAAAGTTGAATATAGATGTAATCATTGCATGATAATTGAATCCAAATGCCTACTGAACGGTGATAGGTCATTTGATTATATTACCTGCCGAAAATGTGGGCTAGAATCCAAGATGATTGCTACAGAAGACGATTCCCGACCCAATCACGTTACCCTTAATGAATTCAGCGAATTTAAGGAGATATCCCGGAATTTTCTCAAAGCCGACCCGCTGCATGGATAATCGCCACCGAAACCGCATGAACTCGATCCTAAGGCATCGTAATGTATGAACAGTAATCAATATGAAAGCGGAAGGTTGTGCGCAATGCCGCGATTGGATGTTAAATAAAAGCCGCAGTGCAAAGCTGTTCATCCATAACGATCCCTAAAGGTCTCAGACAGCATCCGATTTCGCTGGCGATCATCCACTGCGCTATAATCAAAGGCTTGCGCTGAAAACTCCCCGACCCTTCAATTAATTGTCTGGTATTTGAAGTTGAGTCAGTAAGCGCCGGAATTCTTCAAATACATCACTCCTGCGACCTATGTAATAGATTTCGATATAGTTTGCTTCTTCGCTAACCGCGACATCTCCGGCGTGAATCGCATTTTCCATTTTTTCATTCACCAAAAACCTCTTCATAATCCAGCCACTTTCGGTCACGGGCCTCTTGAATGGATTTTCGTATGGATTTCATTGCTTTTTCATCAGATTAGTATGCTTTCCTTATTTGACTAATGAAATAAGTTGACTACTATATAATCTGGTTCCAAAGCAGATTGCACAAATTAATTCACTTCGCTTTTTCAACACGAAAACAAAAAGGAGGATACTATGACGAAAGCCATCAGAATGTATGAAACCGGTGGACCCGAAGTTTTGCGCTGGGAGGATGATGATCCCGGCAAACCCGGAACAGGTGAAGCTCTGGTGCGTCACGAGGCCGTGGGCCTGAATTTTATCGACGTCTATCATCGCACCGGGTTGTATCCATTGCCTTCTTTACCGGCCGTACCGGGACTGGAAGGCGCTGGAATTGTGGAAGAAATTGGTAATGGGGTCTCTGAAGTCGCCGTCGGTGACCGGGTGGCCTATGCCGGAATTCCACCCGGAGCCTATGCCGAAGTCCGGCGAATTCCGGCGCACCGTTTAGTTAAGCTTCCCGAAAGCATCCCCACCCGCCAGGGAGCGGCCATGATGCTCCAGGGTATGACGGCACGCTATCTTTTGAAGGGCTGCTATGAT
>CALZJV010000574.1 GCA_945787595.1 uncultured Desulfobacterales bacterium | reverse complement strand
GTCGGTTTTCCAGGACGGTAATCCGGGCAATATCTTTATCGGTATTTAATAGATAGGCAAATTCGAGCTCCAGAATTTCGCATGTCAGAATTCCTAAGATTCCCATGGGCGTTGATACTCCAGAATGGATAATATTGCCGTCTCTGTCAGCGTTTACAGTTTAGATTTACGCCGTACAGGGTTGTTTTGAAAGATGAACGTCCAACATCGAAGGTCCAACTTTGAACCTCTGAACCCGTGAACGATTATGGAATTAGCAAATGTGGCCATTATATTCAAGTTAATTATAATGCGACATTGACATTCCCGGCTGCTTTTAATAAACAATTGACAACCTCTAAACAGTTTGAAATCAGAATGAAATTCCTAAGATACACGCACTGACCATTGCGAAAAAAACCTTCTCAAAATCGATATAGAGCCGCATTGACACCGCCGTTCAAAATCGGCGCTCCATCCATTTTTTCTTGAATGTTTTTGGAAACTGGGATTGTGTGAATTTTGTTTAGATATGGGGCATCTGATGCTTGGCCGGGAAAGCGTTATAAAGGTGGCCAAACAATTCATGTCCGCCACCAGAGAGGTACATCTTCACGGGATAAAAGGGTGTCAAGAGCATTTGAGTCTTGCAGTTCTGCCCGAGGCCCGGGCATCTAAATGGGTAAAACTTTTAGTAGAGGCCGCTTACGGGGGAGGCGTCAACCTGGAAGTCTTCAGCGAGGGAGATCTCGAAGCATCGATCAGTATGTTACTGGGTTTATTTTCACCTGGGTTAAGCGGTTCAACGTTCAGGGTTCCCGGTTAAAGAGCCCTAAAGGATGCATCCTAAGGCGATTTCGCATCCATAGGGCCCGCAAAGCTGTTACACCCAATTGGTGAAAGAGGCCAATCCGGACGTCGTGTTCAAATATACGCAATGTCAGGATATGACAACCTCTGAACCCAGAACTCTGAACCTGGAACCGCTCAGTTTAAGTTTCAATAAGATATAACGGTCGGGAGATATGAATGGCCAAACAGCTTTCTTCACCAATGCACAGAAAATCAGAGGTTATTGTTATCTCAGGGTTCCTGGGAGCCGGAAAAACCACGCTCTTGAAAAAGATACTATCCTGGGAAAGTGATCTCTCGCAGACCGTTGTCCTTGTAAATGAATTCGGAGATGTGGGCATCGACGGTTCCTTGTTAAAAAATGCCGGGTCAGATGTAGTAGAACTCACGGGCGGATGCATTTGCTGCACCTTGAAAGCGGATCTTAACCTGACACTCAAAAAAGTTTGGAGGCAATTCAATCCGAAGCGAATTTTCATAGAAACCACCGGTGTTGCTGATCCGTTCATGATAACAGACGTATTCGATGACGCAGAATTGCATGATCAGATGAAAGTGTTCAAAGTCATCACGGTTTTGGACATCGAGCTTTGGGAGGCTCGTGGATGTTTTGGAACGGTTTTTTCCAACCAACTTCGGCAAGCGGATCTGATTCTGCTAAATAAAATTGACGTCGCAGATGAGAATAAGATTTCTCAGTTTTTAAGGGAAATACACGAGGCGATACCAAACTCTCAGGTGGTGCCGACCGTTCATTGCAATGTGGATCCTGAAATTGTACTGACCGGCCGTACCAGGATCCCGCAATTGGTCAACTATGATGAGCTCAATCATCATCACCATCATGGCCACGAATTGCACGAGGAGACACTATACGCTAAAGAGGATGCAAAATTTCCTTACATATCATTCTCCTTCCGATCCAGCGATGCACTTGATGAAGAGTGCTTCAAGCTTTTTACTGAGAATTTGCCGTGGGAACTGTTCCGTATGAAGGGACCGGTGCGCTTTCGGGATCGCACGGTTTTCGTAAACTATGTGGGGGGAAATAGTGAGTGGTCAGTTTGGGACGACTTTGAAGAGACCTGTCTGGTCTTCGTTGGATGGAAAGCCGAAAGAGAGGAGACCATCCGGAACCTCAAAAACTGCATTATCCTGGACCCCTCAGCGTGCATCGAAGATGGAGAGAAGTGAACGCAATAGAGCATAAAAAGGAGGGCTAAGAATGGCAAGGACAGTCGACAATTTGATGAAGATGTTTACGAGTCTGGCGGAATCCAACATTCGGTACATGGTATTTGCCGAAGCAGCGGACAATGAAGATCTGCCCAACGCGGCCAAAATTTTCAGGGCGGTTGCCGCGGCTAAAATGTACCATGCCCTTTCGCATTTCAGAGCGGCTAAATTTGCGGACACGACGCTCGAGAATCTCAAACAGGCCATTGAAGAAGAAACCTATGATTATAAGAATGCATATCCCGCTATGGTTCAGGACGCAGTGAAGGACGAGGCGCTTGAAGCGCGACACAGTCTGGAATACGGCATGTCCATTGGACCGGTTATTACCAAGTTGATCAGCCACGCCATTAGCCATCCTGACACCGACTATTACGTCTGTCCGGTTTGCGGAAACATTGAGTTTGGCAAGCCGCCGGCCAAATGCCGTTTTTGTGGCGTGGACGCGGGTGATTTTGTGTCGGTTTCCTAAAAAATGGAATGTTTCCCTATTCTGCGATTCGCTTGTTTAAAGATCGATAAAGTGCAGCGCCATCAATATTCGACGTTCAATGTTCGATGTTCAATCTGTTCCCTGTTCTGCCAGGCTGAATCAAATGCGAAGTTTCACATGAGTGTCATCTAACTAAAAAAAGATATCATTCCGGCTCGTCCGGCCTACGTATGTCCCCACTTGTCATCTGGCAAACCATCTATATAATCATTCAGAAGCTTTGCCTGCCTCAATTGCTGTTTTTTTTTCTCCACTCTATAAATGATACAGGCCCGGCCAAACGACTGCCGGTAAGCCTCATATATCTTTGCTCTGATTGAACGACCATGTGTTTTCATAATTTTGTTGTTCCAAGGAATCATTGAATCTAAGCCTCCATGCATTGCAAAACTCGACATCTTACCTATACATATTTAAAGACATAATAATAGAATATATCCAAATCAGTTTATTTCAAGGGATGATAGAAAACGACTTCCAGGGAACCTGATCCGGAAAGTGTCAAAGTAATGGCACTTGCCGGGGTTGGACTATCGTTTCTTGCCACAAGGCAATAAAGGAGCGGAGAGATCTCAAGAATTCTCGTCTCGGTATCTCTGCGCGACAATTAGGATTTCGTCAAAATTCCTGATTGTCCGGAGATCCGTGTCGGTTGACAATTTAGAATCTGGCACTATATTTGCATTTTTTGGGTACATTAGTGGTAAATTCTCTGGAAGGATTCGTAATGAAACTAAGATGTAATTGTGTTCAGGGGCCGCAATTGAGACAAACCGGTTGGTCGGGAGAGCACCCTGAATGGTATTGCCCCGTTTGTAAAAAAGAGTATTATGTTGAAGAGGACGGTATTTTGACGAGTGAAAGACCGTTCAAGTGGCCTAGTAAGTCGCAGTCAACTGCCTGATGTAGTAATGGCGGCGGCGATTTCTACAATCGCTCACCTCTTAATTTAAACGATAGAGCAAAGCGACACAACCAATCCGCAATCTAAAATCTAAAATTACCCGTCAAATTCTTTCAATTCGCACGGGGACACCTTTCAACAAAGGAAAACCGCTGATAGGATCGTTGATAGTATCATGGGTTACAAAATTCACGCGCCACTCTTCCCAGCCATGATAGATTTCAATGACTCCCTTACGCAGTTCGGATCTGTTGACGATCTTGGCCGGAATTTCAAGTGAGCCGATTTCGGAGACGATGCGCACCACTTCCTTGGCTTTAATTCCCAATTCAGTGGCGTCTTCCGGGTGAATCTCGACTTCCGCCGTGGGATGCACGGTTCTGAAACGTGCAATGTTTTGGTGCCTTGAATGGTAAAACAGGGATTTCCTTGCTCCTGTGGTGAGAGTAAAAGGGAAATCCTTGCTTTTGTGCCGCAGGTGATAGGGGGGGATATATTCGGGTATTTCGGAGAGGCCGAATTTTTTCAGGTACGGCGAGGCGAATTCTATTTTGCCGGACGGCGTCGGCAGTGGCCGGGCCTTATATTTTTTATATCGCAGGGGCCTGTAAACCAGTCCTTCAGGATGTTTTCGCAGCTCTTCCAGGCTTATCCCCGAGGGTTCGATAATCCATCGCATGACCTCTTCTTCGCTTTCCCAGGGGAAAAATTTTTCTCCGAAGCCCAGACGATGGGCCAGATCGTGCCACAGCTGGTAGTCATCCTTTACACCAGCAATCTCCGCGACCTTTTGCGTCAACGCTACCATTTGATGTTTGGGGTAAAAATGAAGTTCCGATCTTTCCAGAAAGCTAGCCCCGGGAAGGACATAGTGGGCCAGTTGGGCAGTTTTTGTAAGGTAGAGGTCGTTTACCACCAGAAGGTCGAGATTCGATAGCGCTTTTTGCACCTTGCCGGTATTGGGGTTGGTTACCGCCGGATTCGCCGCTGAAATAATGAGACCTTTCAAGGCATAATCGCCGTTACCCAGCATGTAATCCATGGCAGTCATGGAATGGCACTCTTTACTGCGGTCATATAGGACAGGAAATTTGTCGGCCCCGATCGGTTTTTGATCCAAGAGGGGCAGCTGGTCATAAAGGGTCAGCTTGCGTCGCTCCATCTCCTCCGGCCAGAAAAGACCGCAACTGATATCCAGGGCCCCGGCCAAGCTGCTTAAAGATGCCAGGGTCCGAACATTGTTGACCCCGTTTTCATAGTGCTCCAGGCCGGTGCCGGGAAAGATGCTCAAGCGGGGCCGATATTTGACAATCATCTCGGCAATGTCGATGACAACTTCTCGGTAGATACCGCTGAGTTCTTCCACATGTTGCGGGGTGAAACGCTCGGCGTAGCGTGCGATTTTTTCAAACCCGATGGAATACCGCTCAACCAGATCGAAATCATAGCTCTTCGTTTCAATCAGATGACGGATTAATCCCCAGACAAGGGCCCCGTCGGTCCCCGGGTAGGGTTGTGCGAAAATATCGGCATAACAGGCAATGGGATTCAACCTCGGATCAATGACAATCAATTTGGCCCCGCGTTGGCGGGCATCTGCGAATTCCCTCATAAAAGGTGGATGACACATAGGAGGATTGGTTCCGAACAATAAAATCAGGTCGGCATCTGAAAACTCCGGAAATGAGTTCCAGAATCCGGTAACGAGGCTATAACCGAGAAAACGGCTGTTGTAACAGGCAGAGTCATTGGAAAAATAATTGGGTGAACCTAGCGCATGGACGAATCGTCGGACGTATTCCTCCTGCTGGTAGAATCCCATGCCTTCACCTTTCCAGACCCCGATGGATCTGGCCCCGTGGGATTGCCTGAGCGCATCGATCTTTGCGGCAATTTCATCCAGGGCCTGCTGCCTTGAAATCTCAATGAAGGTACCGTCCGTCTGTTTTTTCAGCGGCCGGGTAATTCGATCGATATGATAAAACTGGTCGATGGCAGCACTTCCGCGGGGACAAATTTTACCCCGATTGACTGGATGCCAGTCAAAAGGGGTGATGTCGGCAATAACGCCGTCCTTCAAATGGACGTTGACGGCGCAGCGGGTATCACACATGCGGCACAGGGTTTGAACCACACCATCCGGCGTAACTGTTTTAACTTCCATATTGGGCCTTTTCCCTGGTGCTGGAAGGATTGGGCATCAACTTTTTATCCATGTGTTTTCGTTTTATAGCCGCCAGGTCATTGATATCGTCATAATGGAGAGCGCCCGCCATGCAATTTTGCACGCATCGCGGGTCGCCGTTACAAAGATTGCATTTTGCTGCGACCTGTCTTTTGTTTTCAAAATGAATATTTCCAAAGGGGCAGGCGACCACACACATTTTGCAGCCGACGCAGGCGGCTTCGTCCACTATGACGGCGTTGGTTTTAGCGTCGCGAATAAGCCCTTCGGTTGGACAGACTTCCAAGCAGAGTGCTGTTTCACACTGCAGGCACGTCATGGTAAAAATGGAGCGTTTTTCAAGATCAATTTGTACCCAAATGTTTGAGTTTTCGCGTTTGAAACCGCCGGTTTCCTGAAACGAGCAGACCTGTTCGCAATTGCGACAGGCCAGGCACCGATCGTGTTCGACGAAAATGTTTTTCATTTTTAACAGCCTCCCAATCAGATACGTCACTACGTCTGAGCGGATATCGGAATAAAAATTCTAGTATATCCTATCTGTCTTATCAGAAAAAGTTTTTTTCAGCGGCAATCTCAACTTTTCTGATATTCTTTTTTAGTAGAATCCATCCCTCAAGTTTTACGCTCCTGTATTTATGAATCTAAGTGCTTAGCCATCCCTGCCGAACTCTACAGCCGCTTTTTTAAGCATCAACAGATTTTGGGTCGGCACATTGGGCGGAATACCACAGCCGGGCATCAGGATATAGCCGCGAGGGGCCTGGCTGCCTTGGGCCAGAGCTGCCATGCATAGGCGGTGGATTTCAGCGGGACGACCCATATGGATAACCGCCGGCTCGATGTTGCCGGCGATGATACAATCACGGCCGAAGAATTTGACGGCCGTTTCGATGGCCACTTCATGACCGAAACTGACGATGCCCGGAT
>CALZJV010000573.1 GCA_945787595.1 uncultured Desulfobacterales bacterium | reverse complement strand
TGCGATGTGAAACGAAAGGGGCAAATTAAGCGAAATCTCATAATACGCGCTGTTCATCCAGTAACTGAATCTTGACAATTTTCCAGTAATTTTCTGTTGGCTTAATTATTACCTGGGCTTTGTATGTGTTACACCGATAATGGACATGTTTTTGATGATGCACCGATCCGTAAACATCCCAATTGGCGACAATGCCGATGCTACCATCCTTTTTTTGAACCATTGAGTCGATCGATTTGATATCCAGTTGATGTATAATGGCCATAGCCCCGTCTGGATCGCGCATCCGCATATTTTCACGGTTCTGCAAATAAACCTCACTCAAAAAATCACCAGAAACACTACGCGCCAAGGTATCGTAGATGTCTTCATCCTTTTGAAGCATAAATGCCCGGTATGTATTCAACATCAACCCCTGTAGGATTTTTGCAGCCTCTGCTTTGGAAGGAGTGTTTTGATTAAAAACTTTGTCATAAACCGGCAGTTGGCCCAGGGCATGGCCGCATAAAGCACCGACCATAAGTGCAACAGTGCATAGGACGATTCCCCTGCGCCGGGCCATTGGCAGCAGACTGAGGACAAAAGCCGTCGAAAACAAGAGGCCGTATCGCCAATGGTCCATAAGCTGCAGTAAAGAGGTATGGAACTTCTTCTGTTCATCCTGTGTTTTATGGGGATTGGGAATCGTTGTAGTCGTTTCAGTGGGCCGTAGAACCACTCGATGGACCGATCCGTCGGATAGCCGAATACGTACCAAGGCATCCGTAGTCGTTTGTTTTAGCCCGTCTATCCGTATTTGCGCACCGGCTAATCCGTCATCACCGCCTATCATATTCCACGTTTCAACAATGGCATCATTGGTCTTTAACCGTTTTCGGGGCGGTATAATTCGGAATTGTTCCGGCCGGATGCTAACTCCTCGATTTCCAAATAGGCCGGACGGATATTATCGGCCAACGCAAAATCAGGTATCATAAACCAGAATAATATTCCCCCAATGATCCATTTAGTGAAGGTACACCGTGATATCTTGAATTGGAACATATCGATGCATTTTCCTTTAGTGGATTCAATACACAAAGCCATCCTTAATAATTATAATTAAACTGATCGGTCCATAGGTTCAGGGTTCAACGTTCAGGGTTAGGGACAAAGAAGGCATTGAAGACCCGAAGTTCTCGCAAAAAATGCTCATTTTCCCAAATAATTGCTAATTTGGCTCCAAATTTTGGATTAGGCCTGACGAAGCAGACGCTTTTCTCATAAATACGCATCCCAAATGCAGTCCAGGGACGAGAATGGAACCTTGAACCATTGAACCTTGAACCCTGAACCTTGAACCGATCAGTTTAGGTTTTTATCCCTTCAAATCGAAATCATAGGGTAAGCCTTCGACCAGAACCCGGTATCGTGAGCGTATTTCGCCGTATACCCTGCGGGTATATTCTTCCCGTTTTGCCGACATCCAGTCATTTTTGATCCGGTCAATGATATCGGGGAACTTGGGCAACTTCGTGTCCTGGCGTTCATAGATGTAGACCGCGTGGAACCCATACGCAGACTTGACGGGTCCATTCCACGACCCGGGCTTCAGGTTTTTAACTGCCTCGGCAAAGTCGGTGCCAAACCGGTTTCTAATTTCTTTTTCACCGCACTGCCTGCAGCCATGCGATAAAATGGAAGCATCTCCAAGTGTCGATACTTTGTTTGGGTCGCCATCTTCTTTGATTAGCGCTTGGGCCGCCTGTTTTGCTCCTTCAACCCCTCGGTTTTCGACACTGAAATAGACCTGGGTAAAGGTCATCTGCGGTGGGGCTTCATATTTTCGGCGATTCTCAAAATAGTATTTACGCAGATCATCTTCCGTCGGCTCGGTCATGGCCGATAAATCCTTGAACAGAAATTCCATTTTTTGTGCCAGGCGGCGGCGCACAACAATGTCGCCCTCATCTATCCCCATCGCAACAGCTTCGCGACTGAGAATTTGCTCGCGAATGAGTTGATTGACCTGTCCCTTTAGATCCTGGGCGGTGGGCCCGCGCCCCATCTGTTTTTTGAATATGGTGCGCATCCATTCGATGTCAGCCGAAGATACCTCCACAAGATAGGGATCATTAACAGTTGGCTCCGGTTTTCGATCCAGTGCGGCATGAAGTCCAAAAACAGCCAGACCCAAGATGAAAAAATGAATTAGCGGCTCGCGCCAAAATCGCTGAGAACTTTGATGGGTTTTAAGAAGTTCCTTTCTCGAAGAGCCCAATTTGAAAAACATTACTCTCTACTCCTTATTTTTCATCGTCTTGAACTACAACGGCTGCAAGCGGATTTGTGCAGCTTGCAGCCGTCCTTTATTTTTCCTGATTACTGAGAATCGAAGTATCGACACTATCCTTTCGGCGTATACCAGATTGGAGACGTGTAGGCGCGCTCCTGGGTGGTCATGGGAACCTCCGAAGGCATCGTGATACCATACCGCTTGGCCTCGTAGGCGGTCCAGCGCGGCGTCGGAATCTCGATCACGCGAGCGTAATAAAAGGCGCGCAGCAATGGATCAAAGTCCGGATCCTGCCACACGGTCATCAGCTCGGACGCACCGATCGTGTTGGACCAGGTGGCGTTTGCAACGTCCACCGTGTTGCCCACCGGCGGCAGTTTGCCGTTTGGGTCCGGGTTGCGCCCGCCGGACCAAACCACGTCGTAGACTTTCTCGTGACGCTCACCGCCGGCATCCAGCCACCCCTTTACGATCTGGATGCGATCGAGGTTGCCGCTCAGAGGGTCTTTGAGAGCCGCAACGAGGAAGGTCGGCGCTTTGCCATCAGAAACCGGGGGCAGGTCACCGCCCATCGGAACACCCATCGTGTAGCCGATTTGGGCCGGAAGTCGGTTCTGCGCGTGCTTATCGGTGAAGTCCCAACCCCCGAAAAAGCGAACGATCATCCGCGGGCCGGTGGTGGCATAGGTCTCCTTGCGCTTCATTGCGTCGAAGATTGCTTGTCGGGTATTCTCCCTGGCCCACACAGCGGCGTAGCCCGATGCTACCATTGACCAGCCCTCGTATTTCTTGTCACCGATCTGGGCCATGGGGTGCTCCCAGCGCTTCGGCCCCGGTTCCGCGCCCGAGTGCTTGCCGAAGAAGTTGTCCTCGCCGGCCGTCGCAAGCCCCGTGTGGCTGTCTGTGGATCCGATCATTCCGAACTTGTACGGGTTGACGCCAAGCTCTTTTTCGAGCTGCAGGCCAATTTGTAGGGCGCTGCGGGCATACTCGTATTGGAGCATGTCCTGCTCCTTCAGAACGCTGAGGTCCAGGTTGCCCTGGTCCCAGGTTTCATAGTCGGCGAATTCATCGTTTGGCGACAGGAACGGATGGGCCTCGCCGTCGCCTTTGATCTGGGTCGCCTCGTAAAGCGGTTCCCACTTTGCCCGGGTCCGTGCATATTCGGGGTCCACCGGCTGGCCGCTGAACGACTCCACGATGGGGAACATGATCCCGTTGCTCAGGTTGCCGTTGTGGGCAATGGCGAGCACCCGGCCGCCGGTCTTGTCCTGGTAGTTATTCAGCCATTTCCACAGGTCGCGCGGATTGTCGCTGCCCAGGGGCTTTAGGGTCGTATAAGGTTCCACGCGTCCGGCCTTGTCGGCGTCATCACGGAAAATCACCACCCGGTGCAGGTTGTTGCCACCGGTGTTGGAGGTCCATTCGTAGCCGATAAAGGCGGTAAATCCACCCGGATCGTTGTACTTTTCGGCTGCCTCTATGGTTTCCTCCCAAGCGGAGCGGTAGGCTGAACTACCCGGAAGCGACTTCAGTTTCTCGGGGAAGGTACCCTGGGAAAAAGCGATAATGATTTCGGTGGCGGCTTTGACCCCCTCCTGCCCACCGGCCTGGATCATCTCGTACCACTTCTTGCCCGTCGGATCGGCCAGCATCTCTGGGTCTCCAGCATACAGGCGCGGGAAAAATCCCATGTTATCGGAGTGGTCGGCCACGACGAGAAAGTCGAGCGGCCGGTCGAGCTTGACCTTCAAGCCCGTCGAAGAAGTAAGTTCTTCGCCGCGTGCGAAGCGGTAAGCGTCTTCCGGTCCAAGCCGTGCGCCAAACGCGCCGGCATCCATCGACATTCCAGTATGCAGGTGGGTGTCGCCCCAAAAAACCTGGGTCGGGAAGTTGCGCCCCGCATAGGGCGAGTAGTGCTTCTGCGCAGGGAATGCGCCTCCTGTTGCCGAGGTCGGGGCCGGTAACCCCACGGTGTCACCGGCAAATGCCGGACACGCGAAGCCGAAAGTTACTATCGCAAAAAGGGTTAGCGTTGCCATCTTTAGCCGCATTGTCAATCTCATATATAAACGCATGGTCTATCTCCTTTCGTTAATGTTATGGGAAAAGAGGTCTTTTGTTGATGTGCTTAATTATTATGTCGATCTGATGATTTATTAAGAAATCGCAGATCGGACTGACCCTGCGATTTGTGTTTTCAAACAAAACCGTGCACTGCTTGCTTCTGTATACATTAATAACAATTAAAAAAAAGGCAACTTGCAACCGATAATATTAAGACCGTTAAAATATAAACGCCACAACATCTCGTGGGAGGACACGGTCTTATCTAATTAAAATTTCCAATTCAGGTAGAAATTGATGAAGTTCATTGACGTGTTCTCATACGTACCCGAAACCCTTCCCGCCAAAGGCCCTCGGTTAACGTCCATGTCCAGATCCCCGCTCCAAAGAAACGTGTACCCCACACCCAAAGCCAGCTTTTTGGACCAGTCGTAGCGAGCGCCCAGCCCGAAGCGGCACTGCTCACCCAAGGGCAGATCGGGGGTTCGATCCTCGTCGTCCACCATGGAGCTGTCGTAGGCAGACTCGAGGTATCCTCAGAGGTCACGGCGACACCCACCTTGCCGAACTCCGACCAATCCTGCCAGCCCAGGTTACCCATAATAGCCCAACGGTCATTGAGTTCGTGGTAGGCGCTGAGCATAAGTGCCTGAGGCATGGTAAAATCAATCTTTATTTTTGCGTCGAGTAGCCCCTTGGCCCGTAGGATGGCCTCCAGTCCGGGGCCAAGATTGCTGAAATCGGGTTCGTCTTTGAATTCCAGGTCTCCCTCCGATAGATATGTCAGGCCGAAGCGCGTACCCTTGCGCGGCTCCACCAAAACCCCCAGGTTCACCTGGTAGGTCCAGTCACTATCCTCAATCTTGAGCTTGCCGTCCGATTGATTCGGGCCGATGTTGTTTACGGCAACTTTTTCTTCCAGCACGCCGTATAATGCCACTACCCCGACACCGAACGACAGCCAATCCGTCACTTGGTAGGCCAGTGCCGGTTGAACCCCCAACGCTTGCAATTTAATTTCCTGAACGTAATAACGTCCCACCCAGTCGTTTTCGTACTCCAATCCCAAACCAAAGTAACCAACAGCGCTGACTCCGATTTTGAGCTTTGGCATCAAATTATGGACATAATACAGGCCGCCGGCAGGCAGCCAGGTGCTTGCATCCCCGTCACTGCCGGAGGTGGTGGTGTCGGCGTCCGGGGAAAACTCCGCATGCAGATAAAGCGGTTGGACACCGACCAGCAATTCCGACTTTTCAAGCAGGGTCATCCCCGCCGGATTGGTGAAGACGGTTGCTGCATCTTGGGCCCGGGCTGCCCAGCCGGCGGCAGCCGTACCCACATCGGGGGTTCCGAGTTCGTACAAATAGAGCCCACCGGCATGAGCCGAAGACACGATCAACGAGGCAAGAAGAATCCCTGCCCAAAAATACCTGCCCACGTAGTTCATAATATGGTCCTTTCTCTGCTTGGATAAAAATCCAAATGCGATTATAAATAGTGAGTTGCGAAAGATACCATGACCCCAAATCTAATTCGGGCGTTAATGAATTGACCAATCGGAATCCATCCTCAATTAGAATGACACATTTCATACTAAATATCTGATTAAAATTTAACCCGATTGAGAAGCCGGGATTCTATATGGAATAGATATGGCTAAAACTTCAGGTTTCAAATGGATACTGCAAGCGTTTTTAGAGGATGAAATGGTATGAACGATAAGGTTTCAAATGGATACTGCAAGCGTTTTTAGAGGATGAAATGGTATGAACGATACAGGTGTCTTGATTAAAAAAACCTCAATCGCGGCTAATGATTTTACAGGTTAGATAATGACAAATACACGCTTTTTTGAGCCTTAATTTGTTGTGGACTAAGTGTTTGGTTTAAACATTGGGAAATGTTCAGATGGGTTGTGAGTTAGGCGAACTAATCCACAATAACCATGGGATCAAAATGTTAGGATTTGCTGGACAAATTCACAATCCTCGGAAATTGTATGTTTCTCCTACCCAATCCACATAATGAGCCAATTGTATATTGCGTGCCTAGTCAAACCCGGCCAATACTTTGATACTACTATATATTTGTTTTGGAAACCTAAAATTTGCAGGATTTCCCAAGCAGCCTTTATAATTATCCTTGACTAGGAAGATGCTGAAAAGTGGAAATCTTGAATTAGAAAACAAACACTTGACTCAGTTTTCCAGGGGTCTGTTCCATATTTTTATTTTGTCTTTTGCGGTTAGACCTGAAATCACCTCAATATTAATACCGTCCGAGAGACCGAGCTTGATGTATTTTTTCTCGAATTGCTGCGGCGCAGTTTCAACTTCGACAAAGGCTGTTTCGCTGTCAAACTGAAGCAAACTCTCACTGATGGCCAGCACCTTATCTTTTCTTTCCAGAACGATATCCGCGTTGGCGCTGTAGCCGGCGCGAATAAAATGCGACGACTTCAGTTTTAGTCTTGCTTTTATCTCAAATTGAACGGCGCCTTTTTCTTCAACCCCTTTGGGTGCAATGTACTCCAGGGAGGCATCGAATTTCTCTTCTTCGATCGCCCCGATGGAAAGGATCAGATCCATCCCGGGCTTAATTTTAGCGACGTCTGATTCGTCTACCTTTCCCTTGAAAATCATTTCTCCCATATCCGCAACCGATGCTATGGTCGTGCCTGCGTTCAAGGGGTTGGTCTCAGTCACAAAATTGCCCTCTTCTAAAGGGATGTCCAGTATCATTCCCTCGATGGTAGAACGGATCAAGGTGTTCGTAGTGTCGGCATATTTCTTGGCAACGCCCTCTCTGATCAAAGTCAGGTTGTTTTGAGCGGTATCCAATTCCTCCTTGGCATTGCTGAAGGCCAGTTCATACTGCAAAAATTCGGATTCTGCGATGATGCCTTTTTTAAACAGCGCTTTGCGCCGCTCGCATTCTCTATCTTTATCTTTCAGGTTGAGCCTGGCCTTCTTCAGCCTGGCCTCGGCATTATTTAGCGTGACCATGTCCGGGATGATTTTAATCTTAGCGATCAGAGTTCCTTTTTTCACAATATCGCCGGATTCGACGTAAATTTTCTCAACCACACCGGAAACCTGGGGCTTAATTTCTATTTCTTTGCGGGGTACAACCGAACCGGTCGCCACCGCCTTTTTAATGATACTGGTCTCAAAGGGCGTGGTAGTTTTAAACACGACCGGTTTTTTTCTGGACTTGTTGTACAAATAGAAAATAGTTCCGATGAAGACAACCAGAATGAGCAAGATGGTTAGTATTTTAAGAATCAGTTTCATTTTTCGGCCCGTTGTTTAGCGTAGTATCTTAATTTCAAATTTTGTGCATTTTAGGGCAAATCATTATCGCCACCAAGTCACCAAGACACAAAAGTTAATATTAACCAAAGAATTCCCTTTGTGTCTTTGTGCCTTTGTGGCAATTTTTTTCCAGTTTATCAGGGTTAGTATTATTCATTTCGAATGGCCTCAACCGGCTTAATACTGACGGCCCTTTTAGCCGGGATCAAACCGGCCAAAGCACCGCAGACAATCAAAACCGCCAGGGCGGTTGCCGCCACCGTGAGACTGACTTCCGGGTTCTTAAAAAATTCCGATCCACCGCCGGCCCCTTTCATGGCAACGGCCACCAGTTCGGTTAGGCCGACACCGATAACCAATCCAACATAACCGGCAACCGTCGTCAGCAAAACGGATTCAAGCATAATTTGGCTGATAACGGCATACGGCGTCGCACCGATAGCGCGTTTAATGCCAATTTCACGGGTGCGCTCCTTTACGACAAACAGCATGATATTGCTTACACCGATCACCCCGGCAATAAGCGTGCACGCACCGACAAACCAGATCAGGGCGTTGATGCCTGTGAATAAATTAGTCATTTTCTTATATTCTTTTTCGGTATTCCAATGACCGATGGCATGGACGTCATCGGGGGCCACAGAATGGCGTTTGGATAGAAACGCAATGGCTTTTTTTTCAACCTCAGAAGCCGGCACATCTTTTTTGGCGGTCAGCGAAAACCAGCCCACAAGGTTACCGTAGTTAAAGGCCTGCTGAAATACGGTAAAGGGGATAAAGATCGCCTGGGTTTCCTCTTCGGCCTCATCGCCTTCTTTTCTGGATTCAAATACACCGATGATTTTAAAATAGACACCTTTTACCATGATATGCTGTCCGATAGGATCCTCATCGGAGTCAAACAAAATTTCACGAACCCTGGTTCCGATTACCGCAACTTTCCTTTTTTCCTTTAAATCCATATAATTGATAAATCGGCCGGACATGATGTCCATCAGCGAGATATGGGCGATTTCCGGGTAGTCGCCATAAATGTTAAATGCACCATTTTTCAATCCTCTGGTGACATTCGTGACCTGCCTGAAACCGCCCAACTGATTGCGGGGGGCAAGGTACTCGATTTCGGGGATATGACTCCGAAGCGCCCTGATATCATCATTATCGAAGTTGAATTTGCGGCCACGGGGAAAACCCTTAAACGGCAGGGTGGTGGGCTGCGTCCAGAGAAAAACGCTGTTGGCGGCCAGGCTTTGAAAATCATGCATGGCACCATTGTAAAGCCCGTTTCCCGCTGCCACCATGATGATCAGCATAAAAATGCCCCAAAACACTCCGAATGCGGTCAAAAAGGAGCGCAATTTATTCTTTCTGAGCGT
>CALZJV010000572.1 GCA_945787595.1 uncultured Desulfobacterales bacterium | reverse complement strand
CAAGTCAAACCGCATCTTAGACCGGGCGCTTGCCTTGCGCGACCAAGGCATGTTTCGGTTTCTGGCGGTATCGGGTCACCAGCGCCCCATGTTTGCACAATTGGCGGACGATTTGCGATTTGACTTGTTTCATGTGCGTTACAACGCTGCCCACCGGGGTGCTGAAACTGATGTTTTCAACCGGCTGCCTGCCAATGATAGTCCCGGCATCGTGACCTAAACGGCAACCCGTTGGGGCGATCTGCTCAATCCAGGCAAAATGCCGACCGGAGAAACACCGCTCAGCGGAACGGATTGCTACCGTTTTGTCATGTCACATCAAGCCGTGGATGTCTGTATGTCAGGACCCAAGAACATAGAAGAGATGCGTCAAGCTCTTAAAGCCTTACAGCTTGGCCCACTGTCAAGCGATGAGCTTAAACGGGTTCAACGAATCGGCGATCATGTCCATGCCAACCATCATCGTTTTTTTGGATAGGTGACTCGGGGACGTTGATGGCTGAGTTGACGTACTAAGGAGACAATAATTAATTAGACATGGATCTGGTGTAGTTTCAAAAATATATTCACCACAGAGACATGGCCTCCGGCCCATAGGCTTCCGGCTTGTATAGCCTACAGCTCAGAAAGGCCTACGCCCCGGTGGGAGCACACAGAGAAGTTGTTTTTTGCCGGACCGGGAGACGACGGTCCGACAAATGTCTCAGCTCTGCGGGCAGCCAGCTTAGCGCGTTTCCCTATTTGCCAACTATCGGCAGTTGTTTTTCCTTTGCCGTCGTCTCCCGGCAAAGGAAAATAATAATACGCCTCTGTGGCCTCTGTGCCTCGAGCGCAGCGGGTGGTAAAATCGGACAGTCCAAATACGCATTTGCTCATACGCCAACCATGTCAAAATAATAAACTTATTAGTACCTGCTGGACTTTTGATCATTGGGGATACGACAGAGGCAGAACCTTTACTCGCATGGTTATTTGCTGCTACTTTGTAATGAATCTGAGATCTCAAAATATATTCCGGCAGAAATAAACGGATGACACCTGAAATGACTTCCTGTAGCCACGATACACTCGTATTATTACCCGAAAAGAAAAGTCGGCTGCAGTGCCGGCACTGTCACTTAACCATCACATCCGCAGAACTGGGGGACAGCTTCTGCCCGGAATGCTATGAGATACATAACGAGAAACGCTATGATTTTGATGCGATGGATGCTGAAAAACCCGGCACGGCACAATACCGGTGCGAAGAATGCGGTGTGATCATAGAAAGTTAATTGACAGGATTAAATGAACGAAGAAAATGAATGCATACCGGATACGGCGGTCTTGCTAAAATTGGCCAAGATGCGGATGCCGTTTGGCAAGTATAAGGAAAGGCGTTTGATCGACTTACCTGAGCCTTATGTGGTTTGGTTTGCCCAAAAGGGATTTCCGACCGGACAACTGGGCGATATGTTGCGCATGGTTTATGAGATTAAAGTAAACGGTCTGGAATATCTTTTTAAGCCGTTGCGGAATCTGTAGACGAATCATTAGAATCATGGAATTCTTGAAATCGAACAAAAAGGGTTATCCGGGAAAGCACATAGATATCCATAATTGAAATGGAAAATCAGCCAAAGTGATGACAGACACCGGCAAAAGGCAGCCACATGCCGGCAGGGGCAATCGGTTTTTCTATGGATACGTCCTGGTGGCGGCCTCTTTCCTGCTGCAAGCCATCGGGTGGGGGGCTTACAACAGCTTCGGCGTATTTTTCAATCCGCTGATGAACGAATACACCTGGTCCCGGGCAGGTATCTCGGGGGCTGTTTCCGTCAGTTTCTGCGTGTACGGTCTTTCCAGCATTCTGCTGGGACGGCTCAATGACCGGATGGGGCCCCGGTTCATCATGGCAGTCAGCGGTATTTTCCTGGGGGTTGGCTACCTGCTGATGTCCAGGCTGACATCACTCTGGCAGCTTTACCTGCTCTACAGCCTGCTGGTAGGGATCGGTATGAGCGGAAATGACGTGGTGCTGCTGTCCACCATTGCCCGCTGGTTCGTCCGCTTAAGGGGCCGCATGAGCGGCGTTCTCAAGGTGGGAACCGGCATGGGCATGCTGGTCATGCCGCTGTTTGCCAACTGGTTTATCACGGCCTTTGGCTGGCGGACGGCGTTTTTTGCCATGGGTATCGTGGTGCTGATCCCGTTCATCGGACTGTCCCAACTGCTGGTTCGTGATCCGGCCAGACGCGGCCTGCGCCCCGACGGTGACGGCCGGGCGACTGCCAAGATCGCCCAGGCCGGCGAAACAGGATTTAGCCTGCGGCAGGCTTTGAAGAATCTGCAGCTGTGGCTGATCTTTACGACATACTTTCTCCTGCTGGTCTGCGTGTACACGATACTGCTGCACATTGTGCCCCATGCCATCGACCTGGGCATCCCCTCCAGTTGGGCCACCCGCGTGCTGGCTATCATCGGGGGGGTTGAGCATTGTCGGCCGGTTTATCATGGGTTATTCCATCGACCGCATCGGAAACAAATGGGCCCTGACCATCTGTTATGGTTTCCTGTGTGTCAGTCTGGGATGGCTGCTGCTGGCGAATCGGCTGTGGATGCTCTTCGTGTTTGCCACCGTCTACGGATTTGCCCACGGAGGATTTTTTGTCATCATGTCGCCGCTGATTGCCGAGTTCTTCGGCACCGCTTCCCACGGCGCCATTTTTGGCATGATGATTTTCGCGTCCACCATCGGGGGGGCTATCGGCCCTCTGGCGGCCGGTTATGTTTTTGATCTTACCGGCAGCTACCGCGTGGTGTTTTGGTGCCTGCCCCTGATTAGCACGGCGGGCCTGGGGGCCACTTTGATGCTGCGTTCACCGGTGCGAGGTTGAACAGCGGCAACGCTCAAGTTTATGTAGACAGCTGATGTTTTGGGTCTTAAATTAACAGGGCAATGGTAATCGATATAATGCCTGGAAGATCCGAATTTATTCGAACTTCGGCTCAAACTGCGCGATCACAAAATTATTTACAGGGGGTTAAAAATGCAAAAAACATGGTCCTATAAAAACTATGAGATCAAAGAAGGACTGAAACCCGGAAACTCTCAGTTTCGTGCCATGTCCCGGTTCGATCCATCCAAAGATTTTAACTCAATTGTCTCTTCTCAGATAGAAACCTGGCACGAGTGGGTCAAGGAAAAAATCGATGCCGCTGAATTTAGAAATCGAGCGTTGAAATTTGAAAAGACAGGCGAAAAAGAGATCGACCTGTCGGAAATGACGGAACATGTTAGGATGGATTAGCTAGAAATTGATTGATCCTGGATACTGGTTTCTGGATACTGGATGTTTCTGGATTTCACTCCCGGTGTATTCCTGAATATCCAGCATCAAGTATCGAGCATCCAGTATCGACCTCGTAAAAGCGACGGTCTTGCGCCTGCCCCTTTTAAATTGGAGGAAAAGATAGGGAAAAGATAGGGGTCACATCTTAATAGTGGCAAAGTAAATGGCACGCCCGCTGCGCGTTGAATATCCGGGTGCGTATTATCATGTGATCAACCGGGGAAACAACCAGGAAAAAATATTTAAAAACGACCGGGAAAGGTTGACATTTTCATACATTTTGTTATTCTGTCCTCTTGGTGCTTTTGAAGTGGACCTGGATATAAGCTGATCTTATACTGTGCACCATCCGGGGGGACTCTTCGGAGTCTCCCCTTTTTTCTTCCTGTGGTATCCCATTCCCGAACAAATTCGATTCACCGTTACAGATCCCAGATTATTTTAGCCTTGCAAGCCGAAACCAGTTCAGTATAGGTTGATTTGTTTTATGCATTCTATCGGGAACGGAAAGGGGGAAATGGCACAATGAAGGATCTGATATCTGATATTGTAAAAGCCTTGGTTGATCAACCAGAAGAGGTTTCGGTTTCTGAAGTTGAAGGTGGCCACACCGTAGTTTTGGAACTTAGTGTTGCCAAGGGTGATATGGGGAAGGTCATTGGCAAGCAGGGCAGAAATGCTCAGGCAATCCGAACTATTTTAAGTGCAGCTGCTGGCAAGCTCCGGAAAAGGTATGTACTCGAAATTTTAGAGGCATGATGATCGTTTTATTAAATTCATTCACAGCCCAATCTCAAAACCATCTCATTTATCAGAAAATCAGTTTAATATGGGTCACACTTATCAGTAAATGAGAGGAAATTGACATATCAGCTTTCACCCCGTATTTTAGCCTCACACTGAAAATCTTTCAAAATAGTGGCAAAGTAAATGGCACGCCCGCTGCGCGTTGAATATCCGGGTGCGTATTATCATGTGATCAACCGGGGAAACAACCAGGAAAAAATATTTAAACACGACCGGGACAGTCTATAGTGGCCGGCAGAGATCATCAATCTGGAAGTTTGTAGTCCTTGCCGGCAAACTGGATGTTTGAGGCATCATGACACTGTGGTGGGGAGACTGCATGCACTCCTGCACATTCAGAACATTTGCCAATAAATGTGGTTAAGGTGAACTCGGCACCGCATCCTTGACAATTAGTGTTCAAACCACCATTGGGAATAAGTTGGTCTTTTACCGCTCCACCATGGGCACTATATACAAACTCAACAAGTTCTCTACCTTCTGAGAAAGGATTGGCTCCGCCGCCACAGTTACCACATTCTCCCATAATATTACCTCCAATTTATACCTGAATTCTGCATGAAAATTAATGAGAAGTTTGAATAATATTTAATAACAACAGATTGTGAGAATTTTAGTAGTAAGGCAAAATACCTAATAAGTAAAAAGAATGATAGTCGATTTATCTCATTAATTTTCACCCTGCGGGCGAGCCGGAGGCTTTCATCTGCAGCGTTATTAAGGGCTCGAAGTAACAGACTACGACTTCGCCCTTAAGTGTCTTGCATATGAAAGCCTCCAACACGTTCAAAATCCAGGTTATAAATTTTGAAATTTAACTACCGTCAAAAGCATTTTAAACCGCTTAGCGCCGGTGACAGAGTGAGGGACGTTGGCCGGCATCACCACGACCTGTCCGGCACACACGGTCATCTCTTTGCCGCCGATATCAACAGCCGCCTCACCATCCAGGACCTGTAACATTGCATCACCCGGCGCTGTATGTGTACTGACGCCTTCTCCTTTGTCAAAGGCAAAAAGGGTTAGACTGAGAGACGAATTTTGAGCAAATGTTCTGCTGACGACGCGCCCTTCCTCATACTCCACCAGTTCAGCAAGATTATGAACATCTGACAAAGTAATGTTCTTTATAAATACCGGTTCCGGTTTGTCCATTATTTTTCCTGATTTTTTACAGCAGCCGGTTTCTTCCAGCCATTTTATAATTTCATTTTTTGGTGGCGTTGTGCCCGAACACATCACTTTGCCGTTGATAATCAAAGCAGGGGTCCCCTTGACCTTGTATTCAGCAATTTGGTCACCATCTCTGATGTGTTCAAGTTCAGCAGCCAGGTTCATTTCAGTCAACGCTTCCATGACCTTATTTTCGAGACTATCACAAACAACGCAGCCCGCTCCAAGAACTTTAATCTCCAGTCCTTGAGAGTGTTCATCATCAAAAGGCTGACCGAGAAATCTTCTGAACTCCCTGACAAATGCATGCCCGTATTTCTTTTGTACCTTTTTAGGGATGTAATTCTTTTTTGATAGGCGATTTAATAATTCTTCAGCCACTACGTCATCAGCCTGTTCCGCATAGGCCTCCGCCATGTTCTCGAGCGCTTTTTTAAGGCCCACAATACCGAATCTGTGTGTGCCTATTTTTATCTGGGTTACATTATTTCTATCCATTATGGCTTTATATATCACTGCAAGATGTTTTTATTCTTTGACTTAAGTCAACTCGCTTACCTTACAAGGGACCGGGATCGCCCATTAATGGTTAATTCCGATTTTTTCCAATTTGGCACGGGCAATCTTTTCCAGGTTGCCGGTAACCAAACCTGGGATAATACCGTTTTGCTCGGGATATGCGGGACATCCATCAAAAAATAAATAACTTTCTTCATAAAATTAAACTCCATCAATTTAATAGCTTGAAAGTGCATAATTTGAACGCTAAGATAAAAAATAGAGACAGCAACACTCGTATCTTAAATATTAAAGTCGGAAAATTGCAATGAGTCTAACAGATGAATTCAGAAAGATGGTCATCGAATTGACGGATAAATACTCGATTCCGTTAATTGCAAACATTTTCTTCCCGCCTTTCTATAAGGGCGGTCAACCAAAAGATGCCGAGTTTATGGCAATGCGTCTGGATGGCGGCGCGACCGGCATCAGCTATGTTCTCCTGCCCGATGAAAAAATGGAAGAATACACTACTTTGCAACCATTGGATTTTGTCGGGAAAAACCCGCGGGAATTTGCGCTTGAATTCGGCTGGGACGATCCTATTAAAGCGATGGTCAGTCTGGCAGCCATTAACGCAATATGTCAGCATGTTATGAGAGAGACAAATTATGCAGTTGATTCCGCTACTGATTCCCTGGGACTGTTGTCGATCTCCGCAGGGGATAACGTTGGTATGGTCGGTTTATTCACCCCCCTGATTAAGACCATTAAGAAAGCCGGAGCGAAAATGGTTGTCCTTGAAAAAAAAGAGCAACTTGTCCAAAGGTACCCCGACCTGCCTATTACCCTGGATCCAACGGAGTTGAGCACCTGCAATAAAATCTTATGCACCAGTACAACCATATTGAACAATTCACTAGATGAGATTCTTGCCCACTGTTCACCGGCTGCATTTGTCTCCATTCTTGGCCCTACGGCGGGGTATTTCCCGGATCCGCTTTTTGCCCGCGGTGTCGATGTTGTAGGCGGACGAGTGGTAAAGAACGGGGAGCTGTTTTTACAATTGCTGGCAGAAAAAAAGCGCTGGGGGGATGCTACCCAAAAGATCTGTTTTCAGAAAGAGACCTACGCCGGTATTATTTAATCGCTGATTAGCTTTTATTTTTTCAGGATTGATAAGCGAGACGTGCATCGATAAATAGCTTTCTTAATAAAATAGCGATTCTCAATCATCTTTCATACCTATTGTTTAATGAGCAATCATATCTTATGTAGAGCTCTACATAAATAATGATTTGTCATCAACTCGTCGATAAAAATATCGTTACGATCATTGCCCCGCGATAGCAGGTGGTATAAAGCACCTTCGTATTCAATACGCCACGCTCTGCTCATAAACATCCAGCAGTATCAATGCATCTGGTGTTTGTCAATAATTATTCACTATTCAAGCTTTGACCCCATTATTTGACCTTAGCTATCGAAGAAGTATAGAATTTCAACTCTTTCGTTGCCATCAGTTTGCACTGTCGGGGGAATGATATGCCTCAACAAAAGAAGCTTTTTCCGGCCCGTCTGTGTTCAGGCGTATGTCAAGCATCCTCAATTGCCATGGCTCATAAATAAATTAAAGCAAATAGCGCAATATTATTGTATCACGCTAAAAATATGTTAGATGTTGGCTAATAGGGGGCAAAGACTCGATCTATTTCTTGTATATATTTGCTCGGAAATTCTGATGAGTTTGCTGCATTTTCGATAATCTGTTTTATCGTCAAAATATCCACAGGTTTAGCGATATATAAGTCCGCTCCAGCTTTGAAAGCTTTCTCAATTTTCTCAGGTTCAGAATAACCAGAAAAGATGATTATATTGTTAATTTTTTGAGACACCGTGGCGGTGTGTTTGGGTAAGTCAAAAAGATGAGAAATGAGATAATAGATAAGCGGCTCCGTTACATCGGTTTCATCCGCAATCTCAAGCGTGGTGGTCGCATCGAACCCTATTGAACCAAAGAGCCGTGTAGCCGATTCAATGATGGCATGTCTTTTTTCCACAATCGCCTCGTGCTGATGTGATTTAACAAAAAGACATAATAGATGAGAATTTTTAGTGAATCTTGAATCAGTACAATAGATTATGTGATATGTCAATTGACAGGTTCAAATTATTTTTTGTAACATTTTACAATCATTAAGCATCAACGTTTTGACTATAAGATGATCTTAATTCTGAAAAACAATGCTATGATCACCAAAGGTTCATTTATTTTTGCCCATCGCCGTCTCCTGATGAGCAAAAAGATATTAATTCTCTGTGTCCTCCGAGCCTCTGTGGTGAAAAATTAGACTGTTAATACGTAACTGTAATTAAGAATGAGAGCACTAAGATTCGACTTTTTTGATTGGTGGGATTTTCGAACTGGAGTGAGGGGGCTGGTTCTTGGCAATTTCAACAATTGTTTCAAGTCGAATCAGACGGCGGTCATGCTCTCTTAGCTCACTGGAAATTTCAGACAATGCAGCCCCGGCTCGATCAACTTTATCGGTTAAAAACAAAACCTCTTTCATCGCCGACATGACGTCTTTTAAGGTGCTCAAGATTTCCTCCTCAATTCAGCTAAAACCAGCTCGACATCTGACAAACCTTTTTCTAAAGAAGCCGAGGCCCTCGCTGTGGCCGCCCCGACCTCTTTTACCAGAGTGGCCAAAATTTCCTCGTCTTGGGTTTGCGGCTTGTTCTCGCAACGCTGCCGCACAAACTGGGATACACTGATTCCCTCCCGCTTGGCCTCACGAATCAGGTAAGCTTTAAATTCTGGGGTACCCAGTATGGTTATCCGCTCGGTCTTCGCAGCTGCTTTCATCAGCACCTCCCTTTATGGATATTAATTCGCATTATAATATGCATTATAATACCGGTCAAGACAGAACCATTGCGTCTCCGCACAAACGCTTGATTTCCT
The DNA here is from genome assembly GCA_945787595.1 of uncultured Desulfobacterales bacterium. The sequence goes on along the minus strand of CALZJV010000572.1, from coordinate 6,305 downwards.
TGACCTTGGACAAAAATCCGCATTTCTGGATTGGAAACACCATAAAGTGCCCAAACTGATTTTAACCGATTTATGGACGGGCACTACTTAGGATTATCCCCAGCGTCCGAACCCATGCAACTGTGTATAGGTCAGGACAAAATAGACACATTCCAACAGTGGTGCAGATGGAAATCAACGCTATCTTGCCAGCAGTTGAAATATTTGTTATGTTTCTTTCCGGTCTGAGGCGGGGCTCTCACTCACCTGGATGGGAATGAAGCACAAATTTTGCCTCATATTCTAAAGAAGGCCATTAAATTTTCCTATAAGCGCCTCCTCCGGCCAAAAAACAGCCGACTAAGAAAAATTTATAAATAATCTTTGCGATCTTTGCGCCTTGGCGCGAGATAAATTAATAAAAAATGGATATCATCGCGCACGTAAACAAATTGATGGAAAAAGGAGAAACCATCTGCCTTGCCACGGTTATCGCTTCAAAAAACCCGGATATTGCCGTTGGTGGAAAGACCATCGTTTTTGGCGATGGATCAATGGAGGGAGATTTAGGCACTAGACAATCGGATTTAAAATTAAGAAAACTGGCACAGAAGTCCCTCAACGAGAAACAAAGCCGATCAATTGATATAGAAAAAGGGGTCCGTGTATTTTTTGATGTTCTTTCATCTGAAAAGAGGTTGCTCGTATGCGGTGCCGGTCACATCGCCGTTCCCCTGGCGCGTTTTGCCCGTGAGCTGGGCTTTAAGGTCAGCGTGCTCGATGATCGTGACGATTTTGCCAATCCGGCCCGGTTTCCGGAATGTGATATCATCACGCAGGAATTTAGCATTGCATTACGTGATTTTCCCATGAATTCTTCTACCTACGTGGTGGTGATCACTCGCGGTCACGAGCACGATACAGATTGTTTGCTGGAGGTATTAAAGAAAAATACGGCTTATATCGGGCTTATTGGAAGTCGCCGCCGGGTTAGTTTTGTGCTCGAGATGCTGGAAAAAAAAGGCATACCTAAAAAACGTCTGCAGGAAATCTTCACTCCCATCGGGGCTCCCATCGGAGGCGAATCCCCCGGGGAGATAGCCCTTTCCATTGCTGCCGAACTGGTGTGCGTGCGCCGGAAAGGCCCCCATCAGGCCCGGTTACTGAGGGCCGCTGTAGGAATTGACCCATGACCGATCAGGAAATTTTTAAAAAAATTGCAGATCTAAAAGATCAAGGCAACGCAGTTTGTCTGGCCACTATCGTTGAAACTGCCGGTTCCACCCCGCGTGAGGTTGGGGCCAAAATGATTGTATGTGCAGACGGGTCCGTCTTCGGTTCCGTGGGAGGGGGATGCGGTGAAAGCCAGGTAAAAAGTGCCGCCTTTCGCTGTCTTCTTACCCCAAAGAAAACCGAACTCATCGAGGTAAGCCTCTTGGATGACCTGGGTACGAAAGGAGGAGATGTGTGTGGAGGGACGATGCGGCTGTTTGTCGAGAAGGTTTAGATAAATAAATTTTTAATTTTAGAATTTAGATTTAAGGTCCACCTTTCTCCGAGATGGAAGCCGGCGGATCAATATTTTGATATACTTCGTACACTCTGCCGTAAAAATACAAAGGGTGGTTCAGAACGAACCACCCAAAAAAGGAGAGGTTGAGAGGTTGATACCATGCAGCCCCCTCATGTATTTATCCTTAGCAAAAAAATAAACAAAATCAATAGGGTAAACACTGTATTTTCTTATTATAATATGCGTAATTACGATTATTAGAGACCTGGTTGAATTGTTTACTGGTTTACTGATTTATTAGGCAAATTATAGTCATAATTGCAGAATGTTACGATTGTTGTTTAAAGATTTTGGGGACACAGATTTTCACAGATAACCGCAGATAAGTACAAATCGCCTGGCGGCGGAACCATGTTCAGACATACATAGCTGTCTGCTTGCTATGTGTCCTTTCTCGCCAAAGGCGAAACAAACTTTCTTTTTAATCTGTGATAATCCGTGGTCATCTGTGTCCTAATTGTTTTTTCTTTTGAAACATGATGTTTCCAATTATGTTGCAAATATGGGATAAATCCATATTCACAACCACTTAACCAATCAACCACTTAACCAATCAACTAATCAACCAATCAACGATATCTGTATTAAGGAAAGTCGACAAACATGTACGATTTCCAGACATGGTGGCAGCATCTGCCGCAGAACATAAGCCCCGTTATTTTTGAAATCGGCTGGTTTAAGCTCCAGTATTATGGTTTGATGTATATTGTGGCTTTTGCCATCACGTTTTTTCTGGTTCTCTACCGCCTCAAACATGAAAAGCGATTCGAATTTAGCACCGATCAGATCAAGGACATCTCGACCTATCTGATTATAGGCCTGATCGTCGGTGCCCGCCTGGGGTATGTGCTGTTTTACAATTTTTCCTATTATTTTAAACATCCACTCGAAATTATTCTTCCCTTTTCATTTTCAAATGGCATCACCTTTACCGGAATTTCAGGTATGTCATACCATGGCGGACTTATTGGTGTGGCCCTTGCCGCCTGGGTTTATGTTCACAAAGCCAAGCTGGATTGGTGGAGCGGAGTTGATCTGTTTGTGCCGGTTATACCGCTGGGATACACGTTTGGGCGTCTGGGGAATTTTATTAATGGCGAACTCTTCGGCCGGGTGACGACATCATCCATCGGTATGTATTTTCCCATGGCTCCTGCCGGGGAACTCAGACATCCGTCGCAACTCTATGAGGCCTTTTTTGAGGGCATTTTCCTATTCGCCATTTTGTGGAGTATCCGTAAAACAAAAATACCCGGTGGCGCGATGCTCGCGCTTTACCTGATCGGTTATGGTATTGTGAGATTTTTTATTGAATACTTCCGCGAACCCGATGCACATCTGGGATTTGTCCTGCTCTCCTTTTCCATGGGACAGATCCTCTGTCTGCTGATGATTGCCGCAGGGATTCTTTTGTATTTTTATTTACGGCGGCGAGCATAAATACGGATCTTCAAAGGAATTACTAGCTCTACTTTGTCACATTATATTTATAACTTATTCTAATTTAATTTCAACGACTTATAGTGCAGATTAAGTAAATGAGCTAAAATTACGGTATTCTGTCAATCTTACAAAACAGATAGAGCGTAGCGTTTCCATAATTTTAGGCATTTTAGGCAATTTAGATCATTTTAGTCATTTTTTTGTTATGCTATATCAATATGTTATATTAAGGGATGGAAGTAAAAGTAAATCTGACAAAGTAGAGCTAGGGCTTTAATTTTTTCTATCACAAAATTATCGAATTCAAGTTTTAATTCTTTACTTCGATAGTCGTCATCATGCCCGCTTCAGCATGCTCCTGGATGTGGCAATGGGTAAGCCAAATTCCGGGATGTTCTGGTACAAAACCAATTGTGACACTTTCCCTGGGGCCTACCAGGACTGTATCCCGCGTAAATTGCTCAATTGCATTCTTGCCATTACGTTCCAATACTCGGAAGAATACCCCGTGGATGTGCATTGGGTGAAGCCGCGAACTACTGTTTGTAAAAATGATTTTCCTGGGTACACCTAGTGGATAATCAACCTTGTCAGCATCGGGCCACAGTTTCTGGTTCATGGTCCACCCGATTCCAAACTTGCCACCACGAATGGCGTTTAAATCCCACGTTTTTTCCACTTTTACCTTTTCAAACATCTGGGCAGGAATAAAGTTTGCTTCAGTCGGGGGGCTAAATTTAGGTGAATTAATGGGTTTTAATTGGTTTACCTTAATGGAAGCCAGCTGAAATGCTTCTCTGGTAAACTTGTCCTCCACTGCGAAAATTTCCCCTCCAGCATGTTCTGGTATCGTAATATCCAGATCGATTCGATTGCCCGGAGACAACACGAACCTGTCAAGCGGAAAGATTTCGGTAACCGGTTTTCCGTCCACTGCAATGACGTCGGCTGAGAGCCCTTCGATGCGCGGAGAAAATATACGGGCATTGGCACCGTTTATCAGCCGCAGACGGATACGTTCGGCCGGCTTCACCGTCACCGTAAACTCAGGCCGGAACCTGCCATTGATGGTCGGCACGTTGCCCCAGCGACCATCGTGCATAAGATCGCGACCGGTATTAAATTGTGGGTAGATGTTGCCATCTTTTTGCAGGAGCCAATCGTCCATCAGCCATATCAGATCTCGCGACCAGGGCTGTTTTTCAGCCTCCTCGACAATGAACACCCCTTTCAGGCCTCTTTCCAACTGTTCGCTGGAGTTGAAATGAGGATGATACCAAAAAGTTCCCGCCTCTTCTAGTTTTAGGCGATATATGAAATTGTTTCCAGGTTCGACAGGATCCTGGGTGACGCCCGGCACTCCGTCCATGGCATTTTCTATACGTAAGCCGTGCCAGTGGATACTCGACGGCTCTTTTAACCCATTTACGAAATTAATTACCAGCGTAGTGCCTACTTTGCTGCGGATTATGGGGCCTGGGATCTGGCCATTGTAGGACCAAACCGGGGTTTGTGTATCGAAAAACGGAAATTGGTAAAACCCCTCTTTTGCTTCCAATTTTAAAGGTTGCCCAGCATAAGCGTGTAAATGACCGAGCAACAGCAAAAGAAGGGTCATTATTGTCATCCTGAGAATTTGCATTCTAAAATCTCCTGACGGGTCCTCATTTTTTTTCAAGATAAAATGTTTCCTACAAGATAATACATAATTAAAAAGATTCATGTCCAATAATTTATCTCTGAAATTGAAACCGGTAATTTTGATGATTCTCAGCGAAGCTGCATTATATTTATTTCTGAGGCTAAGGGAATAGTCCCACACTTCTCGCCAGATACATCATACGCCAATTTTTTATCTGGCTTAAATTGATAGGAAAGGAGACGCAAAATGAATAATGAGAATAGATTTTCCAAAGTCAAGTTAATGCTGCTGACCATTACAATTTTTCTGTTGAGCTCATCCGGGGCGTTGGCGGCGGACCAATTGCATAATCCACCTTTTACCTTTTTATTTGATAATCATATCGATACCCACCAAGACACCCGACTAAGGCTTGTGGGTAGTGAACCTAAAAGTCTGTTTGGATTCTTTTACGTTATATTTACAGGGGAAACCGACCCGGTTTCAGGTCTGCCAATCGCACGGCATCCCCGGGGTGCCGGTCGAGATGAAGAGTGCGGGGTCGATGACATTAAATGTGTTGTTGGCTGGATCATGCGAGGCAAACCGGGTATGGCCAAATTCCTCTATCATAGCGGCGTCAACGGTAACGACCATCCGGTATGGTTGGTCAATCGGGTACAAATCACTCAACCGGGGAGTTTCCTGCATTTTCATTGGATCGGTCGGGGGAGTACCGATCCCAGGGCTGGGTCAGTTCCGCTTGCGTGTGACAAAATTAATGCCGGTGACCTTCAAAATCAGGAGCCAACGGCGGTAGATGTAACCTGTCCCGGCTGGTTTCTGGAAATCCGTGCTGTTCGAAGATTCGCCTTTGAACACGGAGGCGAGATGGTACCTGTGCGCCCGGGAATCGACAACGCCACTCATTTGAACCTGGTAACCAACTATCCCGAGATGTTGGGAATCACATCTACAAGATAATGATATCGGAACTACAGTGACTGTTTGAGTAAGTTTTTTTTAAAGGGAGCTATCTAACGTTTTGCCTGATAAATCGGTGAAAAAACGATCATCAGTATTTAATCGACTATTGCGGTTGTATGAGTAGCTATCTATTGGATAGCAGAACGGTTGTGTATAAATAAATAGGCAGAGTTAATTAAACTCTGCCTTTACCATAGTGTTAATTGCCCTGAGCTTGGTCAGATGGCCTACGCTAAATTCGGCTTTTGGAATGAACCTTTCCAATTTATCGCTTCTTCCTGTGTATTTAAAAATCATATGTCTGCCTCGTCATGCAAGCTTGATGAATCGGCAAAAGATAAAATTTTGTGATACACCTGATGGCGTCACGTGATCTTGTAAGAAATATTCTACCAAATTAAAATTATCTCCCAGCTCATTATGCAGCGTCTCAGAGCTGTACCTTGCAACAGAAAGTCCGCTACATTTTAGCGGGGCATCCAAACTAAAGGTTGCAATGATCAGATGTCCATTCAGCTTTAAGGCTTGATTAAGTGAATTTATATATCCTTTTCTTTCTTCAGCTTCCGTTAAGAAATGAAATACGGCACGATCATGCCAGACGTCATACTGTTCATTAAAGCTAAATTTTGTAACATCGGCTTCAATCCAAGTGAGTCTGTTAGATTCTTCACCAAGTTGTAATTTCGCTTTTTGGATTGA